>JBOEHE010000024.1:0-157703 GCA_050633785.1 Arenicella sp.
TGATCTCCCTGAGGTGTTTTCTGTTTCCTGTCACTTTCAAGTTGCATAATGAATGACACAGCAGGTTCATCTGGAACCAGAGGAGGGTGTCCGCGCCCATCTTTTATGTGACAACGCTGACACGAACGGGAGTTAAATAAGGGACCCAAACCATCAGACGAACGGGCAGAGCCAATTCCTGTTGCCCAGACTCGCCTGAACAGAGCATTGCCTAAATTAAAGTCCATTGCTTGCAATGGTGATAAAGCTGTTGATGCATGTGAATACGCATTGGTATTTATTGGGCCGGTATATGTGTTGGTTCCACCAGCGAGAGTTGGGTCATTTTCATTGCCTGCGTATGTATTGCAATTCAGAATTAAAAGGCTCAATAGGGTAATGCCAGGGCAAATCAAGGCTCTGATAGACGTTGACATTATTTATAGTGCGAACGAGTTTCCGTTAATGTCAGGGACAAAATAGCCAGCTTTTCGATAGCATTCTGAACAATCTGATTGCCTTGTTTATTGTTTTCAAGGATCAACTGGTCAAAAGGCTGACCGGCTTTGCCACTCTTCATTATCTCTGAAACTGCCGTGCGTGCATTGGTGTAACTTTCCCTGATAAGTTCTCTCTGGGGCAGCATATCGATGAATCTGATATTGTTTGGCATATTCGGTAAGCTGAACAATATTTTTTCGACCCCTTTTAAATTATTCCAATGGCTTAAATGGGTTGTGTCACTGAAACAGTCATGTTCTTCTTCCGGGTCGTGCAGAGTCAACGCCAGTTTCATACGTTCACCGGCCAGCTCCGCCTGAATGAACTCGACAATGCCTTCAATGATGGTTCCCATAATACGGTCTGGGTCACCAGTGATCAGCTTAATGGTCAGATCACCTTCACGTTCCCAGCGATTCAGGGCAAAGCGCAAATCACTGATCAATAAAGTCATCAAACTTTGCAGATATGCCCGGCGACGTTCGCAGTTGCCATTACTACAGTCTGTCAGGCTGTAGTCCGTCCAAGGCCTGTTGCCTGCACCAGTCTCTGCCAGGTCCTGTCCCCAAAGCAGAAATTCAATCGCATGATAGCCAGCGGCAACATTGCTCTCTATACCATCATATTGGTGCAATACATTAGCGATGAGTTCTGGAGTTATCGAGGAGGCGTCTATGGTACTTCCGTTTACTACTGGTTTGGTATTAGCAATAATATTGATGGTTGAATAGGGGTTATCCTGCCCTGATTTGTTATCCAAGGCGACATAATCGATAAACCCTTCATCGATAGGCCAGGCATTAACCTTGCCTTCCCATTGATCAATTTCTGGAAAGATAAAGCGCAGAACCTCTGATTTTAAATAAGGATTGCGAGCTTTGATCCAAGCTTTACGAGCGGCTTCCATGGAGGCTTTGGATGGGGTATTGAATAGGTTGTGAATCGCTTTCTCAAGTGCTATTGCTCCCGTTAAGCTTTTTGAGTATTTTTTGTAAGCGTGCTGTCTTAATGAAGATGCTACAGACAGTTCCGCAAAACCGAAGGCGTGATAACCATGAATGGCATCATCTTTATTGGCTTTAGCTTTGGTTGTTTCATCAGCAAAAACGCCAATGCTTGACAGCAGAAAAAATGAAATAGTTAAGATAGAAATTAGGAATGATTGCATTTTTTATAGCCTATATAAGTGATGAAGGTCAGGGTGTGACATCAAGTATTAAAGCCATTTTACAACAGGTTTAGTCTGGATTGGCTTTTCCGGTTTATTATTTTTCTGGTTTTCTATAATGAGGTTTTCCTGATTGGAGTTTGTTTTAGCATTGACGGGAGAAAACTGCTCTGTTGACGCTTGTTTAAGGCTTTCCAGAGGTTGAGATATATGTTCATCAATCAGTGTTCGCATAGTGGGTGTCACCCGTTTTTTCTTGGCATTAGTATCAGAACTGTAGACTTTACTCTGATCAATTGTTTTTGTATTCCAACGACTTTCTGTTCTGGCCAGACTCTTGGTCATGCCATCCATTTCAATGTCCATATGTGGGGCTATATGAGTAAAAACGGCTTCTGGTAAGGAGGGATAGGGAACCATTAATAAAGGCGTTTTAGATTCGAAGGCTGCTGTGCAGCATTGGCCTATAAAGCGGGCAGCAATTTCTTCGGTTGATGCGGTTTCCGCTTTTGAGCGAATTAGCAAATCGATATAGGGATTGCTTTTAGCGGAGCCTTGGAAGCTGTTACTGGTTTCGTTTAATTTTCGTTTGATCAGCTTGGGGTCTTGCCATTCAGCCAGATTCTGGGTCAATGAAACCAGCACTTCATCCGGTTCACGATATAAATAGCATAAAGGGACGCTCGGGACAGCTTGGCAAATGGCGTCGATAATAAAAATATTCCAGCTGGTCCATTTTATGATCAAAGTTTGATTGTTGTTGCAGAAGCTGTGAAATAACAGGCTGAGGATCAGACGTAAATGACGAACCAATTCATGCTGAGGACCTCTAAATGTGTGCAGAAATTGTCCAATCACATCAGCTTCAGCGATGACCTGACAGGCTCTATGCTGACGCAGCATATTGGCCGCCAATGTTGACCCACAACGAGACATATGGAATATCATGCCTTTGATATTCTGGCTGAGGAATTCACTGCTGCATTCATACTGCCACAAAGAGTCAAGTTCAACGAATACACGGCGTGAATATCTTTCCAAATCCTGACGCAGAAAAGAGGCTTTCAATTCTTGATTATTGAAATCAACAAACTCAACATAAGCCTTACCAGACCTTTCTACAAATTGGCGTGGCACCCAGCCTTGCTTTATATCAAAATGCACTGTTTATGCGTCTCGCGTCATAATTTTTGGTGAAATTTTGGATAGAAAAAACAAAAAAGGGATGGCAGAGCCATCCCTTTCAGTCTGTGCGTAATAGTGACTCAGGATACGTTCAGTGTGATGACGTGATCGGCAAATCCAGGGCTGGATAAGGTCACTGTGATTGCGCCTGTTCCAGGAGCATCACCAAAGTCACCATTTGATGGATCAAAAGTTCCAAAATCAGCAACACCTGTATCAGCACTGGTCATGGTTGTTGGCACTGAAGCCGTTCCAAACGTGGTTGTACCGCCGTTGATTGAGACGGTAATAGGTATTGCCTGTGCTGGAGTGACTGTTGCAGTAATCCGCATATCGGTACCATCATCGTACAAAAAGCTGTCAGTGACAGTTTGAGTACCAGTTACACCGCCTGCATCGTAACCACCTGGAGCATCATCTCCTAGAAACCATGCTGCGCTTATAACGCCTGGAGCTGGAGGAGGAGTGACTACTGAAGTTTGTGCATGGGCTGGTGTGACAATAGTCTCAAGCATGGGTTTGCCCCACTTGGCACCAGCTCCAATTGCTGCTACACCGCTGACAGCTGTCAGGGTTTTCAAAGCCTTACGGCGCTTTTCGGTGTGACGAATGTTGTTTTTTGAATCTTTTTTATTTGACACGACTATATTCCCCAATATGTTAAACGTATTTAATGATTGTATAATAGTTTAATACTATGTCAAGTCTTAGAAAACATAGTATTTATTAAAGCCTTAATTGTCCTCTTCAGTTGGTAAAATAAGACCCAGACTGTTTAATTGTGCAATTACATTACGGATTTTTTCAAACTCTAACTGAGGACAGATTTCCAAGATGGATTGAACACTGAACGAGTTTTCTGCAGATTCAAAAATCATGGCAAGCATATCTTTTGGAATGCCATCGAGATTAATGCGGTTACCGCGTGCAAATACAACGGCGTCCTGACTGTCTTCATCATAGCGGATCAGGACCTTCTGCTCTGGATGCAAGGAAAATTCCCGGTCAGATGATATGGAATCCATGGCTTCCCAATCAACCGGTAGATCCCATTCTTTTCTGATAGGGTTTTCCGTCATAATATATTGCACCAGTGATTCACGCAGGGTGTTGTCATCCAACAAACTGTTCAGTTTGATTTTGAATTGTTCGATATGTTCTTCTAAAGGAGCGTCGGAGTATGTTCCTCCCAGCATTTGTGTGCCTGCGACAGGAAAGTCTTTTCTGAGGAATTCATCAGTATTTACCATTTGTCCAACAAGCCACTGCAGATATTCTATTCCTGACTTGGATTGCGGCCCAACAGTCAAGTGAACCGATGGCGAGACGGCAACGGCATAATGCCAGTGGCCTCTGGGAATATATAACACATCACCTGGAGTCATTTCATACTCTATATAAGGGTCTGTAGTGGGTGGGTTGCCTTTATCATTGCCTTGCTGATGCAGGGGGTAGGTGTTGGTTGGTTCAAAAACGGCCCATTGCTTGGTTCCTTCAACTTGCACGATGAAAACATCATGTTGATCATAATGTGTATCAAAGCCTTGCTTGGAGGTATAGGAGGCATAGCAATTCGTGTGGATTTGGGTATTTAGTTCGCGTGCAAGAAATGAATTGAACCTGCCAACGATCGGGTCAACCTGGTTTACTGAATTGATGACCAGTGTTGCTCCTTTCTTCAACCAGTTTCTGGCGTCGGGAAAATGTTGTTTTGGTAGCTCTTTTTTCTCATGTAATAAACGCATGCCATCATAGCTGGTGCGCGTATTGTTTAAGAAATGGTTGACCTCATTCCAGCTGAATATATCAGTAAACTTTTCAGTCGAACCTTGAATAACAACGGCTCGTTTGCCCCAGTATTTTGTTAGAAATTCTTCTTTATCGAGTGGGTCGAGTAAATAATCTAATCCGAACATAGCTGTTTTTTATTCCTGTTGAGTGCTAATTGGTGTATGGACAAGCAAAACCATCAATGCCGTCCAGAGTTTGGTCGCATGTGGCTATCTGGCCTCCTGCGGCAATAGTGTATTTCTCATGACAAGCGGCATTGGTCATATTGGCTTCAGGACAACCCATGCTGGTGTCATCACTTTGCGGTAAGATATAGTCTCTGGCCTGTTCATTTTTGAAAACCTGAAAATTGTTGCCAGCAATACGCTGGTGATTATAGACATATACTGGCCGCTTTTGAGTGATTTTCGGTTTACGGGTTCCATACGTCTCTTCACCAAACTCAATGAACCTCTGTTGTGGCTGGCTGGTGTCTTCGATAAATTTTACTGTGTCCAGATTGAAAGCTCTTTTCCCTCCCCAGGAGGTTGGGGTTAAAATTCTGACTCCAGTCTTAGCCTCAATACTGGCATCTTCAATATTGAATTGTCGATTACGCACTCCGCCAGCTTCAATACCAACATTCATGCCGGAGATTGTGGCTTGATACACCTTGGCAGATTTGCTGTGATTGGCCCGGATACCAATAGTGTCAGCCTGATTTTTATCTTCACCAATAATTCGCAATTTGTTGAACGTATAATAGTCTGAATGATAGTCAAACATGACACCATTGCTGCTTTTCCAGATCAAGGTGTTGACCAGATCGACATTGCGGCTTTTACAGATTGAACATTCTTTGGTGCTCCATATCCTCACCCCGTAACCAGCGGCCCCGTAAACTTCATTGTCAGAAAACTCAAAGATACGATTATCAGGATAATCCGATAGTAATGGAAACTCAGGAAAAGCCTGTGATCTTTCTGTTCGAAACAGTGCATAGCCACTGGCGCGGACACCAGCAACAACATTATTGCGCACTATGTTGTTGTCTGAACCAAGCCAGAACCCGGAACCTTCATGGCCAACGCCTTCGCCTCTTTCTCGGTGTTCCATGTCCATGCCTGAACCACGAATAGCAGCAACGAAGTTGCCTTCAAAAACATTGCCTGTTTCTGAACCGTCTTCGGTGACAATTCCAGCGCCATCAATATCAAAGACGATGTTGTTTTTGACCAGACCAAAATGTGAACCGTGCAGGGACAAGCCCCAGCGTTTCCCACCGTTGATAACATTGCCAATCAAGCGAAAGCTGGGGGCACTGGATGATAGTTGTTGAGCATTGGTTATGTGATGCATATGAACGGGATAACGAGCTACCTGGTTTTCTCCAATGTACTCGGCTTCCAGACCTTCGGTGGCGATGCTGTTGTCAATGGTGGCAATAGTCGTTCTGCCGAGGTCTTTGAACAGTGCGTGATTAATATTTATGCTGGAGTTGTGGAAGCCAATAGTGTGGCCACGGGTGCCTGAAGGATTTTCCGAACGAATAATGATGTTTCTGCTGACGTTGGCGACATGTGGCATCAAACGGGTTTCAGTTTGTTTGTCTAGATTGGTATTTATGCCTTTATGGTTGTAGCGCAAAGTTTGTTTCAAGGTGATGTTGCTTGCTTCAAGTTTGCTGATTTCAGCCAATTCCCAGTGCGCAGGCATTACCAGGCCTTTGGAACCTTTCAGATTATAAGGTGATTCGTCTCTGGTGTTGATGTCTGCTGGTCTGATCTGTCTTGAGTCAGGTATTAACAACTGGTCTTTTACCAGCCAGGAAGCTGGGACCGTATCCAGATGAATGATTTGATCACCCGAAGACACCGCTTTGTTCAGGCGTGAGAAAACGATTTCCTTTGGTGTTCCGTGGAAGTCAATAGAGCCCCAGACCAGCAGGCCATTGCCATATTGTTTGGGGTCTATTGGGTTATTCAGCGATGATTCTGTAGATTTTTCTGTTAACAGCCTTTGATCATTAATAACGATTTCCGCAGTAATCGTTGCATCCAATGGGGCGTCAATATCGCCAATGCGCAGAGAACCTGTTCGGTAGACAAGCAGGTGTGTCACATGCATTTTGGTGGTATTTGTGTCAGAAAACCGTAATTCTCCAGCTATACCGACAGCATTCAATGCGTTTGTTGAATCAAGGTCATATTCAACGCTATGATCATTATCTATGATGACTATTGCATTTGTGCTGGGTACTTGACCATTGTTCCAGATGCTCTGGTCTGACCACTGACCACTTTTTATGGTTTTTGCGGTAAAGTTTCTGGCAAAGTTGGGTACCGTATCTTTATTGTGAATACGGATAAATTCCCGGTATTGATCATCCAATGGGTTGGAGTCAATGGTTGCACAGTCTAAGGTGAATGCGGGAATATCAGAGGTGTTTGCCGTAAACTCAGTTGCTTTAGTATCCTCTTGTGGAGCCGAAGAGAAAAATAACACGAAGCCTAACACCAAAAATAAGGTGATAAAAATCAGATCAGTAATGACATTTTTTTTCATGTTTTTCCCCCAGAAAACATAATGACTTTTTACCCCGGAAAATATAAATCGCTTATTGAACCACTGGCAGAAAATTTTGACAGAAACGAGGGATAGTGAGGACTCACTAATAATAACCCTATATGATATACCCATCTTTCGCCGACACCCTATAGAATAATAACAGCACCTTTGATTTATGCAAAATAATTACTTGATATTATGCCCATCGTTTTTTCGAGTTTTTTATGAAGATACCTGATGATGAAGTCTGGCTGCCACAATCGTTGAGGTTTTCATTTGGGGAGCCGGTAGTCAAAGTCGCAAAATTGAAAGAGCCATTGCTGGGCTTTGTTTCTGATCTGGATTTTTCTTCTAAGGAGAATAGTTTTAATGTTCCATTAATGGATATTGATCTGTCTGATAAAGAGTCACAGATTGATGGTTTTATTTTTCACTTCCCGAGAAGTGGAAGCACAGCGGTTGCCAGAGGTCTGGGCAGTTTGAATAATGCGGCCTGCTTTTTTGAGCCTAATTGTATAAATGAACTTCTGACTCATGAGCTGATCAATAGTGAGTTTCAAACGCAGTGGCTCAGGCAATTGATAGGCTTGTATAGCAGCAACTACAAATCTCTTAAAGCATCAGTGTTTATCAAATTGTCCAGTTGGGCACTGTTCTACATTACTCTGTTTGAAGATGTGTTTGCTGATGTGCCTTTGATCCTGGTATATCGAAACCCAGCTGACGTTTTGGTGCAGATTCACGAACGACCAACCGGTTGGATGGGGTCTGATGTACAGAAAGTCATTCAACCCAGGTTGATGAATAAAGCTGAGCTAGCAGATGGATTATCCAAACAACTGACTGAACTGGAATATTGCAGCTTGATGTTACAGGCCTTTTGTCGTCAGGCATTGGCTGTTAAGCAGCCCTTGCACCTGGTTTCACACAATACATTTAGTGATCACTTGCTGAAAGTGTTATCCGCTATTGATTGTGATCTAAGCGAAGGTCAACGTTTAGATTTACTTGAATCTTTGAGTCATGACTCGGAATTATGGGGAACAACTCAAGCTTATGTCCATGATTCTGACACCATTCGTTCGCGGGCCTCACAGCAAATGTTGGTCGAAGAACAGCAAATAATGTTGTTGCTGGAAAAGATAGAAAAACGCTTCCAATAAGAATTACGCTATTGCAACACAGATCAAATTTTTATAATTCATCGATTAAGATACTTTTCTTAATTTTATTGTTCATTCAACCCTCAATTATCACAACTGCAGTTATTGGAGCCTTTTATGAAGTTACGAGTTTTTATCAGTAGTGCTATCGCCACCATGGTTATTTTATCAACTCCAGCGTTTGCTGCAGAAGGTACCATTAATGTGAAAAGTGCACATGATGTTGCCACCACAGCAGATCGCCTTGAATCAATCCTTAAAGAAAAAGGCATGACTGTTTTCGCCCGTATAAAACACTCAGATGGTGCCAAGAAAGTGGGGGTTGAGTTGCGTGATACTCAATTGGTTATTTTTGGCAATCCCAAAGTAGGTAGTCCAATTATGAAATGTGCCCAGAGTGCGGCTATAGATTTGCCACAAAAAGCATTAATCTGGTTGGCAGAAGATGGTACTGTGACCTTATCTTACAATGATCCAATGTACCTGCAGAAACGTCATAATATACAAGGTTGTGATGCGGTTCTTGGAAAAGTGAACAAAGCATTGGCTGGTATCAGCAAGGCGGCAACCAGCAAATAAGCATTAAGCCGACAGTCAGTGCTGTGCTGGCTGTCGGTTATGGACAGGTTTGATAGTTTTTGTCTCATTATTTGCGGCAATAATTAGCGACAGAACAGGCTTAACAGCGTTATACTTCAGAAATCAAGAATAACGTTGTTAAGTGGTTAAACAGAATGGCTCAATTGCAAGACCCTTTTGGTCGACATATTCACTATTTGCGATTGTCAGTTACTGATCGTTGCAATTTGCGTTGCGTCTACTGCATGGCAGAAGATATGCAGTTTTTACCCAGAAAGCAGATTCTGAGTCTGGAAGAATTATACGAAGTTGGTAAAGCATTCGTCGCTTTGGGTGTTAACAAGATTCGTTTGACTGGAGGGGAGCCTCTGGTACGTAAGGATTTACCATTACTGGCTGAACAATTAACTGGACTGGATGGGCTGGACGAATTGACACTCACCACCAACGGCGTTTTATTGCCAAAGCAGGGAGCTGCGCTTTATCAGGCTGGAATCAGGCGTGTTAATGTTAGTCTGGATACACTGGATCAGCAACAGTTCGCTAAAATGACTCGTGGTGATCAATTGCCACAGGTATTGTCTGGCCTGCAAACGGCGAAGCAGCTGGGTATGCAAGTCAAATTGAATTGTGTAGTCTTGAGTGGCCAGAATGATGACGCTGTGCTGCAATTGACAGATTATGCGGTAGAAAATGGTTTTGATATTACGTTCATTGAAGAAATGCCGTTGGGGCATATAAGCTCACATCAACGCGCTGATACTGTCGTTTTCAGCCAACAAGTCCTGGATCGTTTGAGTACACGCTATAACTTACTTTCTGATACATACACCAGTGGCGGGCCAGCGCGTTATCACAAACTGGTTGATACAGATTCTCGAGTGGGTTTTATTTCACCGCATTCAAATAATTTTTGTGGTTCTTGCAACCGTGTTCGCGTGACTGTTGAAGGACAGCTGCTGCTGTGCCTTGGTCATGATAATGCCGTTGATTTGCGCGCTGTTCTCAGGGCACCAGACTATACTAATGAGACCTTGCAGCAAACAATTGTTGATGCATTGCTTCGCAAGCCTGAAAAGCATGAATTTAAATCTGAAGAAACGCATATCGTACGCTTTATGAATATGACTGGCGGTTGATAGTTTGCAGGGTTCTGGTGTGAACTCTTTACGATTCAATAATATGGTTTAAAAAACGGTTCAACAATACTGTTCAACAAAGAATATAGTGCTAGCCAGTGCTTAAATTTAGTACTTAGCGTTCTTTTACCAGCACTCCGCCTGCCAGGTTTGTCTATTCTTTGTCCTATTCATAAGCTGGAGTACCGAAACCACTCAGTTGCTATGGCGGAATGCAGATATGTTATTTTTATCCTTGATATGGGCAATACCCCTTTTGGTGCTGGTTGTGTGCACCGTTCTTTTGTGTGTTCCCAAAGGAAACTATAAAAGGGCTAGTTTTTATGGGTTATTGGTGTTTTTTCTATTTTTATCGTTCAGTGCCTACTCTACTTTACAGCTTCGAGGTTCAACAGCCTCAATAGGGCTTATCTTTTTGCCAATACTAGCGATGCTGCCCATGTTGGGTGGTTTTATCTTGGGTTATCTGCACACACGTTATTTAATTAAAAAGCAAAATGGTCAAGTGAGTTCAGGGCTGAAGATGAGTCTGTTTATATTGTCGGCACTGCTATTGCTTCCTTTTATCTGGCAGGCCAATGAATTGTCTGAAACCGTTGCTGAAAATATCTCAAGCGATAATGAAGCACTCAGACAAAGAGAGGCGATTCGAGCTAATAGTGACCAACTGAAGGTTCTTTTGTCTGCTAATCCAGGCAATGAAGCCACTATCCTTAAGCGAATGATGGCTGAAACTCAAGATAGAACACAGCTGATTCCAATTGCAAATAGCCCCTATGCATCGCCAGAGATACTTGAACCGTTAAGTAACTCCCATGATTTTGGTGTTGTATTAAGTGTTGTTAGAAATGAACAGGTGACTGAAGCAATTTTGCAGCGAATTTATCATGAACATCAGTATCCAGCTTATTTCTATGTTGATTTATCTCAGAATAAGAAAACACCACTTACTATTCTCAGGCAGTTGTATAAGCAACGTTCGCAAAACTCAGGTATCACCAGGGCTTTGGCACGCAACCCTCAATTACCTGCCGACCTGTTAAGTCATTTGGCAACTGAGCCGGATAAACATGTGCTCAAAAATATCCTGAAAAGAACCGACATCACTTGTGGTCAGATAGAAACAGCACTCGAGACTATCAGCGAATTACCGGCAAACAACATTGCCTGGCTCAATGAGAAAGCCCAAAGTCTGATGCAAAAATGCCAACACAAGTAACTCCTGTGGTGAATCGTTGGTTTATTTTTTAAAAAAATAAATGCCTGATGTTGTCACTTCATTGGGGTATTTGCCTTTATACATTCGCCAGAAATCTCTAACTGCTCGTAAAACTGAGGTGATAAAATCTTTGAATGAATGGCTGCTGACAGGATAGTTGACTAATGTATCAGTGTGGCGTTTTGCTCCCACTTTCTGCATCAGTTTATCCAGAGTCTGAGGGCTGAAATAAGACAAATGTTCCCAAGGGTTTACATCTTTTGGGGCATCCATGCGGCCTTGGTTAATTTTTTCAAGGGCAGTGGATAAGCGCCAGTCGATAAAGTTGGGCACATTGACCCAAATGGCAGTATTGTTATGAGATACTTTTTTTAAGTCAGATACAAAGCCCAAAGGGTCGGCAACGTGTTCTAAAATGTCGTTTAATAATATTCCATCAAAGGGTTCTGCGTTGTTTAAATCTCCTAAAGTGCTAAAAGCTTGCATTCCTTCTCTGGCAATATATGTGCGAGCCAGATCCGACAACTCAACTCCCACCACTTCATAAGGGTAGTGCGTGCGTGCTAAGCCCAGGCTGCCAACGCCATAGGCGCAGCCGACATCAAGAATGCGGATTTTCTTGCCAAGACCTTCATGATCACTGGCTTTTGTGGCTATTGCTGTCAGCAAGGTTGATAAGGAATTAAAAGCAAAAGCGGCTCTGGATGGTCTGGCAAAGGTAGCAACGGATTTTTCAAGGCAACTGCCGCTGGCATAAAGCCTTTGTAAAAAAGAATCTGCAGGGACTTGGGAAGCGTAAACAAATTGGCAGTCCTGACATTTCGAAAGACTAAAGGGGGTTTTGGGGCTTATACCCAAACGGTCATAGGCACTGTCATCATAGTATTCACTGGCATTGATGATTTGTTCGGCTTGCCCACTGGCAACAATTTTCCAGTTCAGGCTATCGCATAATGGACAGTTTCGACTTTGTACTGGTTGGTTCATAATGTTAATTCCATAGCCCGAGTGATGGATGTATTTGAGAGTTCGTAATTATATTAGCTTCTCTTTGACGTAATCGGGCAGGTCATTTTCATCAGGAATAGGCGTTGATTTACCATCATCGTCGATGGCGACAAACCGGAACATTCCCTCGGTGACTTTTTCCCGGTTGCCTATTCGACCTCGCCTGACCCAGGCTTCTACGTGAACAGTCATGGAGGTGCGGCCTACAGCAGCAATCTTAGTATAAACCCCCAGAATGTCACCAACCTTAACTGGGCGGATAAAACTCATGCCTTCGAGCGACGCGGTTACAACTCGACTTTGAGCTCGCTGTCCAGCGCAGATGCCAGCAGCGATATCCATTTGTGACAGTACCCATCCACCAAAAATATCCCCTGCTGGATTAGTGTCATTGGGCATGGCGACAGTACGGGTGGTAAGATTTCCTTCGTGTTCTACGGTCATGGTTTTACTCTGTGGGTACTTCTAACTTGAGGACTTTGGCTTGTTAACCTGAATACATAACGTTAAAAAGCAGGTTGATTATTATTTTTTTCTTTAAGTTCAGCGTCCGATGTAATACAGCGGTCCAAGTCTTTTAAAATCCCATTGTTAATATCATAAATCCACCCATGTACTGACAGGTCTGCACCATTTTTCCAGGCTTTCTGTACAATAGTGGTATTGCAGACATTGGTGACTTGTTCGATGACGTTGAGCTCACACAGGGTGTTGAGTTTTTCTTCATCACCGAGGTCTTTCAACTTATCCGCATTGAAACGGCCAACGTCTTTAATATGTCGCAACCAGTTGTCGATCAGGCCGTTATCATTGCCATCAATTGAGGCTTTGACCCCACCGCAGCCATAATGACCACAGACAATAATATGTTTTACTTTCAACACATCAACCGCGTATTGCAACACTGATAGACAGTTCAGGTCGGTATGTACGACAACATTGGCAATATTCCGGTGAACGAAGACGTCACCAGGAGGCAAGTCGACAATCTGGTTGGCTGGAACCCGGCTGTCTGAACAGCCTATCCAGAGATATTCCGGTGCTTGTTGTTTGGAGAGTCTGGAAAAAAATTCAGGGTCGTCTGCTGTTATGGAATTTGCCCATCGAACATTTTTTTGGAATAGATGTTGTAAGTTTTTCAATGTTTAGAAACCTGATTGATTGTTTGATAGTTGATCACATTTTAAATGAGTTGCAGTTGAATAGTATCTCCGCCAAATTCGATGATGTCACCGGAAATAATTTTTTTTCGTTTACGGGTTTCGACTGCGCCATTGACCGTCACCTGACCTTCAGAGATAACGTGCTTTGCTTCCCCGCCACTGGCTACCATATTTTCAAATTTTAGAATTCGGTAAAGTTCAACGGGTTCTTTATTAATTTCAACGATTCTCATGGTTTTATACAGCGATAGTCATTTAATGGTTCAATCATAACAGACCTTGTTTATGGTGTCGTTCATGGTGAACTCGCCACTGTGTACAATTTTGCACAAAACACCGCGTAGTCTTAAAGGGAGGTTGATTTTTTGATTGATCCATTTGATAGAGTCACTGCCATAGCGGTTCCGCCATTTGTTACAAGCATTATTAAACACATCGCTGACTTCTATTATGGCTGAACCAAGCTGCAATCGTTGACCAACAGGCAGATTGTGCGTAGAGCAGTTCAGGTCTGCGATTACGGTATCTCCTGGGTGAATAGCCAGCCCTGATTCCTGTTTCTCCTTACAGACCAGTTGCCAGGTTCGATAAGGTAAAATGCTGACTTGCAGGCGTGGGTCTGGGGAACCATCTTCCAAATGCATCCAGGTATGGTGCAACCAGCGATCACCAACTACGCCTCGCTGTGTACATAACTCAATTTTGTCTGGAAATTGGCGTAGACCCGACTTCGGGCGAATACACAGTTGTTGTATTGTGGCATGGTCAGTTGGGGCTTGCTGCATCCATGAGCGTTGTTCTGTACTGAGAGTCATCGTGAGTCTGTTTAAAAGAACAAGTTCTGATAAAACAGAGTTTTTACCAGCTGACCTTGTTTGATGTCATCACCAATTGCTTGTTTGACCAGGCAGTCTCCCCAACAGGATGAGACTAGAACACCACTACTTTGGTTTGAATAAGGTTCAACGCCATCCTGGCTTAGCCTGGCTCGCAGGTATTCTTCGCGTTTGACTGTTTTTCTAGAGAAATTTGCTTTGATCTCAATTTCTGCCGGATACAAGTCACTGGTTTTTCGACCCTGTGAGGCCAACAGAAAAGGGCGAGCTATAATTAATAAGGTGACAAAACCAGACGCAGGGTTGCCCGGTAAGCCGATAAAAGGCGTTTGTTCTATATGCCCAAAGGCAAATGGTTTACCCGGTTTGATAGCCATTTTCCACAGTTCAAGTTTGCCTAACGCCTCGACTGCGGGTTTGATATGATCTTCTTCGCCTACCGAAACACCACCGGTACTGATCACTATATCAGCCTGTTCTGCTGCCTGGCTAAGAGCCGTTTGTGTGTCTGCCAGCGTATCATTGACAATATCCTGATGAATTGTTTTAAAACCCCATTGCTGTAGCATGCCATCGAGTAGAAACCGATTGGAATTGTATATTTGTCCTGGTTTTAATGGCTTTCCTGGTTCCACCAGTTCGTTGCCCGTGTTGATAATGGCAACAGTCAAAGGTTGGTAAACTTCGATGCTGGCAATACCAATGGAGGCTAATAAACTGACTTCCTGAGGGCGCAAGCGTGTGCCTTTGAGCAAAATGGTGCTGTCTGTGCGAATGTCTTGGCCTTGTGGCCGGATATTCTCGCCTTGTCTGGGTGATTGCAGCACGATTAATTGATCATCATCCTGACGGCAGTTTTCCTGCATAACGACAGTGTCTGCGCCGGCTGGAATCTCAGCACCAGTGAATATACGAGCTGCTGTCCCAGGGGTTAGTGCCATGGGTGCATCACCAGCCTGAATGCGCTGGCTGATGGGAAGAGCTGTCAATTGGTCATTGCGTAAATCGGCAGCACACAAAGCATATCCGTCCATAGCGCTGTTATTGGCTGGAGGCACATCGATAGCAGAAATGACATCCTGTGCCAGAACCCTCCCGGAAGCTTGCTGCAACGAGACTTGTTCGGTTTGAACCAGACAACGAACCTGGTTCAATAATTGTTCAATACCGCTGGCAACAGTTTGCAGGGTCATAGCCATAGTTTGATCTCAGCGTGTATGTGGTACAAAGTTGCAGGGACGATGACGGTTGTCCAGTTGTTGTTGCAGAATGCCTGTCCAGCCAGTTTTACAGGCCCCTGTTGAACCTGGTAAACAGGCGATGATAGTTCGATTGGCAATGCCTGCCAGACAGCGTGATTGCACTGTAGAAGTGCCGATTTCAGTGTAAGAAATCTGTCGAAACAGTTCACCAAAACCATCAATCGGTTTGTCAAACAAAGGGGATAAGGCTTCAGGGGTTACATCACGAGGAGTAAAGCCGGTGCCACCAGTAGAAATGACCACATTAATATCAGCGTCGGCAATCCAGTTGGAAACGCAGGCACGAATCTGGTAAGTGTCGTCTAACAATAGTTTGCGATCAGCCAGCTTATGCCCCTCTGCTTGCAATGCTTCTACAAGAAAGCTGCCCGAGGTATCTGTTTCCAGAGTGCGGGTGTCGGAAACGGTCAAAACCGCAATATTGAGCGGGGTAAAATCAGAGTTGGCGTGAGACATAGTGATTCGTTTTCAGTTTTATTATTCAGTTGCTGCGTAATATTGCTCGGCGATGGCAAGGTCTTCGGCAGTGTTAATGTTAAAAAATGGCTGTGGGACAGCGTCTGTTACTTCTGGGTATTCTACAGTAGAGTAAGGCTCTTGTGATATTTTCAGAAAGCCTTTGAAACCACCGATTTTCTTTTCGTTAATGATGGTTTCAAGCGAACTCAGCAGGCTGGTGTGCCAGAGTGAGAATGTCGGTTGCAATTCATTTTGATAGGAATAGCAGCAAATGCGTGTTTGTTCATTTGTTGACATGGACTCTGATAGCAGATTATTGACCATATCGGTTGGTAAAAAAGGTGCATCGCAGGGAGCTATAGCCAACCAGTTGGCTGTTGGGTGGTGTTTTTTAGTATGCAGCATGCAGGATAATAAACCGCTTAATGGCCCTTGAAAGGGGTGGTTTATATCCGCAAAGCAACCCAGACCAAACTGCTCATAGTCGTCGTGCTGACTATTGATATACAGTTCGGCAACCTGTGATTGCAGACGGTCAATCACAGCAGCAATCATCGGACGGCCTGACAAAGATTGCAAACCCTTACTCCGGTAGTCAAAGCGCCGTGACTCTCCCCCAGCCAGAATACAGCCTATGACGGTTTCTTCTGCCATCTCGTCAACGCATCATAATCACGTTCTTTGGGTTCTATCCATATCGACTCTTGCTGGAGTTTGCCTTCATTGTCAACGCTTTGGCGGACCTCCTTTTTCCACAGTAGAGTCTGTGATTTCAGATAATCCATCAACATCTCAGCTGCCAGAAAGGCTTCTTGGCGATGTGGACTGGCAACACCGACCAACACAATCTGATCATTAGGATACAGTTTACCGATACGATGAATGATGCGGACATCATGAATTTTAAATTCCGCAGCGACTTTACCGGCAATCTCAATGATGCTGTTTTCGGTCATGACAGGGTAATGCTGTAATTCTATATACTGCACAGTCTGTTGTCTGGCGGTATCGTGTGTGAATTCGCGCACCAAGCCAGTGAATGTCACAATTGCTCCGCAAGATAAATTATTATCTCGTAGCGTCTGATATTCGCTGGCATGACAAAAGTCGTCATTTTGGAGATCTACTCGTATGGAATGTTCAGTGGTCATAAGTATCTCCGGTCTGCTGCTATCCACCGCTCAAAGGACTCATAAAAGCCACTTCGTCACCTGCATTGACCGGGGCGTTCAATTTGGACATTGCTTGATTGATTGAAACCAGATTGGTATTTTTACCTAATTCATCCAGCAACTCCTGGTGGTCGCTTGAGATGGCTGTTATCAGGTCTTCGGCAGTAACAAACCCCGTTTGCCAGGGTAATGTAAGCTCGTTTTTGTTGAGATACTTTTCAGCCAACTCACCCAGACGACCGAAGAACAGAATATGAATAGTGTTTTCAGGCATGCCAGTCTCCAGATTTACCGCCCGTTTTCTCTAATAATTTTACTTGCTGAATAACCATGGATTTATCGACGGCTTTGCACATATCGTAGAAGGTCAGAGCACTGACCGATGCGGCTGTCAAGGCTTCCATTTCAATGCCGGTCTTGCCTGTAGTCTTACAACGGGCATGAATGACGATACCATTGCTTTTTATCTGTACATCAATGCTGACTTTGTGAAGGGGCAGGGGGTGGCATAAAGGAATCAGTTGTGAGCATTGTTTGGCTGCTTGGATGCCGGCGATGCGCACCGTGGCAAAGACATCCCCTTTAGGGTTGTTGTCGTCCTGAATCTGTTGTAAAACATCATCAGAACAACTGACCTCAGCCACAGCAGTTGCTGTTCGTATGGTATCCGCTTTTGCAGAAACATCCACCATATGGGCTGCGCCGGATTTATCAATATGAGAGAGTTTCGCCATCGTCGAATTAACCTGTGACTGTTGCAGTAAGTAATTTACGCGCTATATTAGACCTTCCTTATAGGTAGAATCAAGCAGAGTCGAACGATCTTCTGCAAAGCCAGAGGGTAAGCCGGATATTGTGTATCCTGTGAATAACAATATCCGGATCGTTGGCTGGTGGCAATCAGGCTGCATCGTTGGTTAGGGCGTGTTAACACACCCTAGTGTGAGTTATCTATAATACCTGCGCTGGGCATGCTTGCAGCCAGACCAATATCTCTGGCATGATCAGCAAACCCTTTGTTTTTCCAGAAAAAAGCACCTGGCATGGTTGTTGGTATGACTAGAATATAAAATAGAGCACGGCTGATAATGCAGGTTGTCAGCAGTATCATAGCACTCAAGGTCCATAGAATGAGCGCGATAGTTCCAGAGGATTGTGATATCAACAAACCGATCATCAAAACTATATTGATCAGCATCAGAACATTGCGTAAATGATAGGTTTTGCCAACAGTGGTCTGCTGGATATAGTGTGATGCAGCGCCTTCATGAGAGGCATTTGTCATGGCTCTGGCATGTACCAGCAAACCCAAACCTTCTAGTAACGCACCTGTCAGCATAACAGAGCCGCCAATAGTGAGCAGGCTTTGCGTACTGGTGTTGCTCAGCAACAGTGTTGGCAAGGCAAACAGACACACTAAAGCACTACCCAGAGAGATCGCATTGCCAACAAAACTGCTACCTGTTTGCCAATGGTCCCAGAAAGGTCGTGCTTTGATGCGATAACAACGGTACATATAGTACAGCCCGATACCGCCAGCAATGATGGCCAGGCCTGCGGTCACATTGCTTAGTATCTGAATTAAACCGCTATTGGCTAGAGGCAGGATGTCGATGCTGAGAGTGCTTTTCAGAGTGTTTTGCAGGTATGAGTTCTGTGGTAGAACGAGCAGCATATGCAGGCCGGCAAAGGTCATGAACAGAGCAACTCCCAGACCTTCGCGTGATACTGGAGACCAGCGCAAGTTGTTGAAACCTCGATAAAATCGCAAGGGTTTTCCTAAATGGATAGTGGACATAAATAAACCTGAGGCAATGCAAATGCAGCAAATTGCTATCAAAGGAGCATAGGTTGCTGAGGCTTTGAATTGCAGGAACTGACTGGGAAATAAACTACTCAGAAAAGCCAGAGCAAAAGCACCAATACCCATTTGGGTTAATAATGTAAAGGCAACCAGTGGATTCTCTCGGGAGTTGAGTTTTCCAAGGTTCCAGAACGCCTCCTTGCTGAGCTTCTTGTCAACGACTGGTTTATAGTTACCTTGCTCATTTTTGCGGTATTTGACAGGCATATCGTCTGTGCGTTGCATTTCATCAGCCAGTTGTCGGGTTTGCTGAAAGCGAATATTTGGTTGGGTAATGGCGGGGTCTGGAAAACCGGGAATAGAGACTTTGGCTTGTTGACGATTTTCCGGTATGTTTTCGATGACGCCAAAATCCAGTGCATTTCCCACACAGGCCGATACACACGATGGTTTAAGCCCGACTTCGAGGCGATCCACGCACATATTGCACTTAGACACCTGACCTTCTATCGGATCAAGCTGAGGGGCATTGTAGGGACAGACCCAGGTACAGTAACCACAGCCAAAACAGGTATCAGGGTCCTGTAAGACAGCGCCATATTCAGCGTGTTTGGTGTATGCCTTGGTCGGACAACCTTTCAGGCAAACCGGATCGTCGCAATGGTTGCAGGCCATTGAAATATTCATGCGTTGAAAGTCAGGGAAGCTGCCGCCTTCCACATAACCTACGGAGCGAAAAGCGATGTGTGCGGGGTTTTCATTTTTTTCACTGCAAGCAGCCTCACAGGCATGGCAGCCAATGCAATTGTCAGCATTAAAGTAAAAACCGTGTTGTTTGTTACGGTTCGGGTTATCGCCAACGGCAGGATTGTCATTGATATACATTGATCGACCAACGGGTAATTGGTTTTCGGTCAGATCCATCAAATCAATCTTCTGCCCCCATTGGTTTGTGTCTTTATTCTGCTGGTCTTGCAACACGGCATAATGGGGTTCATCGGGCCGCCGATTCCAGAGTGAGTCACTATTCACAGCGCTGGAAGAACAACTGCCGCAGTTAGAACCATTGGCTTCGGATTCGGCTTGCGCAATCAGGTTCTCTAAAGGATTCTCTAAAAGTGGTTCTGAGGTGTGTTTTGTAGTCATAGCTCAACTTTGTTTAAAACGTTCTGCGTTCCAGGTTCATACGCGCCGCTTCTTTCTGGTCAATAGGTTCAATGCGTACGGAGCATTGTTTGAAGGCTGGTTGTCTGGAGTAGGGGTCCAACAAGCCAAGAGTCAGACGATTGACACAATCGTGATAATGAAACGGGACAAACACCATATCACGAGGCACTCGCTGGGTAGGTTGAGCCATCACTACCGCATCGCCGCGCCGTGAAACCAGCCGAACATATTGCATGCTTGCAACCCCTAACTCGGCCGCAGCGTCAGGATTGATTTCCATATATGGTGTCGGACTGAATTTATTGATATTGCCAATCTTGCCAGTGCGAGTACGGGTATGGAAGTGTTCCACAATGCGGCCGCTGTTGAGCCAGAAAGGGTAATCGTCGTCAGGACACTCATTATTATTGAAAAAGCGCACTGGAATCAGGTTTGCTTTGCCGTCAGGCGTCTGGAAATGGCCGTCAGTATACAGTCGAGGTTCACCTTGCAGGTTTTCAGAGTCTTCACGGTATGGCCACTGGATGCCTCTGGCTTGTTCGATTTTCTGATAGGTCATGGCCGAGATATCAAGAGTGCGGCCTTCGCCAGTTGACAGTGCACGCATTTCGTTAAAGGCGCCTTCAGGTGTTGCCGGGAAATCTATTTTGCTGCCATTGTCGAAGCGTTTCGCCATCTGGTTAAAAATCCAGAAATCCGGCTTTGAGTTTTTATAGCTGGGTAAGGCATTACGGGTAATATTGACCCGTCGCTCGGTATTGGTGTGACATCCTTCTTTTTCGGCCCAGACTGAAGCCGGTAGATAGGCGTGCGCGTATTCGACGGTTTCAACGTCTTCATAAACGTCTTGTACCATGACAAATTCGAGGCTTTCCATAGCCTTTCGAATACGTGGTTGGTTGGCCATTGAGGTCAACGGGTTGGTAGCAACCAGCCACAGGCCTTTGATTTGCCCGGTTTCGATGGCTGGGAAAATATCGGTTTGTTTTAAGCCGACTTTGTCAGGAAAGAACCCTGGGTCAATGCCCCAGAAATCAGCGACTTCCTGCCGGTGTTGTGGATTTTCCAGCAGACGATAACCGGGCAGACCGGAGCAGGAAGACCATTCGCGTGTGCCCATGGCATTGCATTGTCCAGTGATGGATAGGCTGGTGCCACCGGGTTTGCCGATATTACCAGTGATCAGGTTCAGATTGTTGATACTGCAGACCCCATCAGAGCCGTGGGTGCTTTGATTGATGCCCATAGTCCAGATGCTCATAGAGGCTTTAGACTTTGCATACAATCTGGCAACATGGCGAATGGTGTCCTCATCAATACCACAGATTTTCTGTGCTGATTTTGGGTCATATTCCAGCACGGCAGCTTTCATCTCATCAAAACCGTTGGTATGGGCATCGATATAAGCCTGGTCATGCAGGCCTTCGTTGAGAATTACGTGCATCATTGCATTCAGCAATACTGTGTCTGTGCCGGGAGTGATGGGCAGGTGAATGTCTGCCCATTGCGCCAGCATGGTAATGCGAGGATCTACCACAATCATTGGAAAGTGCCTTTTTTCGCGAGCTTCTTTCAAACGCCAGTAGATAATTGGGTGCTGTTCAGGCAGGTTGGAGCCGAATGCCATCAGGCAATCCGTGTGTTCAAAATCTTCATAACAGCCTGGAGGGCCATCAGAACCGAACGAGCGTTTATAACCGGACACTGCTGATGCCATGCAGAGCGTGGTGTTGCCGTCATAGTTATTGGTGCCAATGCAACCACGAACCAGCTTACCCAGAGTGTAGAATTCTTCTGTAAGCAGTTGCCCTGTTGAAACCACGGCAAACGAATCATTGCCATATTTTTTCTGTATTTCCTGGATTTTTTGCGCACTTTTATCCAGAACATGATCCCAGCTGCTTGCCTGCAAGGGAGTATGCATGGAATCTCTTAGCAGTGGCTGTGAACCACGACCAGGAGAATTGAACAGATCGTGTTCGAGCAAGCCTTTTATACATAACTTACCACGATTGACATCGGCGTTCGCGACGCCGCGGCTGGTGACAAGCTGGCCTTCAGTGTCCAGGCCTATCTCGATTGAGCAGCCAGTGGAACAGTAATTGCAGGTAGTGTATTTCCAGTTCTCTACCTTCTTTTGCGGGATAACAATGGGTTTGCGTTTTTTACGACCGAATAGCATGGCTGTGTTTGTGTTGCTCTAGGTGGTGTTAAATTTCAATAAAGACAGAATTGTCTTCTATGGTAACGTCGTATGTGGGTACACTGACGTCTTGTTCTTCGATGCAAACACCGGTTGTTAAACTGAAATGTTGCTTATACAAAGGCGAAGCAACCACCAATTCTTCACCAATACTTCCGACAAGTCCTCGTGACAATACATTAGCTTTGCCAAAGCTGTCCCAGTTGTTGATGGCATAAACTTGTTGTTCACTGTCGGGTAAGTAGAATAAAGCCACTTGTTGTTCTGTTCCATCAGAGCCCTCAATCAGAGCACAAACGCCGGAGTCAGGAATCAGGTTGTCAATGCTGCAAATTTTGTGTGTTGTCATTTTTTGCTCCTATTTTAGGATACTGCTTTAAATTTATAGCGTTTCTTTTCAGATTCATTTGCAGGTCTTATCTGGCCACGCTCATCGACAAAGATGACGTTGCTGTCAGTCTGATTTGAGTTAACGAACTGACGGAAACGTTTGACTTTTTCTTTGTCATTAATGGCGGTTTTCCATTCACACTGATACGTGTTGACAATATGTTGCATCTGGTTTTCCAGCTCTGCAGCAATGCCAAGTGAATCGTTGATAATGACATCACGCAGATAGTCCAGACCACCTTCCAGATTGTCGAACCAGACCGATGTTCGCTGTAAGCGGTCGGCAGTGCGGATGTAGAACATCAGAAAGCGGTCGATGTATTGAATCAGGGTTGCTGTGTCCAGATCCGTTGCAAATAGATCTGCATGGCGAGGTTTCATGCCGCCATTGCCGCAGACATACAGGTTCCAACCGTGTTCTGTGGCAATGACACCAACATCTTTGCTTTGTGCTTCTGCGCATTCCCGGGTGCAGCCAGAGACACCAAATTTTAGTTTGTGTGGGGCTCGCAAGCCTTTGTAGCGATTTTCCAGATCAATGGCAGTGCCAACACTGTCCTGAACGCCATAGCGACACCAGGTGCTACCAACACAGGATTTAACCGTGCGCAGAGATTTTGCATAGGCATGGCCGGTTTCAAATCCAGCCTCAATAAGCTCGGACCAGATAGTGGGCAGATCATTCAATGTGGCTCCAAACAAGTCGATACGCTGGCCGCCTGTGACTTTGCAATACAGGTTGTACTTTTTGGCCACTTCGCCTAATACAATCAACTTTTCGGGAGTGATTTCACCACCTGCAACACGGGGCACTACCGAGTAGGTGCCGTCTTTTTGCATGTTGCCCATAAATGTATCATTGGTGTCTTGTAAACTGACATGGTCGGGTTCCAGGACATGTTCATTCCACAAGGAAGCCATGATTGAACCTACCGCCGGTTTGCAGATATCACATCCTCTGCCTTGACCATGCTGTTCTATAAGCTCTGCGAAGGTTTTGATTTGTGAAGCCTGAGCTATGGTATACAGTTCCTTACGTGTGTATTTGAAATGTTCACAGATATCGGTGTTGACCTCAAGACCTCGGGCATCAAGTTCAGCATCGACCACATTTTTTAATAAAGCGGCACAGCCACCGCAGCCAGTTGAGGCTTTGGTACAGGACTTAACATCAGCCAATGACACGCAGCCACCATCAATGGATTCAATGATGTCACCTTTGGTAACATTGTGGCAGGAACAGATGGATGCAGTTGCGGGCAAAGCGTCAGCGCCCAGAGTTGGGGCTGCACCATCGCTTGCAGGCAAAATCAGGCTTTCTGGATTCTCTGGCAGTTCAATGCCATTAAGGAAATATTGCAATAGCGTGTCATAGTCACTGCAATCACCCACTAAAACTGCGCCCAGAACAGTCTTGCCATCAGCTGAAACATTCAGGCGCTTATAAACCTCATCGCGTTCATCGCTGAACACAAAGGACAGCGAACCTTCCTGTTTGCCCTGTGAATCACCGATGGAACCGACATCTACCCCAAGTAGTTTCAGTTTGGTGCTCATATCTGCGCCGGTGAAAGAGACTTTGTCCTCGCCCAGTTGCGAGACTGCGGCTTCAGCCATGCGATAACCCGGTGCAACCAGTCCGTAGATGAAATTGCCCAGAACGGCGCATTCTCCAATGGCAAAAATGTTCTCATCAGACGTTCGGCAGTGATAATCGATTTCAATTCCGCCGCGTTCGCCAACGGTTAAGCCCGCATCTCTGGCTAATTGATCATAAGGACGGATGCCTGCTGAAAATACGATCATATCGGTCTCCAGATCACTGTCATCCGCAAACTCCATTTTTAAACGGTGCTTCTCGCCGCAGACAATCTTCTGTGTGGCTTTTTGAGTGTGGACCTTAACACCTAATGCTTCAATCTTGCGGCGCAGCATATTGCTGCCGCCTTCATCCAGTTGTACATTCATCAGTCCAGGGGCGAATTCAACGACGTGAGCTTCCAGTCCCAGGTTTTTCAGAGCATTGGCACATTCAAGACCCAAGAGGCCACCACCAACTACCACGCCTTTGTGCATGCCTTTGGCTGAGGCTTTTATTTCTGCCAGATCATCGATTGTTCGGTAAGTCAGGCAGTGTGGCTGGTCTTTGCCTGGAATTGGCGGTACAAATGGATAGGAACCTGTTGCCAACACCAGCTTGTCATAGACAAAGGTCTGGCCGCCTTCTGTGATTATCCGTTTATTGTCACGATCAATTTTTTGAACAAAATCCCCAAGGTGATAGTCAACTCCTAATTCATCATAATAATCACGCGATGTCATTGCCAGATCATTGGGTTGTTTACCATCAAACACTTCCGAAAGGTGAACTCGATCATAGGCTGGGCGGGGTTCGCCGCCAATGACAGTAATCTTTACATCCCAACCGGTCTGGGCCAGGGTGTCCACATAGTGATGGCCAACCATACCGTTACCAACGACAACAACGTTTAATGTCTTCATATAATTTACTCTTGAATTCTTTATGTTGTGAGGAGCAAAGCGAGTCCTCATCGAACAAATAATTACTATTAATCGCATACGTTTATTGCAACTAGCGTGCCAATTTGGGAAATGGCTTATTTACTTGTGTGTGTGAAGGTAGACGGGGTGTTATGCACAATTAGAGTGCGTTTGTTTTTGTGTGTGCACCGTTAGTGGATGTAAACTCTTTGGATACATATGATTTGTGCAGCTATACTTCTTGGTCAGGTTTGTGTTGAGTAATAAAGTGATAAATTCAAGAAAAACAGCTTATAAACTACTGGATAGCATTGGTGCTCCAGAACACTTGAAAACTCACTTGGTTTTGGTGGGTGAAGCAGCTGACCTGCTAATCGAACAGTGTGAAAAGCTAAGTCTTGACCTGGATTTTAATTTTATCCGTACCGGTGTTGCTATTCATGATATTGGAAAAATTATTCACTTGCATGAAATGAATGGACCAGGCTCAGACCATGAACCTTAGGGTGAGAAAATTCTTCTTGAAAAAGGAGCATCCCCCAGATTGGCTCGGGTTTGTCTTACTCATGCAAGATGGCGTGAAATGAGGTGTTCGACAGAGGAACTGTTAATTGCACTATCCGACAAACTCTGGAAAGGAAAGCGTGTCGAAGAACTTGAAATCGAAGTGATTGATAGAATTGCCAAATTATTGAAAGTAGGGCGTTGGGATATTTTTTCGGACTTGGACCTGTGTTTTGAGGAAATTGCGTCGGATGGACATAAACGTTTACAACGAAGCAGCATAGGCCAATCAAGAAGTCATTTTGAAAAATAAACTCAGAAAGATCATTGTTGACGATAAGGAGTATTTTTGGCTTTTAAATACTCACTACGAGCTAATTAACTCTGATGTTAAAGAATATCGAGCCTTGGTTGAATTAAAAGTGTTTAAATCAGGCTTAAAGAAAACGCCTTTAACCGTGCTATTTGATATGGAAGAAGATGCAGTTGTTGGAACCAAAATTACATCAGATTCAAGTGACATCAATCTACATCGACCGGCTTATGTAAGAGTATTAATTGAAGCAGGTATAGTGTGGGGATGGGTACCTGAAAAAGAAGCCTGCAAAATTGTTGATGGCATCAGTCTGTTAGAATTAAGTGGTATTAGTGATGTCTGAACCAAAGAGCTTTAAGGAACTCACAATGAATCATAAATCGATGTCCTAAGATAATTGGGGGAAGGATCTTCTTATTGCGCTGGACATTACCGGTACTCTACGTTATATGTCCGTTTTTTGTTTAGCGCCACTTGAATTTAAGGGCCTTGATTCTCTCTATTGTTTAATTAAAACACCTTACTATCCCAACAGGAAATCAATATTATGACTATTATCCGTAAATCCACTACCCCAAAAGTCAGTCGTGTGGTGATACACAATGATACTGTTTATCTGTGTGGCCAGGTAGCACTGGATGTCAGCGAAGATATTGTCGGACAAACCCAATCTGTGCTGGCCCGTATTGATGAGCACCTGGCTGAGGCTGGTACCGACAATTCAAAAATTCTGTCTGCCTTAATTCATCTTAAAAACACCAGTGATGCGAGCACATTTAATGAACTCTGGAATGACTGGTTGCCAGAAGGTTGTGCACCTGCACGTACTTGTGTGCAGGCACATATGTTGCGAGAAGTTGTTCTGGTCGAGGTCACCATAACAGCTGCTTTGTAATTCATCACTAATCACTTAATGGGCAAGTGACTTATTCAGTCTTAGGAGCTTTGACTGGTTTTGCCGGATCGATGCCAACGACTGCCCAGGAGTGATCTGTTTTGGTCCTGTTTTTAAATAATTCAGGGTTGTTCATCTGCACTGGGATAGGGTAGACCACCGGGTTATAGCTCACTGGGTAAGCTGGAGTTGTTTTATTTGGGCCAATCGCGGCAACCCGGTGACAGGTCACGCAATTGGAGTGGATGCCGTCGGGAATGCCTGAGTGAGTTTCCAGATATGGGTTGAAGCAGACAACAGGTTGCCCCCCAATGATTTCATCATAGGCCGTGCACATGGCGTAATGCTTCCAAGGTGCGGGCAAATCAGCTGGCTGGTTGCGCAGGCTCCCAGGGTTGTACTCATCTTGTTCTATGCCTCCCTGCCAATAGTAGGTTTGCCAGGTCCAGCCATCTGTTTCTTTTGTATTAACATGCATCGCTACCAGAACAGCATGGTCCCCAGCTGATAAACGCAGATTTTTATCCACCGTTGTCCATTGTAAGGTATCAAATGCCTGAGCGTTGTCCGTGGTTAATGTAACGCTATAGAACAAACCGATGGGAGCGTAAAAAAAGTGCTTACAACTAAAATTTGCTACTGTAATGGCATTAGTAATCTCATCAGTGGTCGCTTTTCTGAGTAGCTGGATGTCTGTTTTTGCATTGTTTGAGTCGACTAATACGCAATTCTTCCAGGTAGCAGGCGTTGGATTAACGTGATTAGTCGCAGAAAGGCCACCTTGCCACATTGGGACCGGTGTTAGTGTGCCATTTTTGACCGGAAAAAAAGTGGGTTTTGTTTCTACTGCACCGCGGGTAAAGTCACGGATAGCTCGTTGTTCAATGGGAGTGTCTTCTGGCCAGGCGGCATTGATTTTTTCTAAACCTGTGAAGGTTTTAATCGAGTACATCTTGCCATCGGCTGCCTGTTGTGGTGTTTCGATAAATGTGGCGGCAACCGGGTCAAATTTCATCAATGCAACTGCAAAGTCACCACTGGACCTGTCGTTGCTGGTTTGACTGTGTTGTCCATGCAGGCCCAACTGCTGGCGAGCCAGTTGAAAGGCATGCAACTGGCGGGATTGAGATTTGCCTTGAGTATTCCATATCTCAGCGGTGCTTTTCCAAGTGTCCCATACCGGTAGCTCGGTCTTTTTTACACCGTAATATTGACCACTGGGTTGGGCCATGGTGTTCCAGATATCCCAACTGTGTTGGCGCATTGCCTCGAGATTATTGTTCTGTATCCACTGCAGAACGACATACCCCGGCGTGGGAAAGCCCAGATGTGTGGGCATGGGTTGCGGCTTGACCTCATCAGCTATCGCTACAGTACCTGCAGACAGGAAACTTAAACAAAAAAGATTAATGCAGAGAGTTGTTAGGTGTCTCATTATTGTCCCCGTATTTTTAATTATTGTTATCTAATACTGGAACTAATATTTCTATTTTCCATGCTTGTTTGCGCGGGGTTGGTTGGGGGGGGATAAAAAATATATCTTTTGTTGTGAACCGGTTTTGATATGAAAAAAACAAAGTTGAGTTTACAAATATGATGCGCCTGAATTTGAATCGAGCACTTGTATGCTATGGGTTGAGTATCAATAAAGGCAACACTATAATTGTCCCCTGGCATTGAGCCACCTTCTTCTTGTGCTGGCGTGGTGGTATAGATTTTTGGAGCTGAGTGAAATGGTAGACTTGTTACTTAAGCTGCTGTTTATGGTGTTCTTTATAGGTTGTGGAATTTTGCTGTTCAGCAAAATAATCACTCAGAAAACATATTACTGCAAAGACTGCGAACCAGAAAATATATAGAACGGTTTATATTAAAGACAGAGATACAGTGACGAACATTCGAACAGCAACTATTACAGATACAAAAGCGCTCCAGCTGTTGTCGTCGCATCTTGGCTATTCTGATACTTCTGAAACGGTTGCTGAACAAAGATTGCAATGCCTGCTAGAGTCAAGCAATGACGAAGTCTGGGTGTTTGAGGAATCTAATCGTCTTTTAGGTTGGATTCATGTGTTTAAGGCTAACCGCGTTGCATCTGCTGCATTTAATGAAATAGGTGGGCTGGTAGTTGATCCAGACTCAAGAAACAAAGGTATTGGGCGCAAACTAGTAGAGTTTGCTTGCAGACACTCCATAGCTCAGGACTTGGAGTTGAGAGTTCGGTGTCATTCCAAACGACAGGGAGCTCATCAGTTCTATGAAAAACTGGGGTTCTCTCGTTCCAAATCACAGTATGTTTTTGATATCGATTGCACGAAGGAATAGCTTAAGTAGAGTATAGTTTTACCAGAAATTTTAACGTAACAGGAGGGTATGTGTCTTTAAACCGAACGATTGATTTATTGTATCAATATAAAGCCTGGGCAAATGATGAGCTATTTAATGCCCTGCTGTGCATTGATAAGGTTAAACACGCTGAAGAGGTACATGCAGCAACTCGAATCCTCAATCATATTTATGTTGTTGATAGACTGTTCAAGGCTCAATTGCTTGAGAAAACTCCCGAGTTTACCGATACCAACACTGAAGAAACTCCTGAGTTAGATACCTTGTATTCTAACGTTCAGATTGTAGACCAATGGTATATCGACTACAGCGCTGGTTTGAATCAGCAGGAACTGTCAGAAAACATCCACTTCACTTTTGTTGATGGTGACTCTGGAAGGATGTCCAGAGAAGAAATTCTGCTGCATATTGTGACACATGGAGGTTATCACCGTGGGGCAGTGGGCCGGATTATGGCACAGTTGTCCATTGCACCTCCACGAGATATTTTTACTCGATATTTACACGATTCTGACCCGAATCGCAGAAAAAGCTGATTTTTTTAAAAAATTTATCAGCTGTGTATAGCTTTTCTCTAAATGATAAATAGAGCTTTTTCTGGCTGTTGAGAACGGTAAAAAAACACCGATCAAAACTAATAGATATTGGCCGTATGCCAATGTTGATACCATTTTCAGAGTTTAAATGAAGATGGAAGAAAGGCGAAGTTGATGCCTTTTTATGTTGTTGCTCTGACATGGATTCAACACGAATTAAAGTGACTTTAAAATATTTAAATCATAGCGAACTTGCAACTTAAAAAAGTTTGTTGATAATAGGCTCAATCATCCTTGATTGCCTTGCCCAAATTTGACGATGGTAGGACTTCTTTTACGAAGTCTTACCTGACTAAAAATATAAAGTCGTAGAAGTTAAACAACAGGAGCAAATAATGAGCAATGTACCCAATGATATAGAAATCGCACAAGCCGCAACTATGCGCCCGATCGGAGAGATCGCGGAGAAAGTTGGCTTGGTTGATGATGATCTCAACTACCGCGGAAAATATATCGCAAAACTTGATCGTGAAAAGACTCAAGAGTTACTCAACAGCACTACTCTGAAAGATGGCAAGTTGATTTTGGTTACCGCAATGAGCCCAACACCTGCGGGTGAAGGCAAAACAACAACATCGATCGGTTTGGCTGATGGTTTGAGCAAGATTGGCAAAAAGACCATGCTTGCTTTACGTGAGCCATCGCTTGGTCCTTGTTTTGGTATGAAGGGCGGTGCTGCTGGTGGCGGGTATTCCCAAGTATTACCCATGGAAGAAATTAATCTACATTTTACGGGTGATTTTCATGCCATTGGTCTGGCTAACAATCTTTTGGGCGCTGCTATAGACAACCATATTCATCAGGGAAATAAGCTTGGCATTGATCCACGCCGCATTACCTGGACTCGGGTTGTTGATATGAATGATCGAGCATTACGTAATATTGTTGTTGGTCTGGGTGGTCCCGGTAACTCAATCCCGCATGAAGGTGGCTTTGAAATTACAGTTGCTTCTGAAGTTATGGCCTGTTTCTGTCTGGCAACTGACTTGATGGATCTGAAGCGTCGTTTAGGCAATATTATTATTGGTCAGACTTATGAGAAAAAACCGGTTTACGCTCGAGAGTTGAATGTCGATGGGGCTATGACAGCACTTCTCAAAGATGCTATCAATCCTAATATTGTGCAAACCATAGAAGGTACTCCTACGTTTGTTCACGGCGGCCCTTTTGCCAATATCGCACATGGTACTAACTCCATCATTGCTACTAAAACAGCAATGAAACTTGCTGACTATACCGTCACTGAGGCTGGTTTTGGCTCTGATTTGGGTGCTGAGAAATTCATGAATATTGTTTGTCGCAAAGCCGGATTTACGCCAGATGCAGTTGTTATTGTGGCTACGATTCGATCATTGAAAATGAATGGTGGCATGCCTAAAGATCAACTGACCCAGGAGAACATCGAAGCTCTTGGAAAGGGCATAGAAAACCTCAAGCGTCATATCAGTAATATGCAAAGCTTTGGTCTGCCTGTCGTGGTTGCATTGAATCACTTTGTTGCTGATACCGATGCTGAGGTCGAAGAAGTTATGAGCAAATGCGCTCATTTGGGTGTTGAAGTTATTAAATCAGAAGTCTGGGCCAAAGGCGGTGATGGTGGCGCTGATCTGGCAGAGACAGTTGTAAAAATGATCGACGATAAACCCGGTGATTTCAAACCACTCTATGATGACACAACAAAACTGTGGGACAAGATTGAGGCCATTTGTAAAAATATTTATGGCGGTAATGAAGTGGAAGCCGATAAGAAGGTGCGTGATAAGCTGCGCGAGATAGAAGAAAATGGTTTTGGGCATTTGCCAGTCTGCATGGCCAAGACACAATATTCATTCTCCACAGACCCTAATCTGCTGGGAGCCCCGAAGAATTTCAACTTGCATGTGCGTGATGTCAAGCTTGCCGCTGGTGCTGAGTTTGTGGTCGTTTATTGCGGAGACATTATGACATTACCAGGCCTGCCAAGAGTGCCATCTGCTGAGAAGATCGATGTTGATGCTGATGGGCGTATCACTGGCTTGTTCTAATATTTTGTAATTTTATCTTTCATGTATTAAGGGCTTTGCAGGACAGAGAGCCCTTAGTATTTTGAATTATTTCATCAGTTTTTTGAATGAAATCACCTCTAATTTACTTATGCAGTGGTAATTGTTGAGTACTATGGCAAGTACATTATGGTAGGTAGATAGGTGTGATCACACTAAGGTGGTTTTTATTAATCGTTGGCTGGTCTTCAGTTTTTGGCAGCGTCGTTGACGGATATTTAGGGTTATTTTCTCTATGGACAATAGCTTCCTCGGGCTGGGTACAAGCATGGATGTCTGTGGATGAATTATTAAAACAGCATTTTGAATTTATCTATTGGATCAAACAGCTCGCTTATTATGTGCTTCCCAAAAGTTTTGTTGAATGGTTGTTCGATTTGCCAGTATTGCTGTATTTTCCAGTGCGTATAGTTATGAGTGTGATTATTGGTTGGTGGGCCTTATCAATTGCTCAAAAGATAAATGTTCAAAAACGAAATATTGAAAACAAGCTATAGTTGAGTAGCTTGTCAAAGTGCTATTCTGTTCAAAAAGGAGCTGATGTGGTATCAAAAGCCAAGTTGTATAGGCAATTAGATCGATTGGAAAACGAATTGAAAGAGAAACTGGTCCCTCATTTACGTATGGCGGCTAGTGGTGAAAATGATTTTATATTCTGCACAACGGATTTCAATACATTACGACGATTAAGGGGCAAAACTGACAAACGCACTGAGGAACTAATCGGATTAGGCAGACAAATTCTCCTGCTCAAAGAAAAGTTGGGCGAATCATCTGAAGGGTCAATAGCTGAGCGTATTTGCTGGTATTGCCGTAAATGGAGCAACAGTGGCAGTGATTATCAAACAACAATGGTTCTGGCAAAACAATTTCTCCAAGAGATTGCCGTTGGAGAAAGAAAAGTGAATTACTAATAAAACAAAACTCTGGCGTTGTTAGAGGATGAAGGCATCACCTTTGTTTTACTTGCTTGGCTGTCAGGTAACGCCTGGAATTTAATGACGGATGGTTTTTATTCTGAACGTAGCCGGGTTTGTACTGTACATTCTTTATAGATGGTTCAATGTGTTGGCTAATTCATAAATTGAAAACGGTTTTACCAATAAAGAATCGAATTCATGTAAAGCGATTTTACCTTCTTTTATTGCGATATACCCGGTCATGAAACAGTACTTTTGTTCAGGATTAGATTGGAGTATTTGCTCTATTATTTCTGGGCCACTAGCAGACCCTTTGAGCATGATGTCAGATAGAATCATATCTATGGAGCTATGATGTTCATACAAGGAGAAGGCTTCGTCAGATGAACTTGCACAAATCGGTTTATAGTTCAGTTTTACCAGATAGTTTTGCAAAATATCGAGATGTACCTGATTATCTTCAATGACCAGTATGCTTTCTCCATTACCCTTTAAAACCTGTTTGTCCGACAATAATGGTTTCGTTTCTGGGCTTGAGTCAGGCATTGTTATGGGGAAATATAAGGAAACAAAAGTACCCTCGCCATACGTTGACTGTATTTGCATTTCTCCACCTATATTGATCATGAAACGATCAACCATGGTGATGCCTAAGCCGCTGCCCTTTGATGCTGTTTTGGTTGAGTAAAAGGGTTCACGTATTTTAAGAATATCTTCCTGAGGAATGCCAACGCCATTATCAATGACTTTAATAACAGCGAAGTCAATCCCTTTCACTTCTGTTGTTGTTAATAGAAAAGTAATATTGCGTTCGTTTGATGGTTTGGATTTTAATGCATCTTTTGCATTTAAGGCTAAATTCAGAAGTGCATTTTGTAGCAGGTTTTCATCAGCTCTAATCCAAATGGTTTTTCCCATTGTGATGGTTGTAATCGATATAGACTGCCCGGCTGCTTTTTCAATAAACTCAATCATAGCGGGAAGTTCCTGATTAATATCCATATACCTCAATGAAATAGTCATATCATTGTTGGAAATTGCCATTAGACGCGAGCAAAGTTGCATTGCGCCATCTGCCGCTTTAGAAATAACATTTAACTCTTCCTCGATAGGGTGGTAGTCATCCCTAAATGCGATGATCCCATCAACAGTAAAGTTAATAACTTGCAGAGTATTATTGAAATCATGGACGATACCATCGAGCAAGGTGCTGACTGTTTCCATTTTTTCAGCTCTTAATAATGTGTTCTCTGCATCAATCTGATCGGTCGCGTTGAAAAAAGCTACCACCACGCCTGAAACCTGTGATGTGCTGCCGGTGGCATAGGTGGGAGCAGAAATGTATTGCACCGGTATAGGTTGATTCTGTCCATTTAAGAAGTAATGATAGCGGGAGGGTTTGACGGTTTTTTTGCTTTCAAGGCATGATAAAAATCCTCGTTCTTTATGAACCGGTAACATGTCAAAATTTCGTTCGTCTAATAGAGTTGCCAGGTCCAACCCTGTGACCTGATCTTGTTCAAGGCCAAGAAACTCTGCACAGGCTTTATTGGCATAAGTGCAAATTCCGTTGTTGTCGAGCATGAATGTTTCGCCAGGTATAGAATTAAGCAGTTTGCGCATCAGGTTTTCGCTGCGTTCTATTGCTTGACGAGTTCTCTTTCTCTCTGCCCGTCGTTGTCTTAGGAAAAATAAGGGAATGCTGAGGATAGATGCTGCAAAAAATACAAATAGAGTTATAGCCCACCAGGTCTGGTACCAGGCAGGCAGAATTTTAATTTGTAGTTCGCGGGCATTATCCTGCCAAGCCGAACGTCCATGTCTTGCTCTGGCCTCAAAACTGTAAGTCCCTTGTGGGAGACTTGTAAAGGTAGCAAATGGCAGGTCAAAAGATGTTGAAATCCAATTTTCCTGAACCGGTAATAAACGGTATTGATAAGATATTTTCTTGGGTGAATGGTATTCAAGTGCTGAAAAATGAATGGATAATGAGTTGCTTTTCTGGTTGAGAGAAATTGTCTGGGTGGCTCTGATATCTTTGTTCAGGATAGCTTTGGGGGCTGAGTTGGGCATGACAGACAAATTGTTCAAACGCAAGTCAGTCAGACGGACCAATTTCTTCTTTTGGGTTTCTCCATTCCACTTATCCGGGTCAATGATATTAACCGCTTTATTTGACATGAAATAAAGGTGTCCTTTCGAATCTTTTGCACACATGTTTTCAAAAAAAACATCGCCATTTAAACCGTCATTAGAATCGAGTCGGAGAATATCATCAGTCGCTGTGTTCAGAACATAGAGATATGACCTGGAGCCAATCCATTGGCGACCTTGATCATCTCGGATCGAGCATATAATGGTGGTGTCTATCCCATCTTTTGCTGAATAGGATTTATAGATTTTCCTGTCTTCGTTGTAAGCAAAAAAACCATTGTTTGATGTTATCCATAAGGTGCCTGCATCATCCATATTCAGGGAAGTCACGGTGTTACCAACATTTAAAACGGTGTTATCAAATGCAGAAAATGTTTTTGTCTTTAAATCAAACTTAAACAATCCATTATACCAACTACCAAGCCATAAAAAATCATCCTGCTGACTCTTTATCATCACATTTAAGTTGTTCAAACCTTCGTTTTTGGGGTTTTGTGGGTCAACATAAAAGCGTTTGAATTTGCCGGTTTCCGGGTCGAACATGTTCAGGCCAAGATCTGTCGCAACCCAGACCTTATTTTCCACGGTCAATATGTCGAGAACCCGGTCAGATGAGATTGACGTGTCATCTTCCGGGTCATGCTTGAAGGTAAAGAACTGGTTGGTTTTGCGTTCGTACTGAACCAGGCCGGGAATGATGTCTCGTGACGACAACCATATGCTGTCTTGAAGATCTAATTCAGTGCTGTCAGATGCCATATTGTCTAGTGACAATCGTTGTCGCAGCAACAGCTGGTCGCCTTTCGGGCCACTGGAAAACACACGGTCTTGAGCAATGACCCATAATTTATCCTCTTCATCAATAAAAAATGGACTTATTTCGTTATGCAGAAAAGACTCAAGCGATGATGGTGAAGGTGTGATATTACTGAATGCTTCAGGTGTTTTACTGAGTATTTTGACATCAGCATTGGTACTGGCAAGCCATAACTTATTATTAGATGATCGATATATGGATTGTGAAGGTATATCAATATTGTATAGAGAAAATGCTTCTGTTTGAGTGTCAAAAGTAGCTAATGACCTTTGCCCTCTGGCCGCACTCAACCAGATAATTCCTTGTTCATCAATTTGCAGGCTTTTCAGCTTGTTGAGTAATGGAGGCGCTTCCCATGAGCTAATTGTATGATTATCCTGATTCACTCTGTGTAAGGCATTTCGGGTGACAAACCAGATATAACCATTATTATCTTGAACTATATTACGGTCACTCCACCAGGATTGTGATGCTTTTGATTGATAGGGGATAGAGGTGAAAGTACGAGCTTCCCGATCAAACAAGAACAGACCATTATCACGTGTCAGAACCCATATGGTGTTGTTTTTTCCATGACTTAAGCCTGTGATAAAGGCACCGTTGATCGCCTTGGGACTATGTTTGCCTATTTTGACGCGGGTAAATTTTCCTGATTTGTGGTCATAATGGTTCAGACCACCGCCCCAAGTACCTATCCAGATTGAACCATCCAAGTCAACCAACAAAGAAACTATGGCATCATTGGATAAAGAATTGTCATCATCAGGCTTGTGGTAAAATCGCTGTATTTCATCTGTTTCAGGGTTCAAGCGGTTTAAACCGACGATAGATCCGGCCCAAAGCTCCCCATGTTTCCCCTTGCGAATAACGGTGACGTCTGAGTCTGAAATGCCATTAGGGTTTGACACATCATAAAGATATTTTTTTAAAGTGTTGCCATCATAGCGAAAAAGCCCATTCCAGCCTGACATCCACATATAACCGAAGGCATCTTCTTCGAAGGCTCGTATTGCGGATGTTTCTCGTTCATCCAGTCCATACAAACTTGAAACCTCGAAGTCAATTGTTCCGCCATAACGCCCGGCATTAGCAGGCAAAACTAATACTAAAAATACCAGCAGTTCTATGATTTTATAGATATTTATTTTCTGCATTTTAGTTGCTGATGATTTGGCCAGCTTGATATTTTATTGACTGTTTACATATAATGCGAATGTTAGAATGACTGTTAAATAGCGGTTTCTCCAATTTGAAGAATCACTATAATCGCCGTTGGTAGGTGGGGATAGGATAGTACGACGACCATAGTGATATAAAGTAGTATGGCTTATTATTATTGATCAACAGTAAAAACTGTTGTCGTTTATGTTGGTAACTTTATAATCAGGTAGCTGATCTGTATATTATACTAAGGTATCGTTTTTAACGATTTACGATAACCCAGGGTAGCAGCTACATTCGCCTGCGTGGGGTAGAAATATCAAGAAGATGCTGATCGTTGACGACCATCCAATGTTTGGTGATGCGTTGTTGAACTATTTATCAAGAGCAACAGATGGTGTCAGCTTTGAAAAAGCAGGTTCCATAAATGAAGCTTTTCACAGCCTTTGCAGAAACGATGATACAGACTTGATACTGTTGGATATAAACTTGCCAGATGCTCAGGGAGTTGAAGGACTGGTTTTATTGAGAAAAAAATTCCCTTTGATACCGATAGGGATTATCTCTGGTAATGAAGAAGGCTCTTTAGTGCAATCATGCTATGCCCATGGTGCCAGTTGTTTTATAAAAAAAACCTATAAAATCGATAAAATTGTAGGGATTATTGCGGATAAACTTTATAACGATATTGATTATTTCCCTTCAGAAGTAGAACTGAGTGATGACAATCAACGTGAAACCAAAGCGGACAAATACGCAGATATAACAAGTGCCGAAATGAGGGTGGTCATACAGATTTGTCAAGGCAAGAATAACAAAGAAATTGCCAAAGAGTTGAACCTATCTTTGCCAACTATTAAAGCCCATACTTCAAATATTATGCGAAAAATAGGAGTTAAATCACGTGGACAGATTATTCTTGAGTTAGGACAAAAAGGCCGCGATTAATTACTTCTTTAGTAAAATAACGAATCAATGTTGTTTGGTTGATTTGCTTTTGGGTTTCTTCCTCTTCATTATTTAAACTTTTGTGTATTTCGAGTGTCTGATCAAGGCTTCTTGCCACTAAAGTCTTACCCACTAGGTGTTTGGAAAATCGAGGACTCTGTCATTTCTTTGTGGATTCCATATGCATGTGTCGATGTGTTGACCAAGTCTAAAAGAATGGATAAATGACAAAAGTGTAAGCTCTTATGACAAAAAATGTCACATTGCAAGTCGTTTTTTAGACTGGTTTTAAAATAAATGGAGTCGATTGTATTTAATAATGCTTATTTAAAACAATAACTTATGATGATTTTTGTGTTTTTTGGAGCGTGCCTCTTAAAAGTGGCACATCACTTGCAATATAAAGTAAGTGTAGTCAATTAGAACGTTAGACTCCTATTTGCAAAACATACTAATAATAAATTTAGATACAAAGTGAACTGATAATAAGAACAAAAAGAATAATAAAAATAATAAAAGTTCCACTCCTAAGGAAGCCTCCCACAGGCTTCCTTTTTTATTGCCTGCTATTTATTGGGAGACTTTTGTTTAGTTGATAGTCAATTCGTCTCCAACTTGGATGGTCGCGCCATTTCCTTGCGCCAACAGCATATTCTGACCAAAAGCTGCTGCCTTGGGTGGTGTGGGCATTGGGTTCAGTTTAACCAAGGATTTATAGGGCTGTTGTTTGGGGTCTTTGATGCCTGTTTCAATATCCACATTGGGCACAATGCAGCGCTGGCATGGATCACATGATAACAATTGGTAGTCTGCATGATGCAGGGTTCGACCACCTTGTTGATGCTCAGAAAATGCGGGTAGGGATTCACCCTTGAGAACGATATTAGGGCGAAAACGCTCAATAGTCACGGGTTCAAACTGCTGTTCTAGCAGGTTTTGATTGAGTTTATCCAGAGAAGCCTGGTTGCATAATAAATAAGCGCAAGCATCAGCAAACTGTGTGGTGGCATCGCCAAAGCGGTCTGGCTTGGACTGAGGTCTTCTTTCATTGTTGGCCATGCGCACCAGGCGTAATGGTTTTTTGCTTTGCAAGGCCTGTGTCAGCCATTCAGCAGCTTCGGTTCCCTCATCAACGACAACACACTCATCGCGCCAGATAGTTGCTTTAATAGTGGTGGTTGAAGTGTTCTTAGAGAAAAGTGGAACTTCCAGATCCAACATCTCCTCGGTAGACAATACCAAGTTATCAGCGTTTATCTGGGTCTTGATCAGAATCATTTCAGGGTGTTTTCGCATGGTGACAAACATGTCATTGTCATCGATAATCATCCAGTGTCGATCATAGCGTAATCCCAATGGTGTCAGTTCAGCCTTGTTGATGGCAATGCCGCGTAATGATTTTACCGGATAAACGAAGAGTTGACTGACTTTCATGGTGTTCTAATACCTTTTGCATGATGTTTTAAATTCAACAAATATTAGCATTTTACGGTCTTTCTATGATGCAAATATCCTATGGTTACGGGTCTTTAATAGTACTGAAAATAGTACGCAGAAAAGCTATGTCAGCAACAAAATCCACTGGGTCAGGCAGACGATAAATAAAAGTAGGCTCAGGGTTTGCCAGAAGCGAACAGGGTGACGCTGTATCAAAGGAGCTTCTTTCGCCAGGCGTATAATATCAGCGTTGGGATTAGTCAGGTCTGTAAGAAATTCTGATAGGGCTTCATAGCGTTGCATCGGGTTAGGGGCTGTTGCTTTTTGTAATACTTGATTCAACCATAGAGGAAGGTCAGCTGCCGTATTGCCATTATTTCGGTTGAGTGATTTGAAATGCCATTGCTCAAAGAGTGTTGGATAATGGCGGTTGGACCGAATAGCATCAAACGGCAAAGAACCGCTGAGCATCTCATAAACAATGCAACCCAGAGAGAATATATCGGAGCGGTTGGTGCCTTGTTGGCCCAACAGATATTCAGGGGCGATATAGTTAATATCTCCGACAGGGTTATCCTGACGAAAGTGATCGTTATCGAGGACATTTCTGATTTCATCCAGACCACCAACCTGAATTGTGCCAAGGTCGATCAGCTTGATATTCATGCTTTCGGTGAGCAGTATATTTTCCGGTTTCAGGTCTCTATGAACCATGCCGTTGCGGTGTAATACTCGAATGGCTGTCACCAGGTCTGTGGTAATGGTACGTACTTTTTCCAGGGAGGGTGCAGGGTTGTCGATGATCCACTGGCGTAAGGTTTGGCCTTCAATATATTCACAGACATGATAGATAAATGCACTGTTGGTTGGATGAGGGTGTATTTTCATGACGTGGTGGCTGTCCAGCTTACGGCCGACCCATTGCTCGCGACGAAAGGCCTCCATGTATTGCACATCATCAGAAAAATTTTCAGATGGAGCTTTAATGATTACTCGCTTGTTTTCCTGTTCGTCATGGGCAAGGTAGACATGGCTGCGCGTGCTACTATGCAGGTTTTTTAAAATGCGGAAATGATCGAGACGATTATCAATGGCCATTACTGGCGGAATACGCAGGTGCAATAGCTTTTGATGTGCTTCGTCCAACTCCTCATTAGCCAGGTCTGTAATTTTAACCAGTAAACAGCTTATGTTGTCATCGCTACCGGCATCCAAAGCACATTTGACAATTTTCTGCGCTAACGGTTCCAGTGTTGCGTTGTCCTGCGCTGCAGATTCCAGCGTGGTTTTCAGTGTGGTATTGGATACAAACTCATGCAAACCATCGGTGGTCAGCGCAAACACGTCACCCACCTGCGTTTCTTGCTGCCGGTAATCTACATCCAGACGATAGTCGATACCCAGAGCGCGGGTTAAATAGCTTTGACCATCGCCTCGTGTATGTTGATGGTCGCGGGTTAATGGTGTCAACGAACCATCTCGATATAAATAGATACGACTGTCACCAACATGCAGCAGATGTGCGGTATGCGATTTGATTATAACTGTGCTGAAGGTGGTAACGGGAGTGTCAGATCGGTTGTTGGCTTGTTGGCCATGGTGGTGCAACCAGCAATTTATGGCAGATATAACTTTGCTGGCTGCTTGTTTGACAGTCCATGAGTCAGGGGTGCTGTAATAATCATTGATGAAGTGAGTCACGCTGGTCTGGCTGGCCATCTGTGCCTGATTGCTGCAGCTCACGCCATCAGCAATACAGGCAACTGCTCCTTTGAAATTACGTTGTGCAGATGTGTTCGGCAAATGTGCGCAGAAAGCATCATCGTTTTGGGCTTTGATGCCAGCAACTGAACTCCCGCCAAATTCAACGTGTAACTGATTGTGTGTCATGATTTTCTGTTGTGCTTGGTCAAGGTTCTTTATCCTGGAGGTTGCACATCAACTTAAGATCAGGATACATCAATCAATTGTACCTTGCCATCTGCATCAACCTCAGCCATATGGCCGCGAGGTTCTTCCAGAAATAACAGTGAAATAAAACCGACAATCGCTGTTGCAGCAATGACCATAAAGAAAGTCTGGGTATCGACCAGGGAAAAGATAGTTAAATAAACTACGGCGCCTACATTGCCATAAGCACCTGTCATGCCAGCGATCTGGCCAGTCAAACGACGTTTGATGAGTGGGACAACAGCAAATACTGCACCTTCACCAGCTTGGACAAAAAATGAACAAGCCATAGCGGCAACGACTGCCAGCCATAATGGCCAGTTGCTACCAACCAGTGACATAACATAATAACCAATAGCCAGACCTGCTGTCAGAATAAGCAAAGTGGATTTGCGTCCAAAGCGGTCAGAAATCCAGCCACCGCCGGGGCGCGACATTAAATTCATAAATGCATAAGCTGAGGCGACTAATCCAGCTTTTACTGGGTCGAGAGTAAAGGTTTCAGCAAAAAATAAAGGTAACATCGAAACAACCGCCAATTCTGAGCCAAATGTTGCGAAATACAGAATGTTTAGAACAACGACTTGCTTGAACTTATAACGGTGTAACTCAGGCACTTCTTTAGTGAACAATGAGCGGTTGATGTCAATCGCTTTATAAGCATCAAAGATAAACAAGGCTACCAGGCTGATGTACACTAGATCGGTAATTGTTTCGGATAACATACTGACCCCGGCAGGTGACAGCTTCCAGTTGAGCAAAGCCAGAGCTCCGTACAAAGGTAATTTCATGATGAGTAATAATACCAGATCGAATTTGCTGGTGACTTCCATGCCGCCGATGTTCTTGGCTTTGAAATAAGTTGATCCTTTCGGTGTGTCACTGACGTTGAAAAAATAGATGACACCGAAGATCAAGCACAGGAATCCTGTGGAACCGATAGCATAGCGCCAACCATCTTCACCACCAAATAACAAGGCTATTGTCGGTAGGCTTAATGCCGCTGCGGCTGAACCAAAATTGCCCCAACCACCATAAATACCCTCTGCAGTTCCTAATTCATTGGCTGGGAACCATTCGCTGACCATGCGAATGCCAATTACAAAACCGGCACCAATAAACCCCAGAAGAAATCTGGCTAAGGCGGCTTGTTCAAAAGAGTTGGCAAAGGCAAACATAAAGCATGGGATAGCGCTGATTATCAGCAGTGATGAATAGACCTTTCTTGGGCCGTAGTTATCAGTCAACATGCCGATGATGATGCGTGCTGGAATGGTCAAGGCGACATTAAGAATGAGTAGAGTTTTAATTTGGCTTTTATCGAGCCCCAGGCTGATTGCGATTGATTGCAACAGGGGAGCCAGGTTGAACCAGACCAGGAAAGTGACAAAAAACACGATCCAACTTAAATGCAGGATTTTCATCTTGCCGCTAAAAGACAATAGGTTAAAACGTTCTGCAGACATTATTGTGCTCCATGAAAATTTCTAAAAGAGCCTCTATTGCAAGTGGCGTGCCAGTTTTTCAAGGTGTTGAATAGAAGGGTTCTTGTGGGTTTGAGAACGACCTTTGGGGTGTCAATGGTGCAATAGCCGATGGCTTGCACATTTTTAGTGCGAGAAGCAATTACGCAATCGATGTTTATGTCAAATGTTTGCAATAAATGCCGGGAGATTTTGTCATGATTTATGCTTGCGTCAAGCTGATTAGTTTACGACAATGCGCAACATGTATAGATATTGTCGAAGAGGATTCTCTGCTTTGCTATCAGCATTGTTATTGCTGGTGCTGTATATTCCTTCGTCCTGGGCGACCATTGAAATTACAGATTCTTTTGGTAAGCATCGTTTTGAACAGGCACCACAACGTGTTGTGGTGGTGAATTGGACTCTGGCAGAACAGTTGTTTGAGCTGGGTGTTGTGCCGTTAGGTATTGCCGATATCGAAGGTTATCGAAAGCAAGTGGGTTTTTCCGAAGTGCCAGACAACATTGCTGATGTTGGTGCCCGTTCCGCCCCTGATTTAAACGCGATCGAAGCTTTAAAGCCAGATTTGATTATTATTGGTTATTCGCAGCGTGATCTTATTCGTCCGCTATCACGCATTTCAAGAGTGGTTTATTTCAATAATTTCAGCCGGCGTTATAACAATGCCGATAAGGCTCGTGAACGTTTTTTGACGCTGGCAACATTGTTCGACCGTGAAGCTCAAGCGCAGCAGAAATTGCAACAGTTGGATACGCGGTTTCTGGCCATGCGTCAACAATTATCAGATCATTTTTCAGGTGAATTACCAATAATTACCGTTTTGCAGCACGACCAGAATCGCTGTTGTTGGCTGTATTCTGAAAATTCATTGTTGTTTTATACCTTGCAGAGATTGGGGTTTAAGACTGGCTGGCCTCAAGCTCCCAGCAAATTGGGAGTGAGCAGGCAGAAGCTTAGTGATTTATCTAAACTGCCCGGTTGGGTTTTAATCATGCAGGAAGCCTCATCTCTTGATTTAAGTTCCGATCCACAATGGGCCTCCTTACCTTTCATAAAGCAACAGCGGTATAGAACATTAGCCCCCATCTGGAGCTATGGTGGTGTCATGTCCATGTTGTATCAGGCTGAGAAGTTACTGCCTATTTTGCAGACTATGCCAGAAAAATAAGCGCATTAACCGTTTTCTAGTCGCTGGTGCTCGCTATCCGCGTCGGTGTTTCTTATAATGCGGGTCAGATAGACAAAGTCATAATTATGGAAACAGAAAAACCGAATTCTTCGCAAGAGCCACTGCAAGCAGAATCTCAAGACCAGCAGTCAGTAATTGACAGCGAATTACCTGAGGCTGTCGAAGAAGAGGATTACGCGGATACTGTTCGCGCAATTGTCATGGGGCAGGTTATGGATCAACTGCCCAAAGATCTGTTTATTCCCCCCGATGCCTTAGAGATTGTGCTGGAGACCTTTGAAGGCCCGTTGGACCTTTTACTGTACCTGATACGTAAGCAAAATATTAATATCTTGAACATTCCAGTTGCTGAAATTACACAACAATATATGGTCTATGTGGAACTGATGCGCCATGCAAACCTTGATCTCGCGGCTGAGTATTTGTTGATGGCAGCTATGTTGGCGGAAATCAAGTCACGTATGTTACTGCCCAAGCCAGCTAAAGATGAAGAAGAGGAAGAAGATCCGCGTATGGCTCTGGTTCGACAGTTGCAACAGTACGAGCTCTTTCGTCAGGCCGCAAATGACTTGGAAGATATACCTCGTGTGGGCAGAGATGTATTTATTGCGAATGCCGATCTGGAAGATCCTGAACCCCCTAAAACAGAAGCAAAAGTGACATTGGAGCAGTTAACGCGTGCATTCCAGGGTATTCTGGAACGTGCCCATGCCAATCAGCTGCATCAGGTAACGCGCGAAGTAATGTCGATGCGTGAACGTATGACTGATATTTTGAAGTTGCTGCAAACGAATGACTTTTTACGTTTTGAAGACCTGTTTACTCATGTCGAAGGCCGAATGGGAGTCGTGGTCAGTTTTATAGCTTTGCTGGAACTGTTTCGAGACGATATGCTGGTGGTGGTTCAGAGCGAACCATTTGCCCCGATACACATTAAAAGAGCTGCTTAGATGACAGATAGGAAAGAACAAGAATCATCGGGTAATAATGATTCTGAATTGCAGAATATTATTGAAGCGGCATTTTTTGCTGCGGATTCCCCCATTGGTATCCGCAATATTCAAAGACTGTTTATTGAAGAAGCCCAGCCGAACAAAGATGAGATTGAAGCGGTTGTAACCCAGTTGCAACAGGACTATCTGAATAAAGGTCTGGAGTTGGTTCGTGTAGGTAATGGTTGGAGATTTCAGACCCGGGAAAAATATGCTCCGTGGATCCGTAAACTCAATGCCGAAAAGGCTCCGCGTTATTCTCGCGCTCAACTGGAAACTTTGGCTATCATCGCTTATCGACAACCCGTGACAAGAGGTGATATTGAGGATGTTCGAGGGGTGGCTGTCAGCAGCGATATTATTCGTATTCTCGAAGAGCGTGGCTGGATTCGAGAAATTGGTCACCGAGATGTTCCTGGGCGCCCGGCTTTGTTTGGTACTACTCAGGAATTTCTATCCTACTTTAATCTGAGCAGTTTGCGTGAATTGCCGGAAATGATCGAAGAGCGAAAATTTGAAGAGATTGCCAAAGAAATGCATATGACATTGCCATTGGAGTTAAGCGATGCTCAGGATTCTGAGACTTCTGGTGATGATGCAAAGGTACATACGGCGCAGATAATTCCAATCAGCTCAGGGCAAGTAGAAGAAGACAATATTGAATCTGAAAGTTCTGAGTCAGAAGAACTTGAGTCAGAAGAACTTGAGTCAGAAGAACTTGAGTCAGAAGAACTTGAGTCAGAAGAACTTGAGTCAGAAGAACTTGAGTCAGAAGAACTTGAGTCAGAAGAACTCCGTGCTGATGGGAAGCAGGGTACTGATGAGAAACAGGCTGAGGGTGAGATGGATGACAACTGAAACTGAAAAATTGCAGAAAGTGCTGGCACGCACAGGGTTGGGTTCGCGCCGAGCATTGGAGCAATGGATTATCGACGGCCGGATTCGAATCAATGGCCGAGTGGCGACATTAGGCGACCGTGTGAGTGCAAAAGACAGTTTGATGGTTGATGGAGAACCTTTGTTTATCTCAGCTAGACAACAAATGATCGAGTGTTTGATCTACCACAAACCTGAAGGCCAGGTTTGTACTCGATCAGACACACAAAATCGCCCAACCGTGTTTGATAATCTCCCTTCAATAGAAGGAGGGCGCTGGATTTCTATCGGGCGTCTAGATCTGAATACCAGTGGTTTGCTGTTATTTACTAACAATGGCGATTTAGCTAACCGTTTAATGCATCCTTCTACTGGGGTTGTCAGGCGATATCTGGTGAGAATCAGAGGAAGGTTGTCGAGAGACACTATTCACTTGATCACCAAAACCGGGGTCAAACTGGACGGTGAGATGGCTAGTTTTGATAGTGTTCAGCCTCAGGAGAGCTCTGAGAAAGGGACGAATAATTGGGTTGAAGTCTCCATCAAAGAAGGGCGCTACCGTGAGGTCAGGCGTATTTTTGAAACAGTGGGTCACCCTGTAAGCCGTTTGAAACGGATTGCGTATGGCACGGTCAAGCTGTCGCGTCAGTTGCGTCAGGGGCGTTGTGAAAAAATGGCACCCATGCAATTGGAGCGTTTATTGACGTCGTATGACCTGGATGCTTTTGTTACTGATATGCGCGGCACTGACACTGATCGACAGACACAGCGTAAAATAACCCGGCCAATGGGTAAAGCAGCCGTAAAAGCAAAACAAGCCCAGACTACACGGCGAAGTTCAAAGAACAGTGGTCCCTGGAAATCTCATGAAAGTTCCGACAAGAAAGTTTCTGGAAAAACTGCAAAACGTAAGCAATCTGGACGAAAATCACGCTGATAATGGGGCTTAGAGTTTCGGTCATAACCGTGGTCTATAATGGGGCAAGCACCATTGCAGACACTCTTGATTCAGTTGCACAACAATCTTATCCGGATATCGAACATATCGTTATTGATGGTGCTTCAAGTGATTCCACGGTGGAGGTTGTGCGCCGTTACCCCCATATTTCACAGTTGATATCAGAGCCAGATCAAGGAATTTATGATGCCATGAATAAAGGGGTCGCTGCGGCTACAGGTGATGTCATTGTCTTGTTAAATGCAGATGATCACTATCAACATGACGATGTGGTTCAACTGGCTGTTAATGCATTGCAGGACAATCAGGTTGATGCCTGCTATGCCGATTTGGTTTATGTGAAAACGAATGATGTTGATATTGTCACGCGTTATTGGACCAGTCAGGCTTATCGTCCAGGTCTGTGTTTTTCCGGGTGGATGCCTGCGCACCCAACTTTATTTATGCGCAGATCGGTTTACGATAAAGTGGGCTTGTTTAATATTGCTTTGAAATATCAGGCGGATCTGGAATTTTGCGCTCGTGTTTTTGAAGTACATGGCACCAGCAGTGTCTATGTTCCACAGATTTGGGTGCGTATGCGTATGGGAGGAGTGACTAATGGCAGCTTGAAAACGATGTTGCAAGGTAACTGGGAATCTTATCAGGCTTTGAAACGCTTGGGTTTACGTAGCGGTTTTTTTCGGTATTTTGGTGCTAAATTGCTTCCCAAAGTCATGCAGTATGTTCGCCGACCGAATCAAGAGGTCAGGTGAAAAATGGTTGTTGATGATCTGGTTTCGGTCATTGTGCCCGTTTATAACCGTCCTGAGTTGCTGATTGATGCTGTAAATTCAGTTCTGCAACAGGACTACAGGCCTGTAGAGATCATTATTGTTAATGATGGTTCGACTGATCAAACCCTTGATGTTGCCAATGATCTAGCTGAACAACATGTTGAAATACAGGTAGTAACACAAAATAACGCAGGCCCTGGTGTTGCCCGGGAAACCGGGCGTTTATTAGCTTGTGGTGAATTTATACAGTATTTAGACAGTGATGATCTGCTACTTAAAAATAAGTTTCTTGAACAGGTGAAGGCTCTGAAGAGCCTGCCCTCAGCGGGCCTTGCTTATGGAATGGAATGCCAAATTAACCATGGTGAGGCATTTGATGAACAAACGGCAAAGCCCCACAAATCTACTGGTAAACGCATGTCAGCAATTTTCCCGGATATTCTATATGGCTCTCTGTGGGGTACATCGGTACCGCTGTGGAGGCGTCGTTTGACAGATGAGATGGGCCCTTGGATGGCTCTGATCAATGAGGAAGATATCGAATATGATGCGCGTGCGGGAGCTTTAAAAACCGAATTGGCCTATGTTTCGCAATATGTGGCAGTGCAGCGTGTGCATGATGACCATTTAAGCTTTGGAGGCACTACCGATCCTGTTAAGTTGCAGCATCGTGCACAGGCAGGGCATGCAATTTCTCAGCATGCCTTGAACGTTTTATCCATTGGTGGGGCAGATTTGCGACACTTTTCTAAAACGGTGTTTTTGCTTGCCCGCCAATGTGCAGCAGCTGGTTTGAAACAAGAAAGTGAAAGTCTGGTGCAGTTATCCAAATTGATTAGAGGAAGTTCAGGCTTGAAGTTGAATCTGTTCCATCTGTTATTAAAACTCCTGGGCCCCCAAAAGGCTTATGCCATTACTTACTGGTTGGAGTTGAACGTATTGCATAAGGGGCGTTCTTGAGGTGAGTTCTTGACAGCCTTAACACCGCAATATTCAATCTCAGTCGTTCTGGCTGTTTATCAGGGTGCAGATGCGGTGCGTAAAACCGTAAACTCTATTATAAATCAAGCATGTGGTAGTGCTGATGCGTCTAATTGTGTTCTGGAATTGGATATTGTCATTGTAGATGATGGGGCCGATCACTCGTGTAAAAATGTTTTGTCTGATTTGATGTCCAACAATGAGTGTATTAACGTCATTACTCAGGACAATCAGGGGCTGACAAAAGCATTGATTGTAGGTTGTGAGGCTGCAAGGTTCGATTTAATTGCTCGTATCGATGTGGGTGATGAAATGCTTCCTGGACGTTTAGTCCGGCAAGCTGAGTATCTAGATAGCCATCAAGGGGTTGGAGTTGTTGCCAGTTGGACGCATATTGTCACCGAAGAAGGCGATAAATTATATGATGTCAGTGATAGTAATGACATTGTTCAAAGAACATTATCTTTAGATGAACTTGAATCTGCTCGTGCCCCTCAACATTACACCACTATGTTCAACAAAGAATTGTACCAGAAGGTCGGAGGTTACAGGTCTCAGTTCTATTTCGCGCAGGATATGGATCTTTGGTTGAGATTGTATGAAGTTGCAGATGTGGTTGTTATGGAGGATTACCTGACCAGCTCTGTGTTTTCGGCCAATGCCATCAGCGGGACCTATAATAAACAGCAGGATGAGTTGATGCATTTGGCGATGCAATCTGCCAAATTAAGGCGTGCAGGTAAGAGTGATGAAACTGTTCTGCTGCAAGCTGAACAGATCAGGCCCATGAAAATGGCTGGGACTGATGGTCAATTCAATACCTTATACTTTATTGCCAAATGCTTATTGCCGCATAAGCCGGATTCGGCACGCCGCTATTTCTGGAGGGCATTGGGTAAAAAGCCAATGTCTATTAAAGCTGGGTTTGGGCTGTTACAAGCGTATTGGCGTGCTAAAATAAAAACAGTAGAAAAGAAACACTAATAATAATGATAACGGTGAAAAAGCATTAATGGATACTGAGCGGGGGAAAGTCAAAGTTGTTTTGTTATGTTGCCCGGGGCGTTTTCAGACACATTTAGCGAATTTGTTGCATCAAGACTATGAACTTGCAGGAATTGTGATTTGCCAACCGACTCCAGGTAATCAGTCACTATTGCAGGCCTTGTTAGCTAAGCGTCATTATCTACTTCATCCAGTTCGTCTCTTCAAGCACCTCTATACGCGTTTATGTTTGCGTAAATACGAGCAACATGCAGAAAAGTTATTACAAGAGAATTATCAACAATTCATGTCTATGCAGTCTATGCCGGAAGGGGTTTCGACTGTTCAAGTGGATGATATTAATTGTTCGTCAGCGATCGAATTTGTCAAAACACATAAACCTGATATTGTTTGTGTGAATGGTACCAATTTGTTGCGTCAACCTATGTTGTCAGCAACCGTGTCTATCCCTCTGGGAGTCATAAACCTCCATACTGGCTTATCTCCTTATGCCAGAGGGGGTAATTGTAATTTGTTTATGTTGTTGGAGGGCAAACCAGAATATGTGGGGGCGACAATTCATTACATTGATGAGGGTATCGATAGTGGGGATATTATTCGTACGCTACGCCCTGATTTTAAGGCAAATGATCCTTATGAGTATATTGAGGCAAAAGTTTTTATAGACGGTAATCGTGCTATGGTCGACGCTGTAGCTGCACTGGCAGAGCAATCGGCCCCACGAGTTCAACAATGGATCAAAGGAAAGGAGTTTTTGCGCAGAACAGGGTACTGCTATAACCCATCCCAACGTTTGCGATTGAATCGTTTGATAGAACAGGGTTTGCTTGCACGTTACAAGCAAAACCAGTCAACTATCGACTCTGATGCCGAACTCAGGTTAATTGTTTAATATGTTTTCCAGCAACAAAAAATCTAAGGGCTTGCCGAGTCGTGTGTTGAATCGATTGCAAGACCATTTGTTCTTTAAACCTCTTTTGCCTTATTGGAGGAACAAACTGTCAGGCAATATTATGGTGTATTTGTATCATCGTATAGGAGATGCTGGTGAACATCCATTCCTGGATAAAGGTGGCTCACCAGTAACAACTGAAAAAGAACTGTGCAGCGACCTTACATTTCTTAAGCAACAAGGGGCACAGTTTATACGCTTTAAAGACTTGCTTGAGCATAATTTTTCTACGGATGAATTTACTGCGATCATCTGCTTTGATGATTGCTTTTCTTCTAATTATCACCGTGGCTTATCTTTATTAGAGAAAATGGATGTTCCAGCAACGTTCTTTCAGTCAACGGCTTTGATTGATGCTGAGGAATTGCTTTGGGAGCATGCTCTGTACTGGTTGGCATTTGACCCCCAACTGAGTTCGAAGTTTTGGAGTCTGGTGATGAGTTTAGGGTGGCAAAGTGTTCAGCGGGGGCAGGTTGATACTATCCGCGATCACGTTCATCCCGATAAGATTATGCAATGCATACATGTTTTTGGCCAGATGCATCCAGGTGTTTCAAAGCAGATGATGCGCAAAGCTCGTCAGTTATATCCACTGACCGCTGACGTTTATCGTGCGAATCGTGAAGGTCATGAAATTGCATCGCATGGGCATCAACATTGGCTGAGGTCCATGGTGAGTGATGGTGAATTTGAATGTGATTTAAAGGTATCTTTAAAAAAACTACAAGGTCTGGAAGTACAGGCTCAGAGTTTTTCCTATCCTTTTAACAGCTATTTGGAACAAGACAAAAAACTGGTAGGAAGACACTTTGACTTTGTGGCAACAGTCGATGGTGGTGCTATAAACAAGCAATCAAACCACTTAGCCTTACCTCGCAATACCTGGCCTGGGCCGGCAAAAAACAGGTTGCGACAGCGGCGCTGGTTATTGACTGGAAAAGTGTAATAAGCCGGTTTAAAGGTCTTCCTGCAGTCTTAGGCATGCTCCATTAAACTCATGTTGTCCTGATAGTAACTGTAAATAAGCAGGGGCTATTTCAGTTGGGCTAGGTAGTTTTTCCGCGCTTTCGCCAGGGTGTGACCGTCGTCTCAATGTGGTTTTGACGGGTCCCGGATCGATAGAGTTGACTTGAATGGTTGTTGGGTTTTCCAATTCGTCTGCCCAGATCTTCATCTGTGCTTCCACACCACCATAGGCGACGCCATAAGCACCCCAGTAAGCACTTGGGGTACGAGCACATCGTGCCGTGGTGAACAGCACTTGGGCATTATCGGCTTCACGCAATTGGGGTAATAATGCTCTGGTGAGAAAATATGGGGCTTGCAGGTTCACTTGCATAACTTCCTGCCAGTACAACAAGTCGTATTGATCCATGGGGCTGGGTGACCCTAATTCAGCGGCATTATGCAACAAGCCATCCAGATGACCAAAATCCTGTGCGATGCCTTCGGCAATGTTCATTGCCGTTTGAGGGTCACAGTGCTGTAGATTCTGCGGCAGCATAACCGGTTCGGGATAGCCCAGGGCGACAATCTCATCATAGGTTTTTTCCAGATGGCGGTTTTTTTTGTCCAACAGAATAACCGTCGCTCCATGCTGTGCTGCAGACAGACTGACAGCTTGGCCAATGCCTTGTGCTGCACCTGTAATTAGAATGGTTTTGTCAGCGAGTAACTGTTTTTCAGCGTTAAATGAACGCCAGTCGACAAGAGTTGTTTGCATGCTAGTTTATTAAAAGACTCAATAAAGACGGCATGATGGTCTTTTTTATGGCGAGAAGCAAGTGCTTCTCGCCACCGTGTTATAAAGAAACTCTCAATCCTTGCAATCAAACAAAGAAGGTTGAGTCAGACGCTGCCACTGCCAGGCTAGATATTTGGGTTGATAACCATATTGAAAGACACTATATGTGCTGGCCAAGCGCCATAATTCCTTATCCTTGAAATCACCATGGCGTTGAATCAGGTGACAGACCAATTCAAAAGCTGTAGAACTGGGTAGAATTTCCTGACGTGGTTGCATGTCTTTATCAACCAGTCGAATTAACATATTCACTGCTTCGTCATTAAGCTTATTGCCTCCATTATCGCGGTAGACTTCAGCGAAGTTAGTTAATGTCGCATGGCTAATCTGTCCAGAGCTTAAAGCTACCAGGGCTTCGTCATTTTGCGATATCGCGATTTGATTATTTTCAATACAAACCATAAGTGCCTCCGATTTAGATGCGGTTATTAAACTATTTGCATTAGAATACGAAAAGGCGTAAATTAAATACAGAATCAGAAAAAATTAATTTTATGTATACAGAATGCGTTTTTTGTATCTGTATACATGAAAACAAGAAAAACTGTATCTATTATGAAAAAGTATGAATCCTTAGCGAAAGAACTGACCTATCAAATCCGTGACGGCCAGTTTCAATCCACCTTGAAGTTACCCAGTGTCAGGCAACTCTGCGAGCGTCATCATGTCAGTTTATCAACCGTGGTCAGATCATTACAGATCCTCGAAGAAAGCGGTTTGATCGAGAGTCGCGAACGCTCGGGTTTTTATATAAAACCACAGGAACTGCTTGAAGTGCAAAGGCCAAACCCGACCTATGTTCTTGAGCAACCCACCAAAATAAGTAATAAACAACTTGATCTTGGCTTGGTCAAATCAAAGTGTAATCCGCACCTTTGTGATCTGGGTTCAGCGATTCCAGATCAGAGTTTCTTTCCTGTGTTGGAAATAGACAAAGCCTTTCGCAGAGTGCTGCGTTCACCTCACTATAAACGTGATCATTATCAGGCTTTGCCGGGCTATTCTGGACTGCGACATCAGATTGCCTTGTATATGCAGCGCATCGGATACCCTGTAAACCCGGACAGTATTGTTGTGACTAGTGGGTGCCAGGAAGCCTTTATGTTAGGTTTGAGAACCGTGACTGAACCTGGGGATACTGTGGCTGTTGAGACACCGACATACCCAGGTTTTTTACAGGTCTGTGACGCTTTGCACTTGAATGTCATCGAAATTCCAACCGACCCGGCCGAAGGTATCAGCATCGGTGCTTTGGAGTTGGCCATAGAACAATGGGATATCAAGGCCTGTCTACTATGCGCTAATTACAGCAATCCAACCGGTGGGCGTATGCCGACTGCCAAGAAAAAACGCTTGGTCCAACTGTGTTCCAAAAACAGCATTCGCATTGTTGAAGATGATGTTTATGGCGATATTAGTTTTGATCCTTTTTATCGTCCTAAACCTTTGAAAAGCTTTGATAACGACCACAGCGTAATCTATTGCAACTCGTTTTCCAAGACCATCTCTCCTGGACTGCGGGTTGGTTGGGTAATTAATGAACAGTTGCAAATGGACATTGAATACAATAAATACGTTATGGGTGTCTCCTCGGTGACTACCACTCAGCACGTTGTCTATGAATATCTGAAAACAGGTAAGCAGGATAAGTTTCTGCAAAATGTCAGGCATAAATACTCTGTCCAGTTATCAGATATTATCGAGAGAGTGCATGAGTTGTTCCCAGCTAATGTAGGTATTACACAACCGCGTGGAGGCTTTATTCTATGGATTGAACTTCCCAAGCATGTTGATACTCTGGAATTGCTTGAATATGCTTTGCACGAAGGCGTCAGCTTCAAACCAGGTGTGTTGTTTTCTGCTTCGCAAAAGCACAGGAATTGTTTACGTTTAAATTGTGCCAGAGAATTGAATGAACAAATGGATCTGGCTTTGAAAAAGCTGGCTATGCTTTGTCATCAGGCTGTTGATGGCAAATATCTACAAAGAGACCTCAGCATGACGCAATAGATATATAGAAATATATCATGCCCCATTCATTGCAATAAGTGACAAAAAATAACAATGTCTTATTATGGCGTGACTGCTGGGCTGTTCAGTATCAATGCGCGAGATAAGCCCTGTTTGATAGATGGAGGCTGTTGACTTTGAGCAGTAAAGCGTGCGACTTTAGTTATACCAGATATGTATGTCCGTTTAAGGTTATAACAGAATATATTTTATATACCTTACCTGAAACCTTTTCTTTAAGAGGAACATTTGTATGAAGCTCGAAATCACAATGGGTCAAATAATACGGCTTAAGCGTTATTCTGCTCTGTTTATCCTGATTGCAATGGTTGGCTTTGGGGCGGTAATGCCTGTTAATGCTGAAGGGGTGCTTGGAAAACACTGGCAAAAACATGCTTGGAATGATAACCATGTGATTGTTTTCAGTGATTGTGGCTATTCCGGGCAATCGAAAATTCTTCCCATAGGCAAGTTCAAACGCTTGGAAAATGTTGGGGTTGAAGCGAATGAAATCTCATCCATTATCATACCTGATGGAATGGCTGTTGAGATCTTTCAAAACAAGCAGTTTGGTGGACACTGGTATCGAATGAATAAAAGTAGAGAATGTTTACCTGGTAAATGGAATGACCGGATTCGTTCCATGCGAGTAATTAACGATAACACGGAAAACAGTTATGGTTTTACTGATGGGTATGATGGTGAATCAAGCAATGAAAAATGCCACTCTTTTGAAATTGTTGCCAGACGGGGAGTTGCTGCAATTCGCTTTGTTGATCAGGGGACCGGTCTGCAACGGGTTGAATCGGGGCGATCTGCTCAGGGAGAACTTTGCCAAAGCGGGCTAGTACGCCTTGAGCTGGCCAAACGCAATCGTAATGCCAGTGTGATTTTAAAGATTGACGGCAGAGAATACCGTTTTGATTCAGGAGAGCGATATGATGATTTCCGACAGGAGTGGTATCGTAAATACCTTTCAATAGACTTAAAAGGGGCCAGAGCAGAGCGAGGCTGGGCTAATACTGCAGGATTTGGTCGACGCTACAGTAGCGGTGTAAGGTCTGGGGAAAACTGGGGAAATAATTACCATTCCGGGTGGAATAAGCGCGAGGAGGTTGGCGTAGTTACTACATCGGAACCTAAAGAACCCGAAGTAGGCAACAATGAGAAATGTGTTGAATATACTGTCTCGGGAACTCACAAGCACACCGGTTTACGTTTCTTTGTTGGGGATCAGGAGTTCCACAATATTGGCAAAGGATCCAGCAAGAAAAGCTTGTGTCACATGGGTAAAGTCAAGGTTGAAATGGCGAAACGCAGGCCTGATGCTGAAGTTGTGCTGCGTATTGGTGGAAAGAGCTATACCTTTAAAAAAGGCGACACTGGCGACCGTTTTGCCAAAACCTGGTATCGAAAGTTTTTCACGGTTTATTCCAAGTAGGCTAATATAAAGCATTGAATTCTCTGAAAGGCCTATAGGTTTTAAACCCATAGCGCACAGATATTCAGTGAGTAGAGAAGATTTATGGACAAAAAAGCGATAGTTCCTAGGGCCTTGCGTGCTAAATATGACGATTGGCATTTTGCTCCGGCGATTGACAGTGGTGGCTTCGTTTTCGTTTCTGGCTGCACTGGAACCCGGGTGGATGGCACAATTTCGGACGATCCCAGCGAACAGTTCAGACAAGCATTCCAAACGGTAGAGATATCATTAATAGAGGCAGGTCTGACGTATGCCAATATGGTTGAAATGACGACTTACCATATCGGTTTAAGAGATCATCTCGAGCAGTTTAAGCGGGTAAAAGACGAGTTTGTTTTTGAACCATTTTCCTCCTGGACCGCCGTTGGTGTGTCTGAATTGGCTGTGGAAGGGGCGATCATTGAAATCAGTGTTATAGCGAAAAAATAGCAACGAAATTTTATAGACAGACCAGTGCTATTTTACCATTAGTTCCTTTGATTGGGGTGCAAACGTCGTTGTTCGGCTGCGGTCCAAGAGGGTTTGAAAGCAAACCAATTACATCACTGTCATTAATATAGGCTCCCATATTCATAGCGTTTTTACCTGACATTCTTGCTGGAGAGCTTGCCAGTAAATGGTAATCATGGTTTGCACTATCAACAAACTCAGGATCGTCAATCAAGCTGTTAAGGTCATATCCTTCACTACTGCGCCATTGCGATAAGGAAGTATAGGTCTGCTGGTTGGCTGCAAACAGATTTAGCACAAAGCGATTGGTTCCAAAGTACAGATTGTAATTGATTTCATCTATCTGCGTTGGTAATCGAAACCGCAAAGTGTCTTTTGTTAATGGACCGACAATAATATTGTTATAGAGGCTGATCTTTTGGGTGTTTCTAGTCCATATTCCATTTTGCTTAGGTACAAGTGTATTATTCCAGACAAGAAATGTATCGTTCATGTCTGAAACATCCCCCTCGCTTGCTTCCAGCCAGATGGCATTGTCTGTGTTATAGATAATATTTTGTGTAACTCGTTGATTGACGTGTATCGGGTCTCCAGTGCCTGCAACGTCGTACCATAGCCCGGTTACGACATCGTGAATACGGTTTTTCTTAACCAACAAACCAATGTTGCCAGTAGACTGTTTATGGTACACACCATGATAAGCGTCATAAAATTCATTGTTCTCGACAATAATGTCACTCATGCTGAACCCTGTCAGCCCTGAAGCATTAGCATTTAGAGCACCATTGACACGCACGGTATGAACTCGGTTATTTCTGGCAATGGCATTCACAGTGCTATCAAACCTGATACCAGCGACATTGGATCCTGCGGTGCCATCAATATCGTGGATATAGTTGTTCTCCACAATAATATGATTACAGCCACCTGTAGTAACAATGCCGGCAGATTTGTCAGTTGCCCCTTTAATGTTCTTGATCTCAAATCCAGCAACTCTGATAAAGTTTTTACCAGAAATAATAAAGCCGACACCAGAGCTTTGTTGGTCAATCACCGGTGAATGGTCGGGATAGTTACTGAAGGTAATGAAGTGGCCGGAAGTTCCCGAGTTTTTAACCTTAATACCCTTCATATCACTTTCGGGAAAGCCCGGTGTCAGTTCAGTATACGTTCCTTGTTTCACAAAAACAGTATCCCCGGCTTGCAATGTGTCTGCTGCTTTTTGAATGGTTTTCCAGGGCAGGGCTTCAGATCCGGCATTTGAATCCAGAGCGAGGATATTTTGCTGATCAACATAGTAAGTTGCTGCAGCTGATGTTTGACATATAGTCGTCAGTAGCAAAAATAGTAAGTAAGAAATATTGAGTATTCTCATCATCCTGCCTCAATGGTTTTAAAATACTATATCAATACATCAGATCAACAGCTTGTAATTATCGCGCATCACTTTTTCATTATCGGTGCTTATAGATCTAATTGTTGTTTGGAAATAAGAGTTGCTTTATTTACGATTAATAATATATGATTCGTATATAAAACGTATATTATATGAAATTATGGGAATCTTAAAAGTTACTGACTTACTACATGATGAAATTAGAAAATCGAGCAAGGCCATGTCCCGCTCGATTAATGCGCAAGCCGAATTCTGGATCAAAGTGGGTCGCTTGTGTGAAATGAATCCAACCTTGAATTATCAAGAGATTCTGCGTGAATATCTATTAGCCAATGAACGGGTAGATTCAGAACGGGATAACAATGAGCAAGATCATAATAAAAAATGACGCTGAGATTGAGTTGATGCGTGAATCATCGCGCTTGTTGGCTCAAGTATTTTCCTATCTGGACGATTTTGTTCAGCCTGGGGTGTCGACCATGCAGATTAACGATCGAGTTGAAGATTACATTGTTAATACCTTGAATGCCCGTCCTGCTAGCAAAGGACAGTACGATTATAAGTTTGTGCTCAATAGTTCTATCAATGATGTGGTATGTCATGGAGTTCCCAGCGAAGCTAGAAAGCTGTTAGCCAGGGATATTATCAATATTGACATTACTTTGGAAAAAAACGGCTTTATTGCTGATTCAAGCAAAATGTATGTTTTGGACAAAGCAGGACCACAAGCTATCAGGTTGGTGGACACCACTTATAAAGCAATGGTGGCTGGTATTCGAGCGGTAAAACCTGGCGCCACTCTGGGGGATGTTGGCCATTCGATTCAACTGTGTGCTGAATCCGCAGGTTATAGCGTAGTCAGGGAATACTGTGGTCACGGCATTGGCCGGGAAATGCACGAGGCACCACATGTGTTGCATTATGGTAAAGCTGGAGATAGGGAAGTATTAAAAGCAGGAATGACGTTTACTATTGAGCCAATGATTAATCAAGGTAGCCCCAAAACGAAAACTAAAAAAGATGGCTGGACTGTTGTGACTAAGGATAAAAAACTATCCGCTCAATGGGAACATACTGTGCTTGTGACTGACACGGGTTATGAGGTGTTGACCCTCCGATCAGAAGAGGACATTTAGAGCGATCAGAAAAACTCTGAAGATTGTGCAGTGAATATAGGATTAAAAAAAGCCGAATTCCTTTTCAGCTTTTCATTTCTAGTCTGCTGACTCAAATGAGTGTCACAGAACTGCGTTTTAAAACTAAGGCTTAGAATTTAACGCGCATACCCAGCAAATAACCAACGTCCGAATCATCTTCATCAGTATTAGCTATTTCAGCGAAAGCGCTGACTTTTTTCGCTGTTGGAAATTTGTAAACAACATTGGCATACCATGTGTCGATATCCGTGATGGAATCAGAGGTGTAATCGACAATGTCATAGCCAACGGATGCTTTTGTGGTGCTGGCAACAGGGAAGGTCACAGCAAGGCTGATATTGTCCTTGTCTAGTTTGCTGCTGTCGCTGTCCGAAGAACTGAATGCTAGACCAAGGTTGATACCGGCAACTTTAACTTCACCGCTGACACCAAACGTGTCAGTTGCGATGCCTTCAGCTTCATGGTCCTGATAAGCCAGGCCAAGATCAACTGGACCCAGTGGAACAGAGACAAAGATATCCAGAGAAGATTCTTCGCTGGCGGTGCCGATAACATTGTCATCGTCATCTTTCAGGTCTTCATCTCCTACTTGAATGTCATGGGAAAAAGCAATTGTGGCAGAACCAGCTTTGAATTCCAGGCCGATCAGGTCATCACCACCATCTTGAGCAAAGCTATCGCCATCTATATCAACCACATCAATGTTTTTTTCGATGCCGAAAGCGTCAGTGACATAATCTGTGTCACCCATCCAGATCTTGGTATTACCCAGTTTAAGGCCTACATAGGTTTCTTCCGATTTCTCCTTTTTGAAATCATAATCTACTTGAGCAAAAGCTTTGTTGCCGTTGCCAATATCGTAAGAGATAGTGTTTTTTAATTCAGCGTCATCATAGTTGACGTCAACATCTTTATCTTTACCGTGTTTTTTCAACAACTGAACTTGTATATCGCCTTTGATAGTGTAAGTCAGTCCTTTATTGTCATAAATTGTGGCTGCATTAACCATGCTGCTGCTATAAATAAGGCCAAAGGCCGCAATTAATGGAAGTTTTTTCATCGTTCCCCCTAATGGAAATGATCGTATTAATAAATAGTGCTAATGTGTTTACCTGTCACTCTCAACAGGCAAATGATAATAATAATGATTATCATTTAGATTATCAAGTGTCTGCTGAAAAACAAACTTAGAACTGCAAAAACAACTCTCTTGATCGAGGGGGATTTTGTCGTTGAAGTATTACAGTGTCGTTAAGGATTTGTTGCAGTATTCTTATTGTTGCCAAGACAGAATCTAAAATGTTATGTGTATGAAAAAACACTCAGTGAAAATAAGTTCTTCTGAGTCTGGTTACCAACGCATTTTCGGTCGTGTCTGAGCTGGCATGTCAGGAGGGATTGACAGTTTCACAGTCCATTAAAACTGATTAAAGAAGGTTCTAGAGTAAAGCTATTCTGTCTTATCGTTGGCTAATTGAACCTTGGTTAACTTTCTAGCTGGTGTGTCTACGCCAGTCACTTGATCCAGCTCTTTGTGGGTTTCTATTCCCAATTCGCTGAATTTTTTTGCCCCCGGCAAGACATTACTTTCATAGGAACCTAGCAGTTTATTGAAATTATTCACGCTTGAGTCCAGAGTCTTGCCGAGTTTGCTCATGTGTTCTGCCAATACACCCAGACGTTGGTGTAAGTCTTTACCAATTTGGCGCACGGTATCAGCATTTTTGTTTAAATTGTCCTGATTCCAGCCGTAGGCAATAGCACGCAATAGACCGACGAAACTGGTCGGAGTGGCCAAGATAACGCGTTGTTGCATGGCAAATTCCAACAGAGTTTTGTCTTCGTCCAGAGCAGCACTTAAAAATTGATCCCCGGGAATAAATAACACCACAAAATCAGGTGCGCGGTCGAACTGTTCCCAGTATTTTTTCATTGCCAGTTCTTTAATACGGTTTTTGACATTTTTTAAATGTTGCTGCAGAAAGTGTGTTCTCTGCTTATCGTCTGAGCTTTCTACTGCGCTTAAATAAGCATCCAATGGTGTTTTAACATCCACAACCAGTTGGCGTTCGCCTGGCATATTGATGATCATATCTGGGCGTAGAGCGCCATCCTCACCACGTACGTTGACTTGCTCATCAAAATCGCAGTGTTCTGACATTCCAGCCAATTCTGCCAGACGTTTCAAGGTGATTTCACCCCATTGACCACGTACTTCAGGGCGCCTTAATGCGGTCACCAGGTTGCGAGTTTCACTTTGAAGAAATTGCTGCGATTGCATCAGATTTTTGATTTGTGAATTCAGGCGAGTTTCAGACACAGTTCGGTCTTTTTCCAGCCGTTGCAATTGGGCATCTGTTTTTTGAAGAGAGTCATGGATGGGTTTGACCATGTTGGCAATGTTTTTTTCCTTTTCCGAGAGTTTATGTTCAGCCTGTATTTGTAGTTTGCTGAAGGTTTCTCGTGCCAGAGTCAGGAATGATTGATTGTTACTGTGCAGAGCTTCCTGGGATAATGAAGCAAAAGTGCCTTGCAACTGATCCATTTGTTGGTCATGAAAATCCTGCATTTCGTCTGCTTCTTTTGCCAGCCTGGTCAGTTCCTTGCGGTGTTTCATTTTGGCTAGAGTTCGTCCAAACAAACTACCAATAAACAAGGCTATTATTAACAGTAGAATCAAGCGTGCATCATCTGATAAGCTGATGCCAATCTGTTGTAGCCAAAGGTTTAGCGTTTCGTCAATCATGGGGCAAAGCTTGCCATCCAAAACTGATAGCTGCAATGCTTTTATTACTAGGGCCTGTACATACTGAAGTATTAAGTCGAGATCACTGTCATTGTTACCCCAAGAGCACCCAATTCAATATTGAAGCATCCATTTAGATGTTTGGTTGTCCCCAAAATTGAATAGAGAGCAAACACGTGAGAAAATGACGGTGAAATATTCTGGTTGGCAAGGTTAAACAAATGACGTGCGACTAGCCTCAGTTGTTAGAGGCATTAAACGGAAACATGAATTAAAACGATGAATAATTCTCTTTTCTCTGAGTGCAACGTGGGTGCATTCAATTTAGAACATCGCGTTGTATTAGCGCCGATGACTCGCACCCGAGCCTTGTCAGAGACACTGGCTCCCTCAGAAATGAATGCCAGATACTATGCCCAGAGAGCATCGCCCGGTGGTTTGTTGATTACCGAAGCGACTCATATTTCACCAGAAGCAACACCTGTCTGGACCATTTATTCGGCAGTGCGGGAAAAAGGTGGGCATGTTCCGGGAATTTGGACAAAAGAGCAAGCTCTAGGGTGGAAACGTGTGACTCGTGAAGTTCACAGAAAAGGAGCTAAAATTTCTTGCCAATTATTGCATACTGGCAGAATAGCCCAACCTGGAATAGGGGACCACCCAATTGTGAAAGGCAAAGACTTTCCTTTGCCGCCCGTATCGTCATCTGCAGTGCCACTGGTCGCAAAAACTGAAAAGGGTGATTATAACTGGGATCAGCCGGCAGCTACCCCTAAAGCGCTTTCCAAAGATGAAATAGCTAGAGTTTGCCGTGACTATCAACATGCGGCGAATAATGCCTTGCGAGCTGGCTTTGACTATGTGGAACTGCATGCAGCGCATGGTTATCTTATCGATCAATTTCTATGTGATGGCGTCAATCAACGTACCGATGAGTATGGCGGATCCATTGAGAACCGTTGTCGCATTTTATTTGAGGTAGTGGCTGCTTTGGTAGAAACTGTCGGAGAGGGACGGGTTGGTGTCCGTTTATCACCAACGGCTCTGGATCCAGAAACGGGCGCTCAATCCCAGACGTATTTTGATGCTACTTGTTCTGACCCTGAGCGAACCTATTCTCATGCCATCAAGGGTTTGAACAGGTTTCCGCTGGCCTATCTTTTACTGACCGAACCACGAGTGGGTGGTTTGTCATCAATGCCTGAAGACGACAAGGCTTATACTCACCCATTGAGCAATGCGATGTTTCGAGAGCTTTTTCAAGGGGTCTTGATCGGGGCTGGTGGGTTTACGCCAATAAATGCTGAGAAAGCGGTTGCTGATGGTTTCTATGACATGATTGCGTTTGGTCGCTGGTTTCTAGCCAACCCGGATTTGCCAGAACGGTTAAGATTCGGTAAACCTCTTAATGTTTATGACCGCGATACGTTTTATGGGGGTGGTGAGCAGGGTTATGTTGATTACCCCAAGTGGAACCAACTTGCGCAAGGCAGTGCAATGGCAAAATATCGCCTTATGGAGCAAGAACAGATTGGTACCTCCTTAAGCCGAGCAAAAAAAACATAGCACGCCTGAAAACTTTTTGATTTCTATGCAGGAGTAATTTCGTTGTTATCTTGGGGTTCTCTGATTTGATGATAAACATGATCATGGTATAGTCCGCGCCATGAGACCTGCTGCCCAAATTCAAGCTGTTATTGAGCTTTTAGATATTCTTAAAGAGAATCCGTATCCCGCCGACCGTACTATGGCGAATTACTTTCGAGCCAGACGTTATATTGGATCCAAGGATAAGGCGGCAATTTCGGAATGGTTTTATACCGTGTTACGTCAAAGAGCGAGCCTGACCTATCTGGTTGAACAGTGTGGGGGAGAAGATCATCCCCGTGATTTGTTGATTGTGGCACTGCATCAGTCTGGTCAGATGCCAGCCGAGATTTTTACAGGTGAAGATTACGCTCCTGAAGCGTTGAGCACTGCAGAAAGGACTATGTTAGAGGCATTACAGGCTGCTGATTTGAACGGCTTGTTAGCAATAGCCCCTGTTGCTGTACAAGGCAATATGCCGGAATGGTTGACTCCGCTATTACAAAATAGCCTGGGAGAGCGTTTTATGGACGAAATGCAAGCGATGCAGCAAAGAGCAAGCACTGATATTCGAGTTAACTTGCTTAAAGCCTCCAGAGAAAAAGTTCTTGAAAGCCTCAAGGATGAAGGCTATACGGTGTCAGAGACATCTGTGTCGCCCTGGGGTTTGCGCTTTGATGGACGGGTAGGTTTGTTTAATTTGAAATCGTTTAAACAGGGTTGGTATGAGGTGCAGGACGAAGGTTCACAGTTGTTGGCACTGGTTACCAATGTTCAGTCAGGGCAAAAGGTGGTTGATTTTTGTGCCGGCGCTGGGGGAAAAACTCTGGCTTTGGCGGCAATGATGAATAATAAAGGTGTGATTCATGCTTGTGATGTGCACTCTAGACGTTTGGAAGAGCTGGGGAAACGGGCCAAGCGAGCAGGGGTGCATAATATCCAGACTCACCTGCTAAGCACGGAACGTGATAAATGGGTTAAACGCAATGTGGGTAAAATGGATGTGGTTTTGTTGGATGCTCCCTGCAGTGGCAGCGGCACCTGGCGACGTAATCCTGATGCCCGCTGGAATTTGACCGAAGAAGCTTTGCAGCAATTACAGCAAACCCAACAATCGATCCTAGACAGTGCATGTCGCCTGGTAAAGCCAGGGGGGAAGCTGGTTTACGCGACCTGTTCATTGCTTAAAGAAGAAAATGAACAACAGGTTGAACAATTTCTGATGAATCATCCTGAGTTTGCAGCTGCTGAGTTGCCGGATATAGGCAATGCCGGGCAGTTGACAGAATCTGACCACTACCAGATGCGTACCTATCCGGGTATGAGTAGCATGGATGGTTTTTTTGTGGCTGTGCTGACGCATACACGTCAGCACAACGCGTAAAAATACGTTTTACTTACCGTCTTTCTTTTTCAGGAAATCATCATAATTGCCACTGAAATCGTCAATGTTGTCTGGGTTGATCTCAATAATACGGTCGGCCAGGCTGCTGACGAATTCTCGGTCATGGCTGACAAAGAATAATGTGCCTTCATAATTATCCAGAGCCAGATTTAATGATTCGATAGATTCCATATCCAGATGGTTGGTCGGTTCGTCCATAATGATGATGTTAGGCTTTTGCATCATTATCTTGCCAAAGAGCATGCGGCCTTTTTCTCCACCAGATAATACTTTCACGGATTTACCAATGTCATCTTTAGAGAACAACATTTGTCCCAGAACAGCACGAACTGCTTGTTCATCCTGATTGGGTTGACGCCATTGCTGCATCCACTCAAATACGGTCGCGTCAGTTTCGAATTCAGCTTCATGGTCCTGGGCATAATAACCAAAGCTGGTATTTTCCGACCATTTTACGCTGCCGCTGTCTACAGATGTTTCACCCATCAACGCTCGAATCAATGTTGTTTTTCCTACGCCGTTCTGACCAATAATCGCAACGCGTGAACCAACCTCAAACGTGGCGCTGAAATCTTTGAAAAGAGGTTCTTCAAATGCTTTACTGATGTTTTCCAACTCAAGGGCCAGGCGAAATAGTTTTTTATCTTGTTGAAAGCGGATAAAGGGGTTAACCCGGCTTGAAGGTTTGATTTCATCCAGTTTGATTTTTTCAAGTTGCTTGGCGCGTGATGTCGCTTGTTTCGCCTTGGATGCATTGGCTGAAAAGCGGCTGACAAACTGTTGCAGCTCGGCGATCTGGGTCTTTTTCTTGGCATTCTCTGATTGCATGCGTTCACGTGCTTGTGTGGCGGCAGTCATGTATTCATCATAGTTGCCGGGAAACAGAGTGATTTCCCCATAATCCAGGTCAGCCATGTGGGTGCAGACGGTGTTCAGGAAATGGCGATCGTGTGAGATGATCACCATGGTACTCTTTCTTTCGTTAAGTGTCTTTTCCAGCCAGCGAATGGTGCTGATATCCAAATTGTTCGTTGGCTCGTCCAATAATAAAATATCAGGGTCAGCAAACAGTGCCTGTGCCAGTAGGACTCTCAACTTCCAGCCAGGGGCGACTTCGCTCATTGGTCCGGTATGTTGTTCAATGGGAATGCCTACGCCCATCAATAATTCTCCAGCCCGGCTTTCCGCCGTGTAGCCATCCAGCTCTGCGAAGGCGACTTCAAGGTCTGCCACTTTCATGCCTTCCTCTTCGCTCATTTCTGGCAGGCTGTAAATGCGGTCGCGTTCTTGTTTTATTTCATAGAGTTCTTTGTGGCCCATAAGAACCGTATCAAGTACGGTAAACTCTTCATAACCAAATTGATTCTGGTCGAGTTTGGCGATTCGGTCATCGGGAGTGCAGGAAACATTGCCGCTGCTTGGGTCCAATGAACCATCCAGGATTTTCATGAAGGTAGACTTACCGCTGCCATTGGCGCCAATAAGCCCATAACGGTTGCCATTGCCAAAGCTGACCGAAATATTTTCGAACAGAGGTTTGGCACCGAACTGCATTGTGATGTTGGCTGTAGAAATCATAAAAATACCTGAGAGAACTTGTTAATATAGCGTCGGCGCGTACTGTGCCAGTTTCTTGACTTTCGATCAATGTTTGTCAGCTTATTTCTGCTGGCTATTTTACCGGGTAGTAGGCCCTTGGAATGATAATGACATATTCAATAGATAACTTTTTGCAGCAGAACCCTGATTCAATTGAATTCAAAGATACAATGGCTTTGATTGACACTCATTATGAATTTGTAGAAATCGCATTTAATAATGGGAATGTCAGTAATGCCGCGGGCCAAAATTCAGGCTCATGTAAAATATTGTCTTTTGCCCGGCGACAGGGTTTGTCCGTTGACAAGACTTTGGCTTTATTTGGGCAGTATTACCGTGAGGATGTTCTGCAACACCCGCAGGGAGAAGACCATCAGAACATTCGTCAGTTTATGTTGCATGGTTGGGATGGAGTTGAGTTTTATGGTGAAGCACTGACAGAAAAATGAACTCCATTGTTGAAGATTGATACTGCCGAGGATAATCATTGATGCAGTAAATTCATCTATTTGATATCGACATTAATTCCCATCAACTTCCATTTTATACCCTCATAGATATATTTGAGTTTAAACTGTAATTGGGGTTGAGTGGGATAATGGCCCTGAACGACTAGAATATCTTCTTCGTTTATAATAGGAAGAGGTTCAAATATTGGAGTATAGGAATTGATTGCGGGAAGCATATTGATTTCTTTGTCGACAAATGGCTGAAAGATTTGTTTGAATTGCTCGATGCTGGTTTGCTTTTGCCATATATAAGCGATATGGGAATGAAAGGCTGAAAAATCTTTTGCGTTGACTGATTCGGCAAATTTCAACAGACTGGTATCAATCAGTGCGACTAACTTTGTGTTATCCGGTAGTTTTCCGGATGGGTGAGTCACTATGCCTGCTTGAGGAATAAATAACGAAAAAATTTTCCATGTTCCATCTTCTTTGATCAATACTGATTGCAAGTTAATGGTGTTTCCTGTGCTGGTGGTGATGGAACCTTGTAACTCTCCGATGGAGCCGGATATTGAACGTGAATTCCAAGAAAATTTTTGGGTAGAAGCCAGAGATGATGTCGTTAAAAAGCTTGTGAACTCAGGTTCAGAGATTGTGTTTTGAAAATCGTTTGATAGATGTGAATAGGCATTCGAAAAATTCTTAAGTTGAATATCGCTTAAGAAAGTGTCAGCAGTCTTGGTCATCTCTGAGGTCATAAAAAATACCAGACCGACCGTAGATCCAATAAGAACACAAATACAGCTTATTACGATAAAGAGTTTTTTCATAAGAATTAAGGCTTAGGTTTGAAACTGAGAGGATTATAGATTATTAAAATATGGGCTAAATAAGGTGGACTAAGATGGTGGGCTAAAATTGACCTTAAAGCTATTGGGGTAAATCGCCGTCCATAGCGAGTGCTTTAAGATCAAAATTAACCTGAGAGGCATTTTAAACGTTAAAAACATCAATACTTGTAATTTTCGAACATGGTTTCCTTACTAAAGTTTAAGGCTGAAAAAAAACAAACCCACCGCTCTGGTGGGTTTGTTTTACCTGGCGGGGAGGTCGGTAGTAGCCGATACCAGGATTTTATCAAGAGCACCTTCCTCTCAATGCCATGATTCGAATAATGTGTTGTATTTTGGTCCCTGAAGAGAGTTTCTATGGTCCGTTGTTATGATGTTTACTCTATTTTCTGCGTGTTTATAAGCTTGTTTTCAGCGCTGATATTTCAATAAGTACCGTTGAACATGAAAATCATATATTAGCATGCTTAAGTATTAAAAATAAAGCATTCTTGTGAGATAGCTGTTTAGAATAGTTTTCTATGATCTCACTTCAAGAACGGATGTCACAGGCCTTGCGTCACTCAGGCAAAAAACCTAGTGCTTTGGCGCGTTATCTCGGTATATCCGAGTCAGCAATTTCGCAGTGGGTGAATGGTCCAACGAAAACAGTGAATTCAACTTTGGTGATCAAAGCGGCACATTTTCTGGGAGTATCCGCTTTCTGGTTTTCTACTGGAGAGGGAAATATGCTGCAAATGGGTGTCAAAGAAGAACGTGTTCCCTATTCGACCAACAGCAAAAAAGAAATGGTTTTGCTGGATAAATACCGTCAATTATCTCGTGCCAAACAAGTGCGTCTGCATGATTTTCTAGACGGGCTGCTTCCCAAGACTAAATAAAACAAAACCCCAGTTGGTTTAATGATGTTCCTGGATCAGGCGTAATAAACCTGCTGGTGAGTTGGTGATGAAATCTGGTTGCCAATCAGCGACATCGGTGTCTTTGTCAAAATACCCCCAATTGGCTGCAGCAGTGTGCATGCCAGCAGCTGTGCCTGCTTGAATGTCGCGAACGTCATCACCGACGTAAAGACAGTTGCTGGGTGCTAAGTGCAATAAAGTAGTGCAGTGTAGCAAAGGTGCGGGGTGTGGTTTGTTGACCGATAGTGTGTCTCCACAGACGGTGATTGATGAGCGTTTGTCCAAATTCAATTGTTGCAGTATAGGGGTGGTCAGGCGCTCCATTTTGTTAGTGACTATGCCCCATAAAATGCTATTGTTTTCACAATAATCGAGGACGTCCAACATGCCTTCAAATGGTTGGGTGCCAATGCAGATATTCTGAGCATATATGTCCAGAAACTCTTGCTTTAATGTTTCAAAATCGGAGTCCTCGGCTGTTTTGCCAAAGCCAACCTGAATCATTGCTGCTGCACCGCGTGAAACACAGCGCATAGCTCGATCAAATTCTGCCTCGGGTTTCTGGTGTGACTGTAACAGAATATTCAGTGCATTGACCATATCTGGGGCTGTGTGAAGTAAGGTGCCATCCAGGTCCAGTAATAGGGCTTTTAGTTTCATAAGGAATGAGTTGGAAGTATCAGGTTTTTATTAACGTACGGATGAATTCACTTACACGATATAACGAGGTCTTCTATTGCGGTGAAGTGCCAGTTCAGTCGCTTTTAATGGTGTACATTAAGTAGTTGACGTCGACACCTTTGTCGAGTTTATAGTGCTTTGTCAGTGGATTGTAGTGCATGCCAGTCATGTGTTTGGTATCCAGGCCAGCGTTACGCGCCCATTGATCTAACTCGGCGGGTTTAATCAGTTTCTGATATTCATGAGTGCCTTTGGGCAGCATGTTTAGAACATATTCAGCACCAACAATGGCAAATAACCAGGCTTTGGCATTGCGGTTGATGGTTGAAAAGTAAACATGGCCGCCGGGTTTGACCAGGCGCGCGCAAGCGCTGATAACGGATGCTGGGTCTGGCACATGTTCAAGCATTTCCAGGCAAGTAACAATATCGTATTCACCAGGGCGTTGCTCAGCAAGTTCTTCTGCAGTGGTTTGTTGGTATTCAACATCGAGGTTGCTCTCCAGTAGATGTAGCTTAGCCACATTTATAGGGGCTTCACCCATATCAATACCGGTCACTTCAGCACCCAGTCTGGCCAGACCTTCAGAGACCAGTCCGCCGCCACAGCCAATGTCGGCTACTTTCATCCCAGCAACAGGGCTATGTTCATTAATGTAATTGATTCTCAGTGGGTTGATATCATGCAGTGGTTTGAATTCGCTATCGCGATCCCACCAGCGTGACGCCAATTCATTAAATTTTGCAATTTCGGCATCGTCAACGTTATTTGTGTTTACTGTCTCGTTCATAGTCGTTTTTGACATTAAAGTCTCTGGTGTTTTAAGGCTGTATACGTTTTGCCCATTGTTGTGCGTTAAGAATCACTGCTTGCTGGTCCATATCTTTGAGTTGATGATGTTCAACAAGGTGCTGGCCAGCTACCCAGACATCGGATACCTGCTGGCGGTTGGCGCTATAAACTAATTGTGCAACTGGGTCATAGACGGGTTGTGTGCTCACATGGTTCAGATCAATGGCAATCATGTCGGCTTGCTTGCCGATTTTCAATGATCCGGTGACTTCTTCCAGGCCTAATGCTTTGGCGCCATTGATTGTGGCCATTTCTATTGCCGTATGTGCTGGTAGTGCTGTTGAGCTATCAGCGACAGCCTTGGCTAACAAAGCGGCGGTTTGCATTTCACTGAACATATCAAGGTCATTGTTGCTGGCAGCACCGTCTGTGCCTAAGGCAACGTTGACACCTGCTTTGAGTAATTTACCCACCGGACAAAAACCACTGTTGAGCTTTAAATTGGATTCAGGGCAATGCACGACATTCACCCCTTGAGTAGCGATGTCTGAAATTTCATCATCAGTCAGATCTGTCATATGCACTGCCAGCAAACGAGGACTGGCCAAGCCAAGCTCCTGCAGGCGTTGCAGTGGTCGCATTCCCAGCATGTTGCTGGATTCCTGAGTCTCGTGTGTTGTTTCGTGCAGGTGGATGTGTACTGGAACCATTAACTCATCGGCCAGAATGCGTGCACGTGTTAAGTTGTCGTCTGATACTGTGTAGGGTGCATGTGGTGCTAATGCTGTGGTTACCAGTGGCAGTTGCTTGCATTGATCATGGACATCGGTTCCTTTGCGGAAATAGTCGTCACTGTCCTTAGCCCAGGCACTGGGAAAATCGATAACAATCATTCCGACAACAGCGCGCATGCCACATTGTTGTGCTTTTTGTGCAACAACATCTGGAAAGAAGTACATATCATTGAAGCAGGTGGTACCACCTAATAGCATTTCAGCGATAGCCAGTTGAGTTCCGTCACCAACAAATTCTTCGCTCATATGTTCTGCTTCGACCGGCCATATGTGGTTGTTCAGCCAATCCATCAGTGGGATATCGTCGGCAATACCGCGTAATAAACTCATTGCTGCATGCGTGTGTGAATTTATTAAACCGGGCATTAATACGTGGTTGGGGCGCTTGATAAGCTCAGCTTTTGGATAGCTGACACTGATGTGTTCAATCGGTAGGATATCGATGATTTTATCGTTTTCGATGACCACGCAGTGGTTTTCTAAAATGGTGTTGGCGGGTTCAACGGGAATGACCCAGCGACCGGCAATGATGGTGGTTTTACTATTCATAAGCGGAACATAAAGTGGTCTGGGTTGAAGTACAAGAGGTATTGTAAAAAATTGATGAACTTTATACTCTGATCTGGTTGAAGCTGGTACATTTTACCTTTAGTATCGCTGTCGACAGTGATTTTTTTGAGACTGTCGGTTTCTAAATGCTACAACATTAGTGTGAATGTTATAACAGCGAGTTCAGTGGAATAATTGATTATGAATATTTTGGTAACTGGAGCAGCCGGTTTTATTGGTGCTGCACTGGCCGAGCGTTTGTTGGCTAATGGCCACAAGGTTGTGGGTATAGACAATTTGAATGATTACTACGATGTATCGCTCAAACGTGATCGCTTGGCCCAAATTCCCACCGAACAATTTTCGTTTGTTGAGATGGACTTATGTGAGCGCGAGGCTATGGACAGTCTATTTGCAGAGCAACAGTTTGATGTGGTTGTGAATCTGGCTGCTCAGGCTGGGGTGCGCTATTCGCTGGAAAACCCACAAGCTTATATTGATTCGAATCTCGTTGGCTTTGGCAATATTCTTGAGGGCTGTCGTAACCATAATCAACCGCACTTGGTCTATGCCTCGTCGAGTTCTGTCTACGGGACTAACAAAAATTTCCCGTTTAAAGAGGATGACAGGGTGGATCATCCTGTGTCCTTATACGCTGCGACTAAGAAAGCGAATGAATTAATGGCGCATAGCTACGTTGATTTGTACGGCCTGCGCTGCACGGGTTTGCGTTTCTTTACGGTCTATGGACCGTGGGGGCGTCCTGATATGGCGCCATTCAGGTTTGCTTTGCGAATGCTTAAGGGAGATCCTATTCCGGTTTATAATGAAGGGAATATGCTGCGCGATTTTACCTATATCGATGATATTATCGAGGGTGTTACTCGCATTGCTCAAAGTCAGAGTGCGCCGGATGGTGATTTGTTTTCCCTATACAATATTGGGCGTGGCGAGCCTATTGAATTGATGCGCTTTATTGAAGTTCTTGCTGATCAACTTGAGGTTAAGCCGGACCTTAATTTGTTGCCAATGCAAGATGGTGATGTACCAAGAACAGGTGCTGATACCAGTCAATTGCAGCGTGATTATGGCTATCAGCCGGTTGTGTCTGTTGAAGAAGGGGTGTCACGCTTTGCGGCCTGGTATCGATCTTATTATAATTTGTAAAGCTGGAAGCTGAAACTGCGAGTGTACTGACTAATGATTATTGCTTGTGATACCCATGTTCATTGTTATCGATTTGGTCGTTTGGGTGAGTTGTTGGATAATGCCCTGATAAATTTTGACCGTTATGCCAGTGATGCAACTCACCGCGTGTTGTTTTTTACCGATGGACAAACTGATAAAACCTGGCCCAGGCTGATGGAATTGATGGATGGTAAACAAGCGGTAACCATGCCTGGTGGGTGGAAAGTCCAGCGTGGTGAGGCAAATGGTTTCTTGTCAGCTCGCAAAGATGAAGAAATGATTTATCTGGCTCCGGCACGACAGTTGAACAGCGCTGAGCGAATTGAATTCCTTGTTCTTGGGTGTCGTGATAATGCACCTGATGGAGCAACAGCTAAGCATATATTGTCAGAGTATGCGCATGATTATGTGGTTATTTCCCCGTGGGGTGTTGGTAAATGGCTGGGGGAACGAGGCAAAATATTGTCTGATTTGATCGTGCAAAAGCCTAAGGATTGGTTCTTGGGAGACAACGGCGGACGTCCAGCCATTTGGGTGGGAATTTCTCAATGCAAGTTGGCACGTGAACATGGCATGGCTATTTTTAATGGTTCTGACCCTTTACCTATTGATGGGGAGCTGTCTCGGATTGCTGCCTATGGTATTCGTGCGGAAATTGAATTACCTGAGTTTACTTTGTCTGATTTGCTGTTGAGTATGAAGTTGTCCCCTCAGCGCTGGCATAACTTTGGTAAGGCATTGGGGCTATTCCGCTTTATTAAAGGGCGTATTGCAATGGCGCGGCGCTGAACTTCGAACGTGCCAAACCACACCATATTCACACACAAGCTTCAAGAGAACCTCATATAGATTGCGTATCGTACTGAGCATTGATAATTCATGCACAGGTGATATATGCGATCGCGACTTTTCCTTAAACTGGCAGTGATCACGGCATTAACCGTTGGTTTGCTGTTGCCATTGATTTTTGTTGGTCATAAAGTGACTGAGCGTAGTGCTTATGCACAGCAAGCCAAACAGGAGGTTGCCAAAGGATGGGCCGACCCGCAAACAGTGTTGCCTCCGATATTATTGCTGACTTATGAGGATAGAGTAGAGAGGCAGAATATGGGAGATGCGGCGATTGCTGCAGCAACGTATTATACAGAAGTGCAATTGGCCGATGCTGTGTCGGTTGTTGCAAACGTCGATATGCAGCGGCGTTATAAAGGAATTTACAGTGTGCCAGTTTATACCAGTGATGTGTCTATCAAAGGAAAGTTTCCTGCCTTGAAAAAACAGCCGATACGCGCTGAGTTAGTGTTTTCTCTTAATGATATCCGTGGTTTGCAAGGTCAACAGGTGCTTGAGTGGCAGGGCAAGAAATATCAGTTTGATGTGACCAATGAACATCGCTTTTTGCGCAATAACTTGCAGGTTGAATTGGATTTGAGGCAAGGCGAGGGATACTCTTTTTCTCTACAGACAGTGCTGCGAGGCGTTGATTCTCTGGCGGTTGTTCCTGCGGCAAAAGATTTTGATTTTACTTTGCAATCGAAGTGGCCACACCCTTCTTTTGTTGGGCAGTTTTTACCGGCCGATAGGGATGTCAGTACAGAGGGTTTTACAGCGACGTGGAATGTGTCGCATTTTTCCACAGGTATAGGTTCAGTTTTGGAGCAGTGCCTCAAGCGTAAGTGTGCAGTGGCAGACTATCAGTCTGAGGCCTTGCAGGCGGAGTTTGTTGAGCCAATTAATATTTACCAGTTGACCGACCGTTCTTTGAAATACGGGGTGTTATTTATTGCCTTGAGTTTTATGGTGTTTTTCTTGTTCGAATGTTTGAAAGGAATAGTGATGCACCCAATGCAGTATGGGATGGTCGGTTTGGCCCTGGCCGTATTTTATTTGTTGCTGATATCTTTGTCCGAACACCTCGCCTTTGGTGTCGCATATCTTCTTGCTATGTTAGCTTGCATGTCATTAATTTATAGCTACCTTTCCAGTGTGATAGGCAATAGGATGTATGTCTTTGGTGTGGTTACCGTGTTAAGTGGTTTATATGGTTTGCTGTATGCGATCCTTCAGTCTGAAGATTATGCATTGTTGACTGGATCAACTTTGGTGTTTGTTGTATTGGCCGCATTGATGTTGCTGACACGCAAGGTCGACTGGTATGATCTATCAAAACAAATGGATTTTACTGTTAATCGTCGAGTTGTTTCTGAACAAGTAGTTACTGATAAAGGGGATGGGTAATGAGTGTGTTTGCTAAGGTGAGTCGGTGGCTTGCAGCTAATGATGATGCAACTGTAAAAAATATCTACCAATTCTGGTGTGTGGTCGTTTTGTTGAATGCCGCAGTGGGTTTGTTTTTCAGCTTTATTGAGTACTACAGCCACCTGCCAGCGGTATTTGGAATTATTGCAGGAGTTTTAACCTGCGTAGTTCTGTATGCTCAATTGGATATTTTTCTGCTTAAATCGGGCTATGTAGTTTTGTCCAGGCAAGTACGTGTAAGCGCATGTTTGCGTATGTTTGTGCAGTTGATGCCGTTTGTCGACATAGCGATTGGTGCTTTGGCTCTGGGAGGGGCGAAAGCTGTGTTGGAGGTTCTGCAGTTAGTGTTGGGTGAAATGGCTGCTGTAGACAATCCGTTCGATATCCATAAAAATAGCCAACAAGCTGGGTTTCTGTTTATTTATGTGACGACATTATTGCATGCGTTTATTGCTTCTTTAATTGTTGTTTGTCTGGTTTTTCTTGGTCGCTTTATTGCTTTTATTCGGCGCTAAGCTGTAGTGCATCTATTGATTTGTGGGGAGTGTCTGGTGTTTGTGGTTTTGTCAGCGCTCTGAGCTGGTTTGCTGTGTTTAATTTAGTTCCTAACAGGAGCTGGCTTATGTTATAATTCGCGGTTACTTTGATAGCCCATTTCTTATAATTTTTTATAACGATTTATAACCGTCCATAACAGAAAGTCCAGCGAAAATGTCAGATACGCCAGATCAGTTTGCCAAAGAAACCATCCCCGCCAGTTTAGAACAGGAAATGCGACAATCCTATTTGGATTATGCCATGAGTGTTATTGTCGGGCGCGCCTTGCCTGATGTGCGAGATGGCTTGAAACCCGTGCACCGTCGTGTGTTGTTTGCGATGTCGCAACTTAACAATGACTGGAATAAGGCCTATAAAAAATCGGCGCGTGTTGTCGGTGACGTGATTGGTAAATACCATCCGCATGGCGATACGGCGGTTTACGATACTATCGTTCGTATGGCGCAGGATTTTTCATTGCGCTATCCGTTGGTCGATGGACAGGGTAACTTTGGCTCCGTTGATGGTGATTCACCGGCGGCGATGCGTTATACCGAAATCAGATTGTCAAAAATTGCTCATGAATTGTTGGCTGATATTGAAAAGAATACAGTCGATTTTGGGCCAAACTATGACGAAAGCGAGATGCAGCCGCTGGTGCTGCCAACGCGAATTCCCAGCTTGCTGATCAATGGTTCTTCGGGCATTGCTGTCGGCATGGCCACCAATATAGCCCCGCACAACCTGACCGAAGTGGTCAACGGCTGTATTGCCTTGATTGATAATGAAGACATCACAATTGATGAGTTGATGGAATATATTCCTGGACCAGATTTCCCGACAGCGGGATTTATCAATGGTAATAAGGGAATTCACGATGCTTATAAAACGGGACGAGGTAAAATCTATATGCGCTCTCGTACGCATATAGAAACCAATGATGATAATGGTAAGCAAAGCATTATTGTCACCGAATTGCCTTATATGGTGAATAAGGCCCGCCTGTTGGAAAAGATTGCAGAACTGGTTAAGTCTAAAAAGGTTGAAGGCATTACTAATTTGCGCGATGAGTCTGATAAAGACGGCATGCGCATGGTGGTTGAGCTGCGTCGCGGCGAAGTTGCTGAAGTTATTTTGAACCAATTGTTTCAGCAAACTCAGTTGCAGACGGTGTTTGGTATAAATACCGTTGCCTTGATCAACAACCAGCCACGCATTTTTAATCTTAAGGAATTACTGCAGGAGTTTATCCGTCATCGCTGTGAGGTGGTGACCAGACGCAGTATCTTTGAATTGAAAAAAGCGCGTAACAGAGCGCATGTGTTGGAAGGTTTAGCGATTGCGATTGCCAACATTGATGACATGATTGCTCTGATCAAGGACTCAGCAAATCCGGCTGAAGCAAAAGAACGCATGCTGGCTCAAGTATGGAAGTCTGAACAAGTCAGTGCCATGATTGAACGGGCTGGTTCTGTTTCGTGTCTGCCAGATGATATGGATAAATCAATCTATGGCTTGCTGACCGATGGCTATCATTTGTCAGAGGTGCAGGCTCAAGCCATTCTGGACTTACGTTTGCATCGTTTGACCGGTCTGGAACAGGAAAAAATTCATACCGAATATGAAGAAGTATTGCAGCGTATTGCTGAGCTGATTGAGATTCTGGAAAATACAGATCGTTTGATGGCTGTCATTCGTGAAGAGCTGGTCGCTATTCTTGATGAGTATGGTGATGTGCGTCGCACTGAGATTATTGAAGCGAAATTAGACCTGACCATGGAAGATATGATCGCCGAAGAGGATATGGTGGTGACATTATCCCATGAAGGCTATGCCAAATCTCAGCCCTTGGCTGATTATCAGGCTCAGCGTCGTGGTGGCAAAGGCAAGAGTGCGACTAAGACCAAGGATGCTGATTTCGTTGAACGTTTATTTGTTGCCAATAGTCACGATATGGTGTTGTGCTTTTCCAGTAAAGGCAAAGTGTATTGGATGAAAGTATTTGAGTTGCCACAAGCTGGACGAAATGCCAAAGGTAAGCCATTGGTTAATTTGTTGCCGCTGGATGCCGATGAAATGATCACGGCTGTTTTGCCGGTTAAGAGTTTTGAAGATGGTAAGTATGTCTTCATGGCGACCAGTGATGGCACTGTTAAGAAAACTTCTCTGGAAAACTTTTCACGCCCAAGGGCCAACGGCATTATTGCGGTTGATCTGGTTGATGGTAATCAGTTGGTGGGTGTGGGTTTGACGGATGGTGAGCAGGATATCATGTTATTCAGCACCTCCGGTAAAGCCATTCGTTTCTGCGAAAATGATGTGCGTGAAATGGGCAGAACTGCCCGCGGCGTTAGAGGGATAAAAATGCCTGAAGGTTTTGCTGTAAATTCCATGATTATTACCGATAAAGAGGCTGACGTATCTATTTTGACAGCGACTGAAATGGGCTATGGTAAACGTACTGCTTTGAGCGATTATTCGCGTCAAGGCCGTGGTGGCCAGGGCACTATTTCTATTCAGGTAACGGAGCGCAATGGTCAGTCTGTTGGGGCAATTCTTGTCACAGAAGAAGATGAGGCTATGTTGATAACTAATGGAGGCACTCTGGTGCGTACTCGAATGGCTGAGGTGTCTGTTATAGGACGTAATACTCAAGGTGTTCGTCTGATTAATGTCAAAGGTAAAGAGCGCCTGATCAGTGTGGAGAAAGTAGTTGAGTCCGATTCTAATGAAGATGATGGCGGCTCTGATGGCGAACCTGATTCGAATAATGATAGTGATTCTGCAACTCAGACAAGCTCGGAGACAGATCCGGAATAGTGTGGAGTGGACGTTTGATGAGTGATGTCAGACAGTAATCCAAGCATAAGTAACCTGATATGAACCTTATTGACGCCTGTCCAGCTGAGTCAGTTGAATAGACGTCAATAAGGCAAAGAAAGATTTTTAAACTTTTGGAGACTTTATAATGAGTCGAATATTTAACTTTAGTGCGGGGCCGGCAGTTTTGCCAGAGCCTGTGTTACAACAAGTGCAGAGTGAGTTCCTCGAATGGGGCGGCCAAGGTGCATCGGTGATGGAATTGTCGCATCGCGGTAAACCTTTTATGGCTGTGGCTGAACAGGCTGAACAGGATTTACGTGATTTGCTGGGTATCTCTGATAATTACAGTGTGTTGTTTCTCCAGGGCGGAGCTACTACACAGTTTTCTGCTGTGCCATTGAACCTGTTGGGTGATGCTGTCAAGGCTGATTACGCAGTGACAGGGCATTGGGGTGAAAAGGCTGTTAAGGATGCGAAGCGTTTTTGCGATGTTAATGAAGTGGTTAATACCAAATCATCTAACTTTACATCGGTCCCAGCCGCCAGTGAATGGAACCTGAGTGATGATGCTGCCTATGTGCATATCACTCCCAATGAGACAATTGCTGGTGTTGAGTTTTCCTGGTTGCCAGAGACAGACAAGCCGATTGTTGCTGATATGTCTTCAACAATTTTGTCCAGACCGCTGGATGTTGAAAAATACGGTGTTATCTATGCTGGTGCGCAGAAAAATATTGGCCCTGCTGGAATAACTATTGTTATTGTACGCAATGATTTGATGGGTCAGTGTTCTGCGCAGGCGCCTCGGTTGTTGGATTATAAAGTGATGGCTGAAAGCGATTCCATGAGCAATACTCCGCCAACACTGGCTTGGTATATTTCAGCGTTGGTATTTAAATGGTTGAAAGAACAAGGTGGTCTGGCGGCGATGGCTGAGCGCAATGAGCGTAAAGCTCAAAAGCTGTATGATTATATTGATGACTCAGCAGGGTTCTATACCAACCCAGTGAATGTTGATGCTCGTTCAATAATGAATGTGCCCTTTATTATCCAAAACAGTGAGTTGGATGCCAGCTTTTTGGCTGAGTCGCATGCGGCAGGTCTGCATGCCTTGAAAGGTCATCGGTCTGTTGGCGGAATGCGTGCCAGTATTTACAATGCGATGCCTGAAGAAGGTATTGATGCATTGATTGATTTCATGCAGCGTTTTAAAAGCAGTCATAGTTGAGCTTTAACAAGCTCTTAATGAACTCTTAGTACTTTATCAATATAAGTAATTAAGAGTTCAGTCCTTGCCCATTATAGAAGTCCCACAGATGGTGGTTATAAAGCCACCAAGGTAATATATGTTTAAAATTCTAACATTAAATAATATCTCTCAAGTCGGTCTAGACCGATTGCCTGCCAAAAATTACAACATCAGTGATAATGAAGCTGCGCCAGATGGCATTATTCTTCGATCATTCAAGATGCACGATATGGAAATACCAACGTCTTTACGCGCGGTGGCTCGTGCTGGAGCAGGCGTAAATAATATTCCAACAGACAAGCTCGCAGCGATGGGAATACCGGTGTTTAATGCTCCAGGTGCTAATGCCAATGCGGTTAAAGAGTTGGTGATCAGTGGTTTGTTGTTGTCATCGCGGAATTTGTTTGATGCTATTGATTACACAAAAAACCTGCAAGGTGATGACGCTGAGTTGTCAAAATTGGTTGAAGCAGGCAAGAAAAAATTCGCTGGCAGTGAACTCCCTGGAAAAACTATTGGAGTCGTTGGTTTGGGTGCGATTGGTCGAATGGTGGCAGATGCCTGCCTTGATCTGGGTATGAATGTCATTGGTTTTGACCCTGCATTAACCGTAGAGGGAGCATGGCAGTTGTCATCTGACGTTGTACGTATTGATTCGGTTGACAAAATGTTGCCCAAAGTGGATTTTCTGACAGTGCATGTTCCGTTGCTTGATGCTACCAGAGATATGATTAATGCGGATAATGTTATGACCTTAAAGCCTGGTGCTACGATTTTGAATCTGGCGCGTGGCGGAATCATAAATGATGATGCGGTCTGTAACGCTCTGGATAAAGGTCATTTGCACAGATATGTTACTGATTTTCCGAATAATCGTACTAAGCAGTCTGATAAAGTAATTGGTTTGCCGCATTTGGGAGCGTCAACAGCAGAAGCTGAGGATAATTGTGCGATTATGGTCGCCAATCAATTGATGGATTTTCTCGAGAATGGCAATATTGTGAATTCAGTGAATTTCCCTAATGCTGTTTTAGCACGTGGTACTGAGTATCGCTTGGTTGTGGCTAACGCCAATGTACCGAATATGGTTGGCCAGATTTCTACCACTATGGCTGAAGCAGGTTTGAACATTCAGGAGATGATCAACCAGTCCAGAGGGGATATCGCTTACACCATTGTGGATGTTGATAGCGAAATTCCAGCAGGTGTTGTGCAGACTATCCTGTCGATTGAAGGTGTTATGATGGCGCGTGTAGTTTAGTTCTTTAACGGGCTGCTTTAGACTTGTATGGTTTTGGCCTTGCCTGCTTTGCGGGCGAGGCTTAGAATCAGAGTAATTAACCGAGAAAGCGATGACCACAAAAACGAATAATGATCAGGCGACTGCTCCAGTAGAGGTGCTTAAGAACGAGACTACATTGCAGGAGTTGCGCGAAAAAATAGATGACCTTGATCAGCAGATCCAGGCGTTGATCAGTCATCGGGTTGCTGTGGCTGGCGAAATTGCTAATGTGAAATTGAAGGCCAGTTCTGAAACAACCTTTTATCGCCCTGAACGCGAAGCTCAGGTTCTGCGTAGAGTGCGCGAACGTAATGATGGGCCTTTGTCTGATGATGAAATGGTGCGTTTGATGCGTGAGATAATGTCGGTGTCTCTGGCAGCAGAAATGCCAATTACTGTTGCCTATCTTGGGCCAGCTGGAACGTATACTCAAGGTGCAGTTGCCAAGCATTTTGGTCAAGCTGCCCGGACGATGGATGTCAAGACAGTAGCTGATGTGTTTCGTGTTGTTGAAGAGTCGCGAGCGCATTTTGGCGTGGTGCCTGTAGAAAATTCAACGGAAGGCATGATCAGCGCAACTCTGGATTGTTTTTTGAATTCAGAGTTGAAAGTGTGTGGTGAGGTGAGTTTGCCTATTCATCATCAATTGCTCAGCAATGGTGATGGTTTGTCCAAAATTAAGACCGTAGTTGCGCACCCCCAGGCTTTGGCTCAATGCCGTGGTTGGTTAAACCGTTATTTGCCTGATGTAGAAACAAAAACCGCTCTTAGTAATGCTGAAGCGGCGATTATGGCAAAAAAAGATAATACTCTGGCAGCGATAGCCGGTGAAATGGCGGCCAAGCTATATGATATGAAAATCGTTGCTTCAGGTATTGAAGACGAAAAAAATAATACGACTCGATTTCTTGTTATTGGTAAGAAAACCTATGCTGCCAGTGGTGATGATAAAACCAGTATTGTTATTTCGGCACCCAATGAAGTGGGGTCTTTGTATAGTTTGATTAAGCCATTTTCGGAAAATCAGGTGGATATGAGCCGTATCGAATCTCGCCCATCACGACGTAATAATTGGGATTATGTGTTCTTTATTGATGTTATCGGGCATGCGGAAGATGCTAAAGTTCGGCAGGCACTGGAGGCAGTTCAAGAAAAGGCGTTGTTGTTCAAGTTGCTGGGCTCGTACCCACGGGCAGCACGTTGAGTTCATTATTAGTCATTAATTTAGATAACAATGTTTAATAAGGTTGCAATTATAGGCGTCGGATTGCTGGGTGGTTCATTCGCCAAAGCATTGCGTGACCATGGCTTGGTTGAGCAGATAGTAGGTGTTTGTCGTCGGCCTGAAAAAGCACAGTTGGCCATTGAGCAAGGTGTCATTGATGATGCAGTTAAGACTGCGTTTGAAGCTGTTGAAGGTGCTGATCTGGTATTGTTGGCTACACCTTTGCTGTCAATGCGGGGAATTTTGTCAGAAATACAATCAGCCGTTAAGCCTGATTGTATGGTTATGGATGTCGGTAGTGTTAAACAGCCGCTGGTTGATCTGGTGCAAGAACAGTTTTCAGGGATGCTGAGGCAGTTTGTATTTGCCCACCCTATTGCGGGAGGTGAACAGTCGGGTGTTGAAGCTTCCAGAGTTGACCTGTTTTTCAATAAGCACTTGATTTTGACCGACGTGGAGCATGCTGATGGTGCCATGATTTCACGAGCTACCGAACTTTGGCGGAAGTTGGGCAGTAAAGTGGAGGTTATGAAAGCTTCTGAACATGATCATCTGTTTGCTTTTACCAGTCATTTGCCACACGTTATAGCCTATAGTCTGGTGAAAAATTTACATGAACAACCCAATAATAAGCAACTGTTTGCTTTGGCCTCGGCGGGTTTTTACGACTTTACTCGCATAGCATCGAGTGATCCGACCATGTGGCGGGATATTTGTTTGACTAATCGAGATGAAATTCTGCAGAGTATTGAACAGTTTTCCTTGCAACTGCAAACCTTGAGTCAGGCTATTGATCAGGGTGACAAAGACGGGTTGCAAGCGTTTTTTGGTGACGCTAAAACAGCGCGTGATGAAGGCTTGATCGCCAAAAAATAATAGATATTTTACTTTTAACGGATGGTGAGTTTATCGGCTTGAACGATACATTGTGTTCACTGTCACTATTAACATTAATGAGTTTTCAGCATGGCAATAATTAACCTGCAATCGAGTTCCAATCAACAACCATTGAATGGTGCTATTCGGGTGCCGGGTGATAAATCAATTTCACATAGATCGGTTATTTTTTCATCCATTGCTGAAGGTACATCTCATGTGAGTGGTTTGTTGGAAGGTGAGGATGTATTGGCGACATTGGCTGCATTTCGAGCCATGGGGGTTCAGGCCGAAGGCCCCAATGAAGGGCGTTTGACGATTCATGGTGTTGGGATGCGAGGTTTAAAAGCGCCTCAACAAGCCTTGGATATGGGTAATTCAGGCACTGCAATGCGATTGTTGAGTGGTTTGCTGGCGGCACAATCATTTTCAAGTTCATTGGTGGGAGACGCCTCTTTGTCTAAAAGGCCAATGCGCCGGGTGACTGAGCCATTAAGTTCTATGGGTGCGCGTTGTCATACAGGTGAACAAGGACAGCCTCCAATTGATATTGACCCTGCTGAAAAGCTGCAAGGTGTGCATTACGATATGCCGATTGCCAGCGCGCAGGTAAAATCAGCATTGCTGCTGGCTGGCTTGTATGCTGATGGTGAAACCACAGTGGTTGAACCAGCTCCAACACGAGATCATACCGAGAGGATGTTGAGAGCTTATGGTTATGAGTGTAAAACGGAAGGTAATCGAATTTCTCTGACCGGTGGTGGTGCTTTAACAGCAACAGAGATTGATGTACCTGCTGATATTTCATCGGCTGCATTTTTTATGGTGGCGGCATCAATTGTGCCGGGCTCAGATTTGACTCTGAAGCATGTCTGTATTAACCCTACGCGTACTGGCATTATTGATATGTTGCGAGCTTTAGGGGCTGATATCGAATTGCAGGACCAGCGTGTCGTAGGCGGTGAAACTGTGGCTGATATTCGGGTGCGTTATGCGCCGTTAACTGGCTGTGAAGTTAAACCTGAATGGGTTCCTCTGGCTATTGACGAGTTTCCGGTTTTCTTTATTGCTGCAGCTTGTGCTCAGGGTGATACCGTTGTTACCGAGGCAGAAGAACTGCGGCATAAAGAATGCGATCGAATTCATGTTATGGCACAGGGCTTGAAAATCCTGGGTGTCTCGGTTGAAGAGTTTCCTGATGGGCTTCGCATTACTGGTGGAGAAATTGGCGGTGGTGTTGTTCAATGCCATCATGATCACCGGATTGCTATGTCGTTTGCAGTTGCTGGTTTGCGTGCACAAGGCGAGGTAGTCGTTGAGAATGCAGCGACGTTTGCCACGTCATTCCCTAACTTCTGTGAGCTTGGCAATCGTGTCGGTATGTCGCTGCGGACGGTGGAGTCTTAATGATTAACAGCGCTATTGATGTGCCAGTGCTAGCGCTTGATGGCCCCAGTGGCTCAGGCAAAGGCACAATTGGTCAATATTGCGCTCATGAGCTGGGTTGGAGTTATCTTGATAGTGGGGCGATATACCGCGCTCTGGCTTGGCTTTCTCTACAGGAAAATGTGAGAACTGACATCGAACAAGAGCTGGTTGATCTGGCTGATAGACTTCAGTTGATTTGTCATGTTCGCATAGGCGATGTAGCCCAAATCGAAGTGAATGGACAGTTTGTGACTGAAGAGTTGCGCACAGAAGAGATCGCCAGCGTGGCTTCAAAGATAGCGCCTTACGCGAAGGTAAGGGCGGCATTGCTGCAATTGCAACGTGAATTTCGGCAGTCGCCTGGCTTGGTTGCAGATGGCAGGGACATGGGGACAACCGTTTTCCCGGACGCTTCTTATAAGGTGTTTTTAACTGCAAGTGCTGAGGTTAGGGCGCAAAGACGCTTCGATCAGTTGCAACAAAAGGGCTTTAATGTTAGCATCGCGCGCCTATTAGAGTCGATTCAAGAACGGGATGCCCGTGATTCTGGTCGATCTGCTTCGCCGCTGTTGCCAGCGGATGATGCGATCATTATCGATACGTCTGCATTGAGTATCGAACAAGTCAACGCTCAAATCTTGGGTCTAATTAAAAACTGCTGAACGTTTCGGGCGAACGAAAATTAGCAATAACCCGGCGTAACTTCGTTTTTTACAACACCGCTCAGGGCTGTTTATAACATCGCTCAGGGCTGTTTATAACATCGCTCAAGGCTGTTTATAACATCGCTCAAGGCTGTTTATAACACCGCTCAGGGCTGTTTATAACACCGCTCAAGGCTGTTTATAACACCGCTCAAGGCTGTTTATAACATCGCTCAGGGCTGTTTATAACATTGCTCAGGGCTGTCTGCTCTTTTTAGCAGCCGTTCAAGGTTGTTTGATTGTTCAGAGTTGGTTCTGATGAGGAGTGTTGTGAAAAAAATTGGGGCCTTTATTTAATAGGTCTCTGAAAATGAAGTTGATGCTATTTTATTTAGGAAAATTTACATGAGCGAAAATTTCGCGGAAATGTTCGAACAAAGTTTGAGCAACACTGTTATGACGGTTGGCGAAGTCATTAAAGCTGAAGTCATTGCAGTCGAAGGTGATTATGTTCTAGTCACTGCAGGCCTTAAATCTGAGGCAGAAATCCCATTATCACAATTTGAGCGAATCGACGGCGAATATAGTGTTCAGCCTGGCGATATGGCTGAAGTATCTATCGAAGCTATCGACGATGGTTTTGGTCGTACTAAATTGTCCCACGAAAAAGCGCGTCGCGTTCGTGTCTGGCAAGATCTTGAAAAAGCCTTTGAAAATGACGAAATCGTTGTTGGTCAAATTACAGGTAAAGTACGTGGTGGTTTCACTGTGTCACTGCAAAATGTCCGTGCATTCCTGCCGGGTTCATTGGTAGACATGCGTCCGGTTAAAGATACCAGTTATCTTGAAAATCGTGACCTTGACTTCAAAGTGATCAAAATCGACAAAGTTCGTAACAATGTTGTTGTATCGCGTCGTTCTATCGTTGAAAACGAAATGGGCGCTGAGCGTGAAGAGTTGTTGGCCAACCTTGAAGAAGGTCAAATCGTTAAGGGTTTCGTGAAAAACCTGACCGATTACGGTGCTTTCATCAATTTGGGTGGCCTTGACGGCTTGTTGCATATCACTGATATGGCTTGGAAGCGTATCAAGCACCCATCTGAAATTCTGGAAGTCGGTCAAGAAGTTGAAGCTCGTGTCTTGAAGTTTGATGCTGAGAAACAACGTGTTTCACTGGGTATCAAGCAAATGGGTGAAGATCCTTGGGGTGACTTGTCACGCCGCTTCCCATCGCAATCACGTCACTTCGGTAAAGTCACTAATATCACTGATTATGGTGCTTTCGTTGAATTGGAAGATGGTGTTGAAGGTCTAGTCCACGTTTCTGAAATGGATTGGACTAATAAAAACCTGCATCCAAGCAAAGTTTGTCATGTAGGTGATGAAGTTGAAGTGATGATCCTTGAGATTGACGCAGAACGTCGTCGTATTTCACTGGGTATGAAACAGTGTATTACTAATCCATGGGAAGGCTTTGCCGCAACCCATAAGAAAGGTGATAAGGTTGCTGGATCAATCAAATCAATCACTGATTTCGGTGTATTTATTGGCCTTGATGGTGGTATCGACGGTTTGATTCATATCAACGACTTGTCTTGGGACGTACCGGGTGAAGAAGCAATTCGCAACTTCAACAAAGGTGATGAACTGGAAGCGGTTGTATTGGCAGTTGATGCTGATCGTGAACGTATTTCTCTGGGTGTCAAGCAGGTGAGTGATGATCCATTCTCTGCATTCGTTTCTGAAAACAGCAAAGGTAGTATTGTTAGCGGTACTGTTAAAGAAGTGGATAATCGCGGTGCTGTTATCGAAGTATCTGACAACGTTGAAGGTTATTTGCGTGCTGCAGAAATTTCTCGTGATCACGTTGATGATGTTTCAGCGATCTTGAAAGTTGGTGAGGAAGTCCAGGCTAAAATCACCAGTGTTGACCGTAAGAGTCGTCGTCTTTCATTGTCTATCAAGGCATTGGAAGCACAACAAGAGAGCGAAGTGATTCAAGAGTACTCACGTAAGACTGAGTCAGGAAGTTCTTCATTGTTAGCCGATAAATTGAAAGAAAAACTTCAAAAAGGCTAAATAATCTAAAAAAATACCCTGATGTAGCGCACAATGGTTGATTAACGGCTATTGTGCGTCTACATTATGGATAACTAATAAATAATTATAATAATGACAGTAGCTACTTACACCAAATCCGAGATCATTGATCTATTGTTTGAAAAACAACCCTACCTGGCGCATCGTGATGCAGAGCTTGTAGTTAAATATATTATGGACGATATGATTGAAGCATTAATTGCTGGCGAGCGAATTGAAATTCGTGGCTTTGGCAGCTTCAGTTTACATCATAGAGGATCGCGAATAGGCCATAACCCTAAAACGGGAGAAGCCGTTAAAGTGAACGATAAATTTGTGCCTCACTTTAAAGCCGGTAAAGACTTACGCGAAAAGGTTAATGCTACAGCGGGCAATTAAGCTCTTCCTCTAGCTTTTTTGTTTTAAACTGTTTTATTGCTCTAAGGTTGGATTCCCCCGACCTCGGTTTTATTGGACTCTGTATTGCTTAGAGTCTGCGTTTATGTCTTTTTGAGCCATGTGCTGTTCATTTGTGAAAAAGAGCTGCAGCCCAGTTGTTGTAAAGTTCGAGTGATTTCATCACGGTAAATTTCAATGACTTGGTTTGCACCGTGCTTGCCCATGGCGCCCATACCAAAAAAGAAAGAGCGACCAGAAAAGGAGGCTTGTGCGCCTATTGCTTTAGCGCGGACTACATCAAGTCCTGTTCTGACACCGGAATCGATCATTAAGGTCAATTTTTCGCCGATTTGTTGAAATGACTCTGTGGAGATTTGCTGTAAGGAATCAACTGAAGAGGGGGCTGCATCCAGTTGGCGGCCACCGTGGTTTGAGATAATGATGCCATCCACGCCAAGTTCAATAGCTTCGAAAATATCGTGTTTGTGTTGTACGCCTTTTAAGACGAGTGGGCCATCCCATAGTTGGCGGATGCGTTTTATGCGCTCTTTAGTAATGCCAGGCATCATAAAGTTCGCCATAAAATCGCCTGAGTCCTGACCCTGTTCCTGATAGGGGAGCAAATTAACAAAACTGGGGAAGCCGCTGAGCAGGGTTGAGCAAGTCCATTGAGGGCGAATAATACTTTGCCATAGCATGCTCGGTGTAATTTTAAAGGGTAGTTGCAGACCATTTTTGAGCTCACGGTTGCGTTTTGCTAATACCGGTATATCCAGAGTGATCACCAGAGCTTTATAGCCAGCCTGTTTGGCTCTTTTGATCAAATCCTCCATTATCTGTTCCTTGCTTGGCACATAGAGTTGAAACCAGCATACATCGGGTGCAAGCCTGGCTATTTCCTCCAAAGCAGTGGTGCTGTAAGTGCTGAGTATATAAGGTATGTTGGCATGTTGAGAGGCTGTGGCTAGAGCTGTTTCTGAGCCTGGCCACATCATATTTCCCAGGCCAATTGGTGGTACTCCGATAGGCAGGCTGTATTGGTGGCCAAATAGGCTGGTGTCTGTGTTGGTGTTTGCGACATTGCGCAAATAACGGGGGGTTAGTTGAATATCGTGAAAAGCCTGTCTGTTTCTCTGTTTTCCCAGCTCTTCGTCTATACCGCCATCGATGTAGTCAAAAGCGAATTTGGGCATGCGTTTTTTTGCTTTTATTTTGAGATCAGCAATGCCTGGATAGTGGGTGTTATATTTCATAGGCTTAATGTAGCGCTTTCTGGGTTGGGAAACTAATTAAAACGAGGCAATCAACGAGTGAACTTTACGCTTTAATTTTGGCGATAGTTTTTGCTCTTAACGGGTTTATAGGTAAAATGGTGGTTGACTCTTTTCCCAGGGATTTACCATGAAAAAAATAATGTATTTGATTTTATCTATTCCATTTATTGTTATAGGCGCGACTTTTGCGATGGAAAATTCGCAGAGTGTCAGTGTGTCGTATCTGGGTATTGATTGGACAGGAAATCTGCTTGTGTTGATATTAGTTTCAATTTTGTTGGGCGTGATACTCGGTGTTTTGGCTATGTCTTTTCATTCAATCAAGGCCAAGGCTCAAACTCGGAGTGTTAAAAAGAAATTGCATAAAGTTGAACAGGAAGTACAAAATTTACGAGCTTTACCGATTAAGGATGATGTTTAATTGCTGAAATCTTTATTGATTCAGTATTGGGTTTACCTTCTACTACCCATTGGCCTGCTGGTAGGCTGGGCGATTGGCAGGCGGTCTTTTACTGGTGGTCAAAACACGGTTAGCTCTTTAAATAACGAGTATTTCAAGGGCTTCAACTATTTGTTGAATGAACAATCGGACAAGGCGGTTGAAGTTTTCGTTAAAGCACTTGAGGTGGATTCGGAAACCGTCGAGCTGCATCTGGCATTGGGTGGTCTGTTTCGTCGGGAAGGTCAGGTTGGCAGGGCAACTCGGATACATCAGAATATTATAGCTAGGCCGTATCTGACTGATGAACAGAATAAACAGGCTGTCTTTGAGCTGGCTCAGGATTATATGAAAGCAGGTTTGTATGATCGAGCGGAAAATTTGTTTCTGGAATTGATTGATCGAAGCTCTTTTCAAGATACGGCCCAGTTGGCGTTATTAAGTATTTATGAGTCTGAAAAGGATTGGCGTAAAGCTATAGCCATTGCTAAAAAAATGAATGTGCGTGATTACCCTGATGTAAAACAACGTCTTGCGCATTACTGGTGTGAGCTGGCAACAGTTGCTATTGAAGCGAAAGATTATGATGAAGCTAAAAAACACTTGAGGCAGTCTTTGTATGACAACCCAGCATCTATAAGGCGTATGGTGATGGAGGGTGATTTGCAGTATGCTAAAGGGGATGTTCGAAAGGCAGTTCAACAATGGCGTTTGGTTCAACAGCAGGCTACCGAGTATGCTGATTTGGTTCAGGAAAAGCTATTTGTGTCTTTGCAGCAAAGTGGTGATAAAAATGCTGTCAGTGAGTTCCTGCAACAACAGTTGAATAACAATTTACGGCCAGCGACTATGCAGATGTTTGCTGATTACCATGGTCACTCAGATCAGGCGTATCAGCAATTGTTTGCCTGTGTAGGAGATGGTGGGAGCCGTGAAGCAGTCTTGTGGTTATTGAGAAATAAAAAAAACTTGCTTAGTTCGGGATTTACATTGCCTTCAGCAGAGAATATGCTAAACCTTTTTGAAGAGGGGTTTAATATCAATGAGTTGTCTCATAATCCCTATGTGTGTGTTCAGTGTGGTTTTGAATCAAAGGTGATAAACTGGCAGTGCCCGAGTTGTAAGGCATGGGAAAAACAGAGCCGAATCAACTGATGTTTATTAATAGATAAAATTGATGTTATCTTAAATGAGCAGCATTTTACTGGATAAAGACTTACTTAATTAAGTGACTTAAATAAGCGACTAAGAAATAAGCGACTAAGAAGTAATACATGAGCAATAACATAAAGTATATACATTTACTCAGCATAGAAAAACGAGAAGCTATTTTAATTCGATCTTTTCTCAGTTTGGCTAAAGGAGAGATGAATGTAGAGTATATGATTGACGAAGGAAAATCGCATCGGGCTGATCTTTATATTGTTGATGAAATAGCTCATCATGATGAGATCAACAGGGGGAATGAGCAGGCGGAAATTCTGGTTGTTGGTGCTGATCTGAAAAATAAAGAACCTTGGTATTTGCATCGACCACTGCAGTGGAGTCGATTTAAATCTTCTCTGGACAGGGTTAATCAAACTACTGTCGGCACGGTTGCTTATGATCTCAGTATGGAGAAAACGGCCGTTGTGGAAATAGAAGGGGCCGATGAAGATCAGGATGGTGTTAAGTCTTTTCGAGCTGATACTGATTATATTCTTGATAACTCTACTCTACAGACAGAGGAAACAATCACTGCGGAAGCTGAGGCTTCAAGTTCAGTGCGTCAGACAGAAGAGCCATTTGACATGCTTGAGGATCAGATAAAGTCTGATAGTGAAGAAGTAAAACCCAAAAGCAGTGTCAGTAACAAGCCTGTGGCTAATTCTCAGCCAGCAGCAGAGCCGTTGCCAGAAGAGATTGACATTCAACCATTCGATAACGTTGACCGTCTGGGCAAAACAATTGAATTTTGGGAGAATGAAGATTGTCAGGTTATCGTCAAAGATACACCGGTTTTGTTTATCAAGGCTAGAAAGGAAATGGTCTACAGTGAATATCCTTATTTTGACTGGGAAATTTTGCTGCGTTCCAGAGACGCTCGCAAAGCCAAGCTTCCTGATAATTGGGAACCGACAGGCCGTATGAAATCTTATTCTTTGTCGTGGCTGGTATGGTTTTCCAGTCATGCACGTTCTAAGGGCTATCTGGTTGACGAACTGGATAAAGAACATTTCTTTTTGTTGGATAAGTGGCCAGAATTTGATCTACTGTATAATAATAATGAACATTTGAAATTGTGTGGGCTAATGTTTAAGGAAGGCCAATCAATTCAGGAGATGGTCTCCAGGACCCGCTTACGGGCTCGAGTTATTATTGCTCTGATAAATGCCTGTTATAAAATGGGTATACTGTCGAGCTTTCCTGATAAGGATTCGGCCAAACCAAAAGTGTCTCAGGAGCCAATTGATACTCATACTGTTATGAGTCTGTTATCCAAGGTCTTTAAAACATAAAGTTTCTCAAATTTCTGTTCTTTCTATCGTTTCTCTTATTTCACTGGTAATTCAGTGGAATATACTAAGATATATACCGTAATACATTAACAACCAGGGTGTGATTGTGCTAAAAATTGGCGTTACCGGAGCTTCCGGCCGGATGGGTAAAGAAATTATCAAGGCTTTGCAGCTTAGTGCTGTTGAGGGTGAGGTTGGTTTGAGTTCTGCTATCCAATATGCTGGCAGTGATATTCTTGGCGAGGACTCTGGCATTATTGCAGGTGCAAAGCCATCAGGGGTTCCTGTTGTGGCTGAATTGCATGAGGCTGACTTTGATGTATTGATCGATTTTACGAAAATTGATTCAACTTTAGCGAATGTTGAGCATTGTCTGGCTAATAATAAATCAATTGTTATTGGGACAACGGGTTTCAATGCGCAGCAGAAACAGCAGATTGCCGCTGCCGCTCGGAAAATACCTGTTGTGTTTGCGCCGAATATGAGTGTGGGGGTTAATTTGGCTTGTCATTTGCTGGATATAGCTGCCCGGGTTGTTGGTGAGGGATCTGATATTGAAATAATTGAAGCCCACCACAAATATAAGGTGGATGCACCGTCGGGTACAGCGCTGAGAATGGGTGAGGTGGTTGCTGATGCCTTGGGACGTAATCTGGATGAATGTGCAATTTATGGCCGTGAGGGTTATACCGGTGAGCGAGACCCAAAAACGATTGGCTTCAGTACCATTCGTGCTGGTTCGATTGTAGGAGATCATACTGTGATGTTTACTACTGAAGGTGAAAGCTTGGAAATTACCCATAAGGCAGCCAACCGATCAACGTTTGCCGTCGGGTCTGTTCGTGCAGCTCGTTGGTTGTCTTCTCAGGAGCCGGGATTGTATGATATGCAAGATGTGCTTGGGTTGAAGACCAAAATGGAGTAAGAACACTATAAAAGCGTTATTTGTCCTGATTTAGTGATTGAATATCGCGTTGGATAAGCTTAGAATACGGCAACTCTGAAGGCAGTAATTCAAGGGTCTGAAAATCTAAGGTTGACAGATTCCTAGAGTGCTTTGAGTTAGTTGTTTGAAGATATTGAATAAATGGGGAGAACCGGTGATGAAATCCAGTTTCTCCCTTTTTTTGAAGGTAAATTTTGAGTGTTAATATTTATTTAAAAGCACTTCTTTTTCCGCTTTTCTGTCATTAAACAGCGTCAACATAAAACACTTAACCCTGTGAAAGACCGATTGTGAAATATACCGCCGTACTCGCATTAGAAGACGGTTCCCTGTTCTGGGGAACCTCCATTGGTATTGAAGGTGAAACCGTTGGTGAGGTGGTTTTTAATACCTCAATGACGGGCTATCAGGAAATCCTGACTGACCCTTCCTACGCTCAACAAATTGTCACCCTGACATACCCGCATATAGGAAATACAGGTACCAACGAAGAAGATCTGGAGTCGCAATCTGTTGCTTGTGCCGGATTGATTGTTCGGGACCTGCCTCGACTGGCTAATAATTGGCGTAAGAGCCAAAGCCTGTCTGCTTATTTGCAAGAACAATCAGTGGTTGCTATAGCCGATATTGATACGCGTCGTTTGACACGGCTGTTAAGAGAAAAAGGTGCTATGGGTGGCTGTATCTTGACAGGTAAAGGGCTTACTGCTGAGAAAGCTATTACCAAAGCACAGTCCTTTCCAGGAATAAAAGGTCTGGACCTGGCTAAGGAAGTAACAACTGCAAAAGCATATACCTGGGAGCAGGCTAAGTGGTCTTTAGGTTCTGGATATGCCGTAGCCGTTGACCAGGAACCAACAAATGACCGTTTTACCGTGGTCGCGTATGATTTTGGTGTGAAACATAATATTCTGCGTATCCTTACAGAATTAGGTTGTCATGTCACGGTTGTGCCAGCAACAACAACGGCAGAAGAGGTTTTGGCATATAAACCGGATGGTATTTTCCTGTCAAATGGTCCGGGTGATCCTGAACCTTGTGATTATGCGATTACAGCTATCGAGCAGCTGCTAACGACAGGTGTTCCAATATTTGGCATTTGCCTGGGGCACCAGTTACTGGCACTGGCTTCAGGCGCTAGCACTGAAAAAATGAAATTTGGCCATCATGGTGCTAACCACCCAGTGCAAGACTTGTCCAGCAAAGCGGTTATGATTACAAGTCAGAATCATGGCTTTGCTGTTTCGGAGCAAAGTCTTCCTGCTACTTTGAGTGTTACACACAGATCGTTGTTTGATGACACGATTCAAGGTGTCGAGCGAAATGATTGCCCGGCATTTTCTTTTCAAGGGCACCCGGAGGCGAGTCCGGGCCCACACGATGTTGAACCCTTGTTTCAACGTTTTATCGATTCAATGGTGCTTTCCCGGAAACAATCCAAAGCACAATCGCAAGCCAATGAGAGTAAGAGTTAATCATGCCTAAACGTTCGGATATAAAATCGGTTTTGATTATAGGTGCAGGCCCTATTGTTATCGGCCAGGCGTGTGAGTTTGATTACTCAGGCGTGCAGGCGTGTAAAGCCCTGAAAGAGGAAGGCTTTCGAGTTATTCTGGTGAATTCCAACCCAGCAACTATCATGACGGACCCTGGGTTTGCTGATGCAACCTATATTGAACCGATTCATTGGCAGGAAGTGGAACGAATTATTGAAATTGAAAAACCAGATGCTTTGTTGCCTACTATGGGTGGGCAAACGGCATTGAATTGTGCGCTGGATCTTGAGAGAGAAGGTGTGCTGGCCAAACATGGTGTTGAGATGATTGGCGCCAAGCGTGAGGCTATTGATAAAGCCGAAGATCGTGAAAAGTTCAAGAAAGCCATGCACAAAATTGGCCTGGACACAGTGACTGGTGACATTGCTCACAGCATGGAAGATGCGTATAAAATTCTCGAAGATTTAGGTTTACCATTGATTATTCGACCGTCATTCACCATGGGTGGAACTGGCGGTGGTATTGCCTACAACAAGGAAGAATTTGATAAAATCTGCGAACGAGGCCTGGATGCTTCTCCAACCGATGAACTTTTGATCGAAGAGTGTATCTTTGGTTGGAAAGAATATGAAATGGAAGTGGTACGTGACAGTGCTGATAATTGCATCATTATTTGTTCGATCGAAAACTTCGACGCAATGGGTGTGCACACTGGCGACTCGATAACCGTGGCTCCAGCGCAAACGTTAACAGATAAAGAATACCAGATCATGCGTAACGCAAGTCTGGCGGTGCTGCGTGAAATCGGCGTTGATACTGGCGGCTCGAACGTGCAATTTGCTGTCAATCCGGATAATGGCCGCATGATCATCATTGAGATGAATCCACGAGTATCACGTTCATCAGCTCTGGCGTCTAAAGCGACTGGTTTTCCAATTGCTAAAGTTGCGGCTAAATTGGCCGTCGGCTTCACCTTAGATGAATTGCGTAATGAAATTACTGGCGGTCTGACGCCAGCTTCCTTTGAACCAAGTATCGATTATGTTGTGACTAAGATACCAAGGTTTGATTTTGTTAAGTTTCCACAGGCTGATGATACACTGACTACGCAAATGAAGTCAGTGGGTGAAGCCATGGCGATTGGCCGGACGTTTCAGGAATCATTGCAAAAAGCAATGCGCAGCCTGGAAATTGGCAGTTATGGATTTGAATCCTTGCTGCCGCAGCGAAAGTTGAGTGATGATGATACTGCTCGTTTACTGGATGCGTTGAAAGTGCCTAAAGCTGAGCGTTTGTGGCACATCGGAGATGCGTTTCGTGTTGGCATGAGCATTGAAGAACTGAATAAGCATACTGGGATAGAGCCTTGGTTTCTGGCTGAAGTTGAAGATCTTATTGCTCAGGAAACTGCCCTGCAGGGTAAATCTCTGGCTCAATTGACAGCGGATGAAGTGTATCAGCTTAAGCGCCGAGGCTTTTCTGATGTGCGTTTGGCTGATTTGTTAGAGACCGATGAAGAGTCTGTTCGTCATTTTCGTCATGAAAATAAGTTGCACCCCGTTTATAAGCGAGTTGACTCCTGTGCAGCAGAATTTGCTACAGCTACGGCCTATATGTACTCTACTTATGAAGAAGAGTGTGAGTCTGAGCCTGAAGCGGCTGATAAAATTATGGTTCTTGGTGGCGGTCCTAACCGTATTGGGCAGGGCATCGAATTTGATTACTGCTGTGTGCATGCCGCTACAGCTTTGCGTGATGATGGTTATCAGACCATCATGGTAAATTGTAATCCTGAGACGGTTTCGACAGACTATGATACTTCCGATCGATTGTATTTCGAACCACTGACTCTGGAAGATGTTTTAGAAATAGTTCGTAAAGAAAACCCTTCTGGCCTTATTGTTCAATATGGAGGTCAAACACCATTAAAGTTGGCGCGTGATCTTGAAAATGAAGGCGCGCCCATTATTGGTACATCGCCGAAAGCGATTCATGATGCAGAGGATCGGGAGCAGTTTCAGGCACTGCTGCAGCGTCTTAACTTAAAGCAACCACCTAATCGTATAGCAAGCAGTGCTGAAGAGGCCTTGGTTCTGGCTGAAGAGGTTGGTTATCCTTTAGTCGTCAGGCCTTCTTATGTGTTAGGTGGGCGGGCTATGGAAATTGTCCATGGCCGAGATGACTTGGAAAACTACATGAATAAAGCGATTCAGGTATCGAATGAGTCGCCAGTCTTGTTGGATCGCTTTTTGAATGATGCTATTGAAGTTGATGCAGATGCTATTTGTGATGGTGAAAATGTTGTTATTGGCGGAATTATGGAACATATTGAAGAAGCTGGAGTTCATTCCGGCGATTCAGCCTGTTCCTTGCCGCCGTTTAGTTTAAGTGATGAGATACGAGATCAATTGCGAGAACAGACACGTCAGATGGCTCTAGCCTTAAATGTTGTTGGCCTGATGAATGTGCAGTTTGCCGTCAAAGGTGAAACCATTTATGTGTTGGAGGTTAACCCACGTGCCTCACGCACAGTGCCGTTTGTTTCCAAAGCCACTTCACGACCGTTGGCGAAAGTGGCGGCCTTGTGTATGGCAGGAAAGTCATTAGCCGAACAGGGTGTTTCCGAAGAGATTGTCCCTGACTATTTCTCAGTTAAGGAAGCGGTGTTTCCATTCATTAAATTTCCTGGTGTGGACACAGTTCTTGGTCCTGAAATGAAAAGTACCGGTGAAGTTATGGGGGTTGGCAAGACCTTTGGTGAAGCGTTTAATAAGTCACAACGTGGATCTGGTGCTGTCATCCCTAAAAAAGGCGCTGTTTTAATCAGTGTGCGCGACAGCGATAAAGAAGAAGCAGTTGTTCTGGCGGCCTATTTTGCTGAGAATGGCTTTAAAGTCATTGCTACAGGAGGTACTGCTTCTGCTATTGAAGCTGCAGGTGTTGATGTGCAAACGGTTAATAAAGTGAAAGAAGGCCGGCCTCATGTCGTTGATATAGTGAAAAGTGGTGATGTGGATTTGATCATTAACACAACCTCTGGCAAGCAAAGTTTGTCTGATTCCTATACTATTCGCAGAGAAGTGTTGATGCATGGTGTAACCTATTACACCACTATTGCAGCTGCCAAAGCGGCATGTGAAGCCCATAAAGCTTTTGGTGATTCGATGCAGGTGACCCGATTGCAGGATTTACACTCTGCCATGAGTTAGTGCCTCATAAGGTTAATAGAATAGATTATCTACGGAATGTGTTATGACAGATAGAGTATTGCTGACCCTGAAAGGGGCAGAAAGATTACGAACTGAACTAAAACGTTTGAAGAGCGTTGATCGACCGAATGTAATTGAAGCTATCGCAGAGGCTCGCTCTCATGGTGACTTGTCAGAAAATGCTGAATACGATGCTGCTAAAGAGCAACAAGGTTTTATTGAGGGACGGATAGCTGAGCTGAACAGTCAACTATCAGTGGCCGAAGTAATTGACCCAAGTAAACTGGGTGTTGAAGGTAAGGTGGTATTCGGTTCTGCTGTGACATTGTATGATGTTGAGACTGAAGAGGAGGTCACTTATCAATTGGTTGGTGATCTTGAAGCTGATATTGATCAAGGTCAAATTTCCGTCAGCTCACCTATTGGTAGGGCTATGGTCGGCAAAGAAGAGGGTGATGAAATTGAGGTAGTCGCTCCAAGTGGTTCGCGATTTTATGAGGTTCTCAGTGTCAGCTATGACAGCTGAAATGGTAAATTAAACAACTAAATCCCCAATTTAAGATACTGACCATACAGCAGCACTTTTCATTGAAGTTAAAAAATGCTGCTGTAGCTTATGCAATTCAAAGCAGATTGAAATGCAGGATTCATACGCGATAGTTGCGATAAGAAAGCGCTTGTCAGTCTCTTTGTTGGGTGTTGTTTGTTGTGAAGCGTGTATAAAACTGTAGGGTTTTGAATGACCTTTAGTTTGGCAGGGTGATGCGGGCGTCTGCAGATTGTCGATAAACGACACTGACGCGACCAATCATTTGAACGGGAGTAGAGTTTGTTTTTGCACAAATGGTCGCAACCAGGCTTGTGCGTAATGTTTTATCCGATGCTGGAAGTTTAATTTTCAGCAATTCGTGATGATCAAGTGCGTTTTCCAGTTCGCTTAATACGGCTTCAGACAGACCATTGTTGCCAATAGTAATGATGGGGTTGATATTGTGGGCGAGTCCACGAAGATAATTCTTCTGCTTACCTGAGAGTGACATTAATGTACCAATTTAAATAACTTCTAGTATTTTACCGCAAACTGAATTTGCTGAACAACCATTTTAATGGTGGTTTGCCAATCAATTTGCAATAATTAGACTTATTATGGCAAATAAAGCGAATAACAAAAAAAATAAGAAAAATAAGGAGTGGGTAAATCGCCACTTGAACGATCCTTATGTCAAAAAAGCAACGGGCCAGGGCTATCGTTCCAGGGCTGTTTATAAGCTGGAAGAAATAGATAAGCAGGATAAGTTGATTCGCCCACAGGCACTGATTGCAGATCTTGGTTCAGCGCCAGGAGGTTGGTCTCAATATATCTCCCGCAAGAAGGTGGGGAATACAGTAATTGCGGTTGATTTGTTGCCTATGGAGCCTGTTGAGGGTGTTGATTTTATTCAGGGAGACTTCACTGAGCCAGAGATTCTGGAACAAATGCTGAATTTGACTGATGGTAAGCAATTTGACCTTGTAATTTCTGATATGGCCCCCAATATAACAGGTATACGAGATGTGGATGATGCTAAATATGAAATCATTCTTGATGCGGTGCTGGCCTTTTGTGATGTTAACCTTAAGCCTAATGGCCATTTGTTGGTTAAGTTGTTTGAGGGCAATGCAGCGCACTTATATCGTGCTAAAACTAAAACACTGTTTAAGCGAGGTGTGGTCAGAAAACCATTGGCATCCCGGTCTAATAGTAAAGAATGGTATTATTTAAGCCAATTTAAAAAATAAGCGTCTACAATAGATTAAACAATGCTTATAAAACTTGTGAACTGTTATAGTCGATAGCACAATCGTTAGGACAAATGAGTAGACGGCGTTTTAATAACGTCAAAATATAGAATAAGGTGTTACTTTGAACAAAATTACCAATTACATCATCATCGCTCTCTTTTTGATTTTTATCTCAGGTGCGCTGATGGACAACTTTTCTTCAACCGAGGGTAATCGTAGTTCAGGGGAGCTGAAATACTCTGAGTTTATGGATAAAGTTGTGCAGAATGAAGTGTCCAAAGTTGTCATTCAGGGAGACAAGGTCTATGGTCAGCTCTCTAATGGTAGTAATTTTGAAACTATCGCTCCCAATGATAATAAATTAATTGATACTTTAATCGAGAGAAAGATTGAAATTGAAGCAAAGGAACTGGAAGGTCCAAGCTTTTTCAAACAGATGATTTTGAATATATTGCCGCTGGTGATATTTATTGGTGTCTGGATCTATTTGATGCGACAAATGCAGGGTGGCGGTAAAGGCGGGGCTATGAGCTTTGGTAAAAGCAAGGCTCGCATGTTGAACAAAGACAACAATAAAATAACCTTCGAACATGTCGCTGGCATAGAAGAGGCAAAAGAAGAAGTTCAGGAAATTGTAGAGTTTTTAAGCTCTCCGGCAAAGTTTCACAAACTCGGTGGGCGTATACCACAAGGGGTCTTGCTGACCGGTAGTCCAGGTACTGGTAAAACTTTGTTGGCCAAGGCTATTGCTGGTGAAGCACAAGTGCCTTTTTTCTCAATCTCGGGTTCGGATTTTGTGGAAATGTTTGTAGGTGTTGGCGCATCACGTGTCCGTGATATGTTTGAGCAAGCCAAGAAAAATGCACCGTGCATTATTTTTATTGACGAGATCGACGCTGTCGGCCGCAAACGTGGTGGTTCTGGTGTTGGTGGAGGTCATGATGAGCGTGAGCAGACCTTGAACCAGTTGTTGGTTGAGATGGATGGTTTTGAAGGTAATGAAGGTGTGATTGTTATTGCTGCAACTAACCGACCTGATGTGCTTGACCCGGCATTGTTGCGACCAGGGCGCTTTGACCGTCAGGTGCATGTGCCTTTACCTGATATCCGTGGCCGTGAAAAAATTCTACAGATCCATACGCGTAATATTCCATTGCATGAAAATGTTGATGCTAAAGTCATTGCCAGAACAACGCCGATGTTTTCCGGTGCTCAATTGGAAAATCTGGTGAATGAAGCTGCGTTGTTTGCTGCTCGCGGTGGCAAGAAACTGGTTGATAAAGATGATTTTGAAATGGCGCGTGAGAAAGTGATTATGGGGCCTGAGCGGCGTTCTGCGGTTATGAGCCGTGATGACCTGCTTAATACTGCGTATCATGAATCTGGTCATACAGTCGTCGCTAAAACATTGGAAAAAATTGCCGATCCGGTGCACAAAGTAACTATTATCCCACGCGGTCGTGCTTTGGGATTCATGATGAGTTCCCCGGAAAAAGATAAAGTCAGTGAAACCCGAGAATACCTTCTGGCACATATTGCCATAAGCCTTGGTGGCCGAATTGCTGAAGAGGTTTTCGTTGATCAAATGTCCACAGGTGCTTCCAGTGATTTTCAAAATGCAACTAATATCGCCAGAAATATGGTGGTGCACTGGGGCATGAGCGACAAACTGGGAACCCGTGTTTATGCCTATGAGCAAGGTATTTCTGAGAATAAAACCATGAGTGAAGAGACTGCTAAGCTCATTGATGATGAAATTTCACGTATTTTGAAGGAACAATATGAACGTGCTGAGACAATTCTGAACGAGAAAAAACATATCGTTGAAAAAATGACTCAATGTCTGATGGATTGGGAAACTCTGGACTCGCAACAAATCGATGACATTATGAATGGGATAGAGCCAAAGTCTCCAGATGAACTTGATGACCCTAAGAGTGGTGGCGGTAATAATTCGGCTAAAAAAGAGCCAGAATCTGATGATACGGTCAAACCTGATATGGATAGCCCCTTAGGTGATGTTTAACATTATTTGCTAGAAAAGTATTTGTTAGGTGTATCAATAAGGTACACCTATAACGATAAGCATTTGAGGTGTCGATGGCCCAAAGTGTATTAACGCAATCATTACAGCGGCGATTACAGCAGGATTGCAAGCAAGGTAGTTTGATTATGGGGGTGCTTAATGTCACCCCCGATTCATTTTCAGATGGCGGTAAATTTGTTGGGGCAGATTCTGCATTGGAGCATGCTCATACCTTGATTGAACAAGGGGCTGATATTATTGATGTGGGTGGTGAGTCAACTCGTCCTGGAGCGGAAGCTGTTTCAGTGCAACAGGAATTGGATCGAGTTTTACCTATAGTTGAATTGATACAGGCTAATCACAGCAGTATCCCCATTTCTGTTGATACCAGTAAACCGGAAGTGATGCAGGCAGCAATTGATTTAGGCGTGGCTATGATAAATGATGTCACTGCTCTAAAGGGCCAGGGAGCTAAAAAAATTGTTGCTGATTCCAGGTTGCCCGTTTGTATTATGCATATGCAGGGACAACCTAGAACCATGCAGGCAGAACCTCAGTATGTTGACGTTGTGCGAGAAGTTGTCGACTACTTAAGCAATGTGGCTGATGAGTGTATCGCTACTGGTATTCAACGTGAACATATTATTGTGGATCCAGGAATTGGTTTTGGAAAAACCCTGGAGCATAACTTGCGTTTGCTGGGTGCAATTCCTGCTATGAAAGCATTGGGTTTGCCAGTGCTGATTGGAGTGTCGAGGAAGTCTATGATTGATCATTTATTGCAGAGACCTGTTGAACAGCGCCTGCCAGCCAGTTTGGCATTAGCTGCGCAAGCTGTTATCAATGGTGCTGATATCGTTCGTGTGCATGATGTGCAGGCCACTTTTGACGCCATTCGCTCAGTAGAAGCTGTCATGCAGTTCAATGTATCTGACAGCTGACAAACCGGATATTATTATGGAACAAGTCAGCCGTATCTTAGTGATCAATTGTGGAAGTTCATCGCTAAAGTTTGCTTTGCTGGAGTTGCCTTCAGGGCGCCAGTTCACCAGTGGCATAGCAGAGCGTTTATTGTCAGATCGGGCAACTCTGATATACGACGATCAATTTGGCAAAGAGCAAAAGCAAGCTTTTGCCAAAGACTATGGTCATACCCATGAGGACGCTTTCGAAGTTTTGTTGCATATGCTTGAACAGCAGGATTTCCTGGATGTGCCTTTGACAGCTGTTGGGCATCGAGTGGTGCATGGCGGTGAAAAGTTTTCTGAGTCAATTGTGATTGACCAATCTGTAGTCGAAGGTATTCACGAACTCAGGTTTTTAGCGCTGTTGCATAATCCGGCGCATAGAATTGGTATTCGCGCGGCCCGGCAAGCGTTTAAAAATATTCCTCATGTGGCGGTATTTGATACCGCTTTTCATCAGACTATGCCGAGACATGTTTATACATACGCGATTCCTTACGAATTTTATGAAGAGCAGGGTGTGCGCCGCTACGGATTTCATGGCACCAGCCATCAGTATGTGACTCGAGAAGCAGCCCGTTTACTGAAACTGGATTACGATAACAGTGCCATCATCAGTGCGCATTTGGGTAATGGATGCAGCACTTGTGCAGTTCTGAATGGGAAAAGCATTGATACCAGTATGGGGATGACGCCTCTGGCTGGCCTGGTTATGGGGACGCGTTGTGGTGATATAGATCCAAGTCTGCATTCTTTTCTGGCGGGTAATCTCGAATACAGCCTGGAAAAAATCACTTCATTATTGAATCGTAAGAGTGGTTTGTTGGGAGTGTCTGGGGTCAGCAACGATATGCGCGAGCTACGCGCAGCCATTAATGCAGGCAATGAACGTGCTAAACTGGCAGTTGATATGTTCTGTTATCAATTGGCTAAGAGTATTGCTGGGATGGCTGTAGCTTTGGGGCGAATAGATGCTTTGGTGTTCACTGGCGGTATTGGTGAGAATGATCGTGATGTGCGCCAACAAGTTCTTGAGCAACTGGCAATTCTTGGGTTTAAGTTGGATGATGAGCGTAATGCTGAACATGGTCGTCAAACAAACGGTGTGATTACCGCTGATGGTGCAAGCACAGCGGTGGTGGTTGCTACTAATGAAGAGTTGGTCATAGCTCGTGATGCTGAACGTTTGGCAAAAGGCTTGTTGAAATAAATGTTCTGAGTGTGGTTGTTATAGTTAACATTTAATATTACTGATTGGGTTTATAGAAATTTATGGGTAACGCATTTTTTGGTACTGACGGTGTCAGAGGTAAAGTCGGTATTGAGCCAATAACGCCATTGACTATAGTTCAACTAGGCTGGGCTCTAGGTAAGGTGATGATCAAACATCATGGGCCAGGCAAGGTGTTGGTTGGCAAAGATACCCGGGTTTCAGGGTATTTACTGGAGTCTTCTATGGAGGCAGGGTTGTCCGCTGCTGGTATGGATGTTGTTCTACTGGGGCCTATTCCTACTCCTGCCATTGCTTATCTGACGCAATCAGCCCGGGCAGCAGCAGGGGTGGTTATCAGTGCATCACATAATCCTTATTATGATAATGGGATCAAATTCTTTTCTCATGAAGGTTTTAAATTGAGCGATGAAATTGAAGCTGAAATTGAGCAAATGATGACAGAACCCTTGCAGACAGCGACTTCAGAACAGCTGGGAAAAGCGACCAGGATGGAAGCGGCGGTTGGTCGTTATGTTGAGTTTTGCAAAAACACCATTCCGCACAAGGTCAATTTTAAAGGTCTGAAAATTGCGTTGGACTGCGCTAATGGTGCAGCATATCAGACAGCGCCGAAAGTCTTTCATGAATTGGGTGCAGAAATCGTAATTATCAATAATCAACCTGATGGTTTTAATATCAACACAGATTGCGGTTCTACTCATATTGATGGTTTGCAGCAGGTTGTATTGAATGAACAGTGTGATTTGGGCATTGCATTTGATGGCGACGCTGATCGCGTATTAATGGTTGACCAGCGCGGCCAGGTCATCGATGGCGACCAACTACTGTATGTACTGGCGGCTTCAGCGCATCAGGAAGGTGTTCTGCAAGGTGGTGTTGTTGGAACTCTAATGACCAATTATGGATTGGAAAAACGTTTTCATGAAGTTGGTATTGACTTTGTTCGGGCCAAGGTCGGGGATCGTTATGTGATGCAGGAATTGCAGGCGCGTGATTGGCGTTTGGGAGGAGAGTCTTCCGGTCACTTGATCTGTCTGGATAAAACAACCACTGGAGATGGTTTAATTTCAGCCCTGCAGGTGGTAGAGAAATTGATCAAACGTCAGCAGCCCCTGCATGAAATTGTCGCGGAATATTCAATTTATCCGCAGACTATGATTAATGTGCGTTTGTCTGAAGGGGTTGATTTAAGCGCCAGCCAGATTTGTAATTCAGAGAGTGTTTTGCTGGCGGTTGATGATGTGCAGCATGCACTGGCTGATCGGGGGCGAATTTTACTGCGTCCATCTGGAACCGAGCCTTTGATCCGAGTTATGGTGGAAGGTCAGGATACTCTCTTGGTGAATCAATGCTGTGAACAAGTCGCATCAGCCGTCAGGGCATTATGTTGATGGTGTTGAGATTTTGATGGTTTTTTGCGTTCTAAATTATCGGTTTGGTGTTGGAAAGCGGTTGCTTTATTCGACGTCCATCGGTAACATCGCGCAACATTAGATTAGTGTGGTGTAGTGTTCGTCTATAGATGGGTACTGCACTGATTTTGAAACGCGGATAATATATGCGAACACGACAATACTTTATTGCAGCAAACTGGAAAATGCACGGTGATTCTCTGCTGGCTACAGCCATGCAAGATGCTATTGCAGGTTTGAGTTATGACCATAGTGCAATAGAGACAGTTATTTGTCCGCCGTTCACTTTGTTGAATGTATTGCATGAGCGTGATGGCTTGGCGGTTGGTGCGCAGAATGTGCATCAAAATGCCAGTGGTGCTTATACCGGTGAAATATCTACAGCTATGTTGAAAACAGCTGGTTGCAGATATGTCATTGTTGGGCACTCAGAGCGACGTGAATTGTTTGCTGAAGATGATGCATTGGTCGCCAGCAAGTTTGTGGCAATTGCCCAAGCAGGTCTGAGGCCGATACTGTGTGTTGGTGAAACGCTGGAACAACGAGAGCAAGGTGTGACTGAGTCAGTATTAACGGCACAACTAGATGCTGTTATCAGCATGACGGCAAGTGCTGACTGGTTGCATGCAGTGATTGCCTATGAACCAGTATGGGCAATTGGAACTGGAATGACTGCGACGCCTGAGCAGGCGCAGACAGTGCACCAGTTTATTCGTCAATATCTGGCGAAACAGTCGGTGACTGCTGACATTGCTGATTCAGTTCGTATTGTGTATGGCGGTAGTGTTAAGCCAGATAATGCACAAAGCTTGTTTGCACAAGCAGATATTGATGGCGGCCTTATTGGTGGGGCGTCATTGCATCCTCAGGATTTTACAGCCATTATTTGTGCTGCTGATGGATGTGTTAAAGAGTAAACGAGATTTAAGAAAAAATAAGAGTAAAATATGATCGCACAAATATTATTCGTCTTAGTCGTTTTTGCCGCAGTTGGCATCATTGGCTTGGTGTTGTTACAGCAAGGTAAAGGTGATGCTGGTTCAGCGTTTGGCGGTGGTGGCGGTTCCCAGAGTGTTTTTGGCAGTCGTGGTTCAGCCAATTTTCTGAGCCGTACGACATCGGTTCTGGTGACTGTTTTCTTTTTGGGAAGTCTTGCTCTGGCTTTTGTTTATGCCAAAGACACTGCGCGCGATCGTAGTGTTGCTGATGAGTCGGTGATTCAGCAAGATAGTTCTGTTATTGAACAGCCTACAGATGTACCTACAGTTCCAGTTCAGTCTGAAACTGATTTGCCATCTCTGGAATCTGATTCTGTGCCAGCTATTCCAACTGATACTCAGATAAATGAAGAACAACCGCAAACGCCGGAAGTTCCCAAATAAAGACGTATAAATTATAAGATCTGTGTGAATAAATGAGATGCCGAAGTGGTGGAATTGGTAGACACGCTGTCTTCAGGTGGCAGTAACGCAAGTTGTGCCGGTTCGAGTCCGGCCTTCGGTACCATCTCATAAATTTTTTTAACGATTATTTGTACTATAGAATATGCAATTCACCGAATTTGCCGAAGTGGTGGAACTGGTAGACACGCTATCTTGAGGGGGTAGTGGCGCAAGCCGTGCCGGTTCGAGTCCGGCCTTCGGCACCATACTATGGTGTTATAGCTATATTTTTAGGTGTATTTTTAGCTTTGTTATTGGTTAATTTTACAAGCCGAAAAACAATATCAATATTATTGTGATTATCGGTTGTAATAAATAACTACCTTAGTTAGAATGCGCTCACTCGATGCGGGGTGGAGCAGTCTGGCAGCTCGTCGGGCTCATAACCCGAAGNNGAAGGTCGTAGGTTCAAATCCTGCCCCCGCTACCAACATACCTTTGGTATCAATCAACGAAGGCGTTTGATTGATACCAAAGTGGTATTTGGCAGCCTCGCTTGAGCGGGGTTTTTTTGTGCTTAACGTTTTTGTTGATGACTATTTTAGGCGCTTGTTTAGAACATTGAGTGGGATAGGATGGGCTTCAGGCCCATTTTTTGATGCTGTTTTCTAGTGTTACCATTAAACACAGCTAAGTATTACAATTGAACACAGTTAACACTGTATTGTTGCCAAAGTGTTTTAACCTAGCATTCTAAAACTACAAGCCATTATCTTTAACGCAAGCTGAAACTTAATTTTAGGTGAAATTTTTATGGCATTAACCATGACTTCAATACACGACTTGCTGGAAGCTGGAGCTGCTGCTCTTGGTTATGAGCTGTTAACGGTCGAATTGGCGGGTGGCGATGTTGCTGTATTAAGAGTGTTTATCGATTCACCGCAGGGCATTAATGTTGAAGACTGCGCCAAAGCGAGTCGACAATTCAGCGCCATTCTTGATGTGGAAGATCCTATTTCAAGCCGCTATACGCTTGAAGTGTCATCACCTGGCTTGGATCGACCACTGGCAAAGGTGGAGCATTTTGCCCGGGTTGTTGGTCAGAAAATAAAGGTACGTATGTCTTCTTCTGATAACGGTCGTAGGCGCTATACTGGAATTTTACGTTCGATTGAAGAGGATGTTGTCACTATTGAAGTTGATGGTGAATTGTTTGAGTTATCTATCCAGGAAATGGATAAAGCCCGTCTGGTACCTGACTTTGATAAGTTACCTTCGGTTGATAGTTGATATAACGGTAATTACTTGACGCAGTCGGTAATTGATAATTGTGAGAATGATAAGAGGCTATAAATGGCTAACGAAATTTTATTGATGGCAGATGTTCTTTCCAGTGAGAAAGGCGTCGAAAAACAAGTCATTTTTGAAGCGATTGAAGCGGCGTTAGCAACGGCAACACGCAAACGTCATCGTGAAGATATTGAAGCACGAGTTCATATTTTTCAAACAACAGGTGATTATGAATCATTTCGTTGTTGGGAAGTGTTACCTGATGATGAAGAAATCGAATTCCCAACGAAGCAGATTTCATTGAAGGACGCACAAGAGAAACAAGCTGACATCGAAATTGGTCAGTTTATCGAAGAGCCTTTAGAAGCTGTTGAGTTTGGTCGCATTGCAGCCCAGGCCGCCAAGCAGGTCATTTTACAGAAAGTACGTGAGGCTGAGCGTGATCGTGTGGCCAATGATTATGAGCCTAAATTGGGCGAATTAATGTCTGGGGTGGTTAAACGCCTTGATCGTGGTGATGTAATCATTGACATTGGCGGCGTTGAAGCCTCTTTACCTCGTTCAAGAATTATTCCTCGAGAAGGTTTGCGCCCAGGAGACCGTGTTCGTGCGATATTGGCTGAGGTACGTGTCGGACAGCGTGGACCGCAGCTGATTCTAGATCGTGTCACTTCCGATATGGTATTGAAATTGTTTCGTATGGAAGTACCTGAGGCAGGTGATGGCATCATTGAAATTGTCAGTGCTGCACGCGATCCCGGTTTGCGTGCGAAGATCGCGGTTAAATCCAATGATGGTAAAATCGACCCGGTCGGTGCCTGTGTTGGTATCCGTGGCTCACGAGTTCAAAGTGTGTCAAATGAAATTGGTGGTGAGCGAGTTGATATTATTAAATGGTCAGAAGATCCAGCGCAGTTTGTTATCAATGCATTAGCGCCAGCTGAAGTAGAGTCAATTATGGTTGATGAAGACAGCAATACGATGGATGTTGTTGTTGCGGAAGAAAATTTGTCTCAATCTATTGGCCGAGGAGGACAGAATGTGCGTCTTGCATCAGAGCTGACAGGTTGGGAAATAAACATTTTGACCAATGATCAAGCCAATGAAAAAATTGAAGAAGAAAGCGCTCAGGTCCGTCAGGTTTTGATGGAAAAGCTGGACATAGGCGATGATGTTGCCGCTATTCTGGTGCAGGAAGGCTTTACCACACTTGAAGAAGTCGCTTATGTGCCGCGTGAAGAAATGTTGGAAGTTGAAGAATTTGATGAGGCTTTGGTTGATGAATTACGCAGTCGGGCAGAAGATGCTCTAGTCACAATGGCTATTTTACAGGAAGAACAGCTCAAAGGCGCTCAACCTGAGGAAGATTTACTGACTATGGATGGTATGGATGAAAAAACGGCAAAATTTTTGGCGCTGAGTGGCATCAAAACTATGGAAGATTTAGCCGAATGTGCGGTAGATGAAATTATAGACATCGAAGGTATTGATACAGAGCGAGCTGAAGCTCTGATCATGACTGCGCGCAAACCCTGGTTTGAAGAAAGTAACGTTTAATTAGCTGGAGTCGAGGCCAATCATGTCAACTATTACGATAAAAAAGTTCGCTGAACAAGTTAATTTAGACCCAGAAAGACTGGTTAAACAGCTCAATGAGGCTGGTGTCAAAGGTAAAAGTGTTGACGATGAACTGGATGATGCGCAGAAGCGTCAATTGCTTGATTACCTACGTTCAGGTTCGGCAGCTACAGCTACCAAGACATTAGGTGGAGCACGCAGTAAAATTACTGTAAACCGTAAAACAACTTCTGAAATCAAACAGAAATCTCGAACAGGTACAACACGTACTGTTCAGGTTGAGGTGAAGAAGAAACGTACTTTTATCAAGCGCGAAGTTCTGGTTGAGCAAGAACAGGAGCGACTGCAACAAGAAGAAGCCGAGCGTGTCGAGCAAGAACGTTTAGTCATAGAGCAGGAAGAAAATTCACGTTTAGAGGCTGAACAAAAAGCTCAAGCTGAAGAACAGGCTGCTATTGAAGCGAAAGAATTGGCTGAGCAAAAAGCAGAATTAGAGCGGCAACAAGCTGAACAGGAGGAGCTGGAGGCTCAGAAACGACAAGAGCAAGAGGCTGCTCAAGCGGCAGAACAGGAAGTAATTGCTGAAGAAGCTGCTACAGATACAGAAGAAACGGTTGTTGAAACAAGTTCTAAAGCTGAAGATACGACTGACACTATTGAGGAGGAAACGGTGGAAGCTGTTACAGAAGTCAAAGAGGAACCTGTTGTTAAACAGGAACAGCCTAAAGAACAAGAACCTCCTAAAGCGCAAGTGCAGCAGCCGCCTCAAGAACGGGTGAGAGTTGTGCTGCAAAGTGGCTTGCCGCCATCTCGACCAGCGAAACAGAGAAAGCAGGACATTAAGCCTAAGTCTGTTGTAGCTCCGAAAGAACCAGAGCAAACGACTAAGCGAAAACTGCCCCGAGCAATTATCAAAGAGGCTCCGCCTAAGCCGGCTCAACCAGCCGCCAAGCCAGTTGCTAAAACAACAGCTGACACGAAAAAAGCAGGAACTGATCAACGTGCTCCTAATTCCAACGATAATAATCGAGGTAAAAAACGCGGTAAAGGCGGTCGTGGCCGTGAAGAATTGCACGTTGCAAAAGGTCGTAGAGGGCGTACACAACAACGTCGTCCTAATAATATTACTTCCAGCTCTGCAGATATGCATGGTTTTGAACGACCAACGGCACCAGTAATTCATGAGGTAGAGATTCCAGAGAATATCAGTGTTGCTGATTTAGCTCAGGCGATGTCGGTTAAGTCTAATGAATTGATTAAAGTATTGTTCAATATGGGCACTATGGTGACCATCAATCAAACTCTGGATAGAGATACAGCAACTCTGGTTGTTGAAGAGATGGGCCATACTGCTGTTGATGCCAAACAAACTGACCCGGAAGCTTTTTTGCAAAAAGAAGAAGAACAGGTTGATGAGTCAATGTTGTCGCCACGAAGTGCTGTAGTTACGGTGATGGGTCATGTTGACCATGGTAAAACGTCATTGCTGGACTACATTCGTAAGGCCAAGATTGCTCAGGGCGAAGCAGGTGGGATTACGCAACATATAGGGGCGTATAAGGTGGCAACATCCAATGGTGATGTTACTTTTCTGGATACACCCGGCCATGAGGCATTCAGTGCCATGCGTGCGCGTGGTGCCCAGGCAACAGACCTTGTTATTCTGGTTGTAGCTGCTGATGATGGTGTTAAACCTCAAACGATTGAGGCGATTCACCACTCCAAGAGTGCAGATGTGCCAATGGTTGTCGCCATTAATAAAATGGATAAAGAAGATGCTGACCCTGAAAGAGTCAAACAGGAACTGGCGACTCATGAAGTCATTCCTGAGGATTGGGGTGGTGATGTGATGATGATTCCTGTTTCAGCTCATACAGGTGAAGGCGTAGATCAATTACTTGATTCTCTAGCCTTGCAGTCAGAGATTCTTGAATTAAAAGCGCAGCCAACGGGTCCTGCTAAAGGTACTGTTGTAGAAGCGCGTTTGGACAAAGGTCGAGGTCCGGTAGCAACAATTTTAGTGCAGCAGGGTGAATTGAAAACAGGCGACATTGTTCTTGTCGGTAAAGAGACTGGCCGAGTTCGTACTATGTTGGATAGCCTCGGGAAACCGATTAAAACAGCGGGCCCATCTGTTCCAGTTGAAATTCAAGGACTCAGTGGTGTACCTTCTGCTGGCGATGAAATGAAAGTCGTTAGCGACGAGCGCAAAGCACGTGAAGCTGCTGAATTCAGGCAAGCACAGGAGCGTGAAAAACGCTTGGCTCGCCAGCAAGCTGCCAAATTGGAAAATATGTTCCAGAACATGCAGGATGGTAGTCAGAAAGTAGTGAATGTGCTGATCAAAGCTGATGTTCAAGGTTCGATTGAAGCATTATCTGAATCATTGATAAAACTATCTACTGATGCGGTTAAAGTGTCTGTAATCCATGGCATGGTAGGCGGGATTAATGAGTCTGATGTAAATCTGGCCATGGCATCTTCGGGTATTGTGGTTGGTTTTAATGTGCGAGCTGATGCAACCGCCAGAAAACTGGCTGAAGTGGAAGATGTTGAGATTCGTTACTACAGTATTATCTATGATGTTATCGATGACGTCAGGTCAGCGATGGAAGGTTTGTTGGATCCTGATATCAAAGAAGAGGTTCTGGGCTATGTCGAAGTCCGTGATGTCTTCAAAGCACCTAAAATCGGGGCTATTGCTGGTAGTTATGTGACTGAAGGTATGGTCAAGCGTAATGCTGAAGTACGTGTGTTGCGTGATGATGTGGTTATCTTTGAAGGAACAATTGACTCCTTACGTCGCTTTAAAGACGATGTGACAGAGGTTAAAGCCAACACTGAATGTGGTATAGGTGTGAAGAACTATAGTGACATTAAGGTAGGTGATCAGCTGGAGATTTTTGAAAAAGTTGAGGTTAAAGCAACGCTATAAGTGTTGCTTTAATACATTGACTGGTGATTGACTGACAAGAATGACGAATACAAAGTATGCCTAAAGATTTTCCACGAAGTGACCGTGTTGCGCAGTTGGTTAGCCGCGCACTGGCTAATCTGATCAAACTGGAAGTCAATGATGAACGGGTTAACAGCCTGACTGTTGTTGATGTTGAGGTGAGTCGTGATTTACGGCATGCCGAAGTATTTGTTATCGGACCTGATTTGAGTGATAAACAGGCGATTGATGATTCCATGAAGGCTCTAGATCGAGCGGGTAAGTTTTTACGCCACCGCTTGATGAAATCTCTGGATATGCGTCGTTGCCCAGATTTGCACTTTAAATACGATCATTCTATCAAGCGTGGTGCCGATATATCGGCTTTGATTGATTCAGCTCTAGCTGATAGCAATTCGAACGAATAGCCCCATTATCTGGGGCAAGGTAAGGGTATATGGTCAAGCATCGTGGTGATGATATATGCGGTGTTTTACTATTGGACAAACCCACAGGACGGTCTTCTAATCATGTATTGCAGCAGATAAAGCGCCTGTTTAATGCTAAAAAAGCGGGTCATACCGGTAGCCTAGATCCATTAGCGACAGGTTTGTTGCCTATTTGTTTTGGTAAAGCAACCTGCTTATCACAATATTTTCTGCATTCTGATAAACAATATGAAACCATCATCCAATTTGGTGTAAGTACTGATTCGCATGATAGCGATGGTGATGTGACTTCTACGAGGGAGGTTGTATTCTCAGTAGATCAGTTTCAGTCAGCTCTGGACCAATTCAAGGGTGCAATCGAACAGATTCCCCCAATGGTCAGTGCCTTGAAGCATAAAGGACAGCCTCTGTATAAACTGGCCCTCAAAGGGCAGGAGATTGAACGTAAGCCACGTTCTATGACCGTTTATGGATTGACGGGTGAGCTATTAAACGACAACCGTGCACGGATCAATGTGCACTGTTCCAGTGGTTTTTATGTTCGTCAGCTGGCTGCTGATCTGGGTGAAGTCCTTGGTTGTGGAGCGCATGTTGTTGAGTTACGTCGAACAGCCAGCAAATATTTGTCGGTGGAAAATGCCTTGCTTATCGAGCAAGTTGAGACCTTATTTGCTGAGAAGAGTGGTCAAAATCGAGCTGATATGATTAATGCTGGTCTAATCGCGCCAGATGAATTATTAAAATCACTGCCTTTTGTATCGGTTGATGCAAGCCAGGCGCACCGTCTTGCACAAGGGCAAACTATTCGCCACCTGACTCAGCCAGATGCTGATACTTCATATACCGAAATGGGACAAATCAAGGTAGACAATATTCGTAATCATTGCCGAGTCTATCAGAATGATACTCACTTTTTAGGCATTGGCGATTGGAATAATAAGGGAACATTAAAAATGAAAAACCGTTTTAACGATGTTTCGTTATAGATAGTATACTGGATTAATACTCTATAGATTACTGCTGGGAGGGATATATTGAAGGTGTTGCTTGGCATAGGGATAGCAACGGGCCTGGCTTTGTTTTATGGATATTGGTGTTCAAAAAACTATGCGTATGCCAATATTCGTTTGGCTTTTAAATCGTCTGGTTTATTGACAGAACAAGGCGTGTTGCGCGATGCTGAAGTCTACTTCTACAAGTCGGATGGATCTGTGTTAGCTGAAGGTGTCAGGGATGATCGATATAATTTTGTTCATCTGGTTCACCCGCTGACAGGTAGTTGTCGAGAGGTAGAAGAAAAAGCGCCTTTTTCATCAGAATCCAGAAAGCAATGGCGGAAATGTTCCAAAAACAAGTCTGCCTGGCTTTCGACCTGGATTGAGAGTGTTGATCATGTGCAGGTGACATATGCTGACTGCCTAACGCAAAAAATCCAGGTTGTTGTGGATAAAAATGCGGCCAACTGGTTTGTGTGGTGGCTGCCTCACCCGCACTTCAGTGGTGAGCTTTATTCCAGTTACAGCGTTGATATTCTGGTAGATAAAGGGATCTGCATATAGGAGTTTAAACAGAATTTAGAGTAATGACAGGAGGATAAATGGAAGACGTGGCTGATGGTTTATTAAAACCAGTTTTGAAGTTGATATTGTTGCTTCTCAGAGGCTTGCAGTTTCTGGCGTGGGATCTTTTTATTGAGTCTATCGGTTGGACAATAGGTTGGTATTTTTATCGTATTGTGACATTGGGGCGGTATCCTGCCGAGGGCCGGAGTGAACAAGATGAGACTTATTGGGCGAAAGCACTTTTCATCGAAGCTACGGGTTTGCTTGTGCTTGCCGGTTTGATTGCTCTGCTTTCAGCTATCGTTTGATGATTCGAGTAATGTGTTCAGCAGGAATACATGGGTGTTTGGCGGTATAATCACTCAGGTTAGCTATGCAGTATTGAATAAGGTGTTATATATCCACTATGAGTAAATGACAAATACAGGAGGCGATTATGGAGTTAGGTGCATTTTCAATCAGTTTGAATGTTAAAGATATCGGCGCGTCTAAGAGTTTCTATGAAAAGCTTGGGTTTAATATTTTTGCTGGTGATATTTCACAGAACTGGCTGGTTATGAAAAATGGAGATCATATTATTGGACTGTTTCAAGGTATGCTCGAAAAAAATACCTTAACATTCAATCCCGGTTGGGATCAAAGTGCCGGGCAATTAGATTCTTTTACCGACATCCGTGATATTCAAAATCAGTTGAAGTCTCAAGGTCTTGATCTAACAACCGAAGTGGATGCATCAACCAGTGGGGCAGGTAGTTTGATAGTACTGGATCCGGACGGGAATCCAATTCTTTTTGATCAGCACGTATAGCCTTGATCTATCTCAAGTAAAACCGATAGCCCCTATAGATTATTGTCAATTTTAAAGCGGAGAATTTGTTGATTTCCGATACATTGACCAGAACGGACACGATATGAATGATGACAAAGATGTAGAAACAATTGTGAAAGAAATTTTAAGCCAGTTTGACGTCAATGAAAAATCAAAGCAAATGCTGACAAACCTGACTGGCGATGAGTTTGAATTAGCTGATTTAATAAAAAAACGGCTCAATCAGGGCTACTCTTTGGTTGATGGAGTCCGCTTGGTCAATCAGTTGGGGGAACAAATTGATCTCGATACGATTAAGGAGATTGAAGCCGCAAGGGTGAACAAGGCTCAGGCTGAAACGCACCGACCAGAGCCTTGCTGTTCTTTTTGCGGAAAAAACCAACATGAGGTGGCGCGTCTAATCGAATCTCAAATAAGCAAAACATTGATTTGTGATGTTTGTGTTAAAGCCAGTTTGTCCTTGTTGAAGGAATAAACGTCAAGGCTACAGCTTCCTGGGCGTGAATAGCGTCTCATAAAACCAAGGTTTGATAATTGCATGTTTGACCTTTTTATCCGAGTATTAAAAAGCACCAATATTAGTGCCTCCTGAACCGCTTAAATAACAGTTGCCATTGGCGTCGGGAATGAATGTTGTTGCATTGATCTCTGGAGTGGCGAATAAGCTACCTGAATCACTGATTGCTGACATGGCTGCAGTGTAGTTTAAATCAGGTTGATTTTTACGCTGCAAAAACACGGCACTGGGGTTGGCAAAACCGAAGCGGTTGTTGCTTGATGTCAATATATCAGGGGTTGGTGTCAAGCCATCATCATACAGTGTATTAAAATCAAGGGCTATGTCCGAAAAAAGGCTGTCCAGAAAGGCATTGTTGGTCAACGCAACGCTCACTGGTCCATTCGCCAAAGCCGGTGTGTCAGCGGTTGTTTGAATGATCGCATCACAGTTGATGACAGTGTTATGGTCAAATATTAATTCCTGCGAGGTGTTCAGATTTTGATAGTCCGGCCGGCACATTCCCGGACAGTCCTTAATTAAATTATATTCAAATGCGATTCTACCTCCTCTGGCGTATATCGCATTAGAGGTGGTGCTGTGGATATAGTTATTGATTGCGATTACGTTGGTATTTCCTGAATGTTTTCCAGTAAATGCATGATAACCGTCGCGCAGGATTGAATTTCGCACGACCAACTTGTTTGTTAGTTTGTTAGTGGAGCTGCCAACCGTTGAACGCCAACCTACTTCTCCTGCATTGCCGGTTAATGCCGCCGTATTATTATATATTTCACAATGATCTATTACATGGTCACAATCGGTAACGGACATTTCAAAAGAGACGCCACCGCTTTGTGCTGGTGAAGAACTGGGGGGCTTACCATCAAAAATACGACAGCTGATCAATTTGGCAGAGCGGCAACCCTGATGAAACATCATGCGGTTAGCGCAAGTGCCATTTTTGACCGTAAAGCCGCGGAATTCGACATCGGTATAGCGTCCTGACTCACTACCTGCCGCAAAAATAGGCGAACTATCCCCTTGTGAGTTGCCTGCGCTGCCGGGGTAACTGCCATTTTCGGCATCAAATATGGGGCCGGCCTGGTCAGGCCATGGAGTAAAAACCAATGGTTTGTCTTTGGTGAATAGGTTGAAGCCTCCTGAGCCATCTGACATTTGATCCTCTTCAATGTGTATCCTCATGAACTGACCATTAATATCTTGAGAATGATCGGAGTGTTTGAAGGAGCCTCTGACATAAATCACGGTATCTGCAGGATCAATTGGAATGCTGGATTTGAATCGTTGTCCCGCAGAGTTGCGCCCACCTAAAAAATAGAAATCTTTAAAAGGGCTGAGTTGAGTGCCAGTCCCCTGATTGGTAGCATCCCCATCAACATAAATTTCCTGTGATCTGCCCGTCACTGTGAAGGCGTCATGTCCCACGGGTAAGAGACCGACGTTATCCAGCCATGAACCATTTGAGTTACCGTTATTATCCAGAATTAGTTGATAAAGTGGTGTCAGATATGAGTTTGCCTGACTATTTGTTGTTAACGGTAATGCACTTAAAGTGCTCACAGAAGAGAGTAAGAAGTGACGTCTATTCATACAACAAAATTTCCTTTTGAAAAGAACTGAATTCTAACAGTTGAATTTCAGCCAACTTGTAAAAAACGAACAGCATATATCACTTTATAAAACTGGTAATTTGAGGTGTTTAACGCCCTTAGCATTCCATTGTTGGATTAATGTTGAGAGTGTGTGTGGATCTGTCTGCTGGAAGTAAGCAATGATACTATCAATTATTCTGAACATGATAATGATGCGAAGAAGCAATTAGAGTTAGGCTAAATTCGAGACAGACTAGCATGCTGAAAAGAGTTATCTAGTGCTTCCACCCAGACCGTATCCGCTCTTTTTCGGCCAATAATTCAGTGGACTTTTCTGGAAGCTCAACAATAAGAGGTTTGATATGCTCAGTCAGTTAATGTTGGACTTCAGGTTTAATTTTTTGTGTCAGAGTTTATAGTTCTTCAAATTTTGCTTTTTTCTGATTCCGGTTCATATCTTTAGTGTCAACAGGCCTGGTTAAAATAGCTGGAATTTGATGCTCGAATTGGACTTGATAGCGTGTTGTTTCTCATAAATTTTGATCTCTGAAGAAGGTTGTTTATTATTGGCTATATCATGAAAGCACAGATGGTGACGATAATTTTTCTATAAATAGGTTTTCAACGCTGTTTATGCGAAAAGTTCATATGTTTTCAAGATTTAACCGTAGAAATGAGTTAAATTAGCGTAAAGAAGAGCCATTGTTGCCAGTATTTTCAGCTTAGTTTTTATAGTGAATACCATCTCAAAAACTAAGCTGAATATATTTTGAGAATACCAACAATGAAAACTAAACAACACATTGTCATCGTAGGTGGTGGCGCAGGTGGCCTGGAACTGGCTACCAAACTGGGGCATAAATTAGGCAAAAAAAATACAGCAAAAATAACACTGGTTGATCGCAATGCCGTGCATATCTGGAAACCCTTGCTGCACGAAGTGGCAACGGGTTCAATGGATACTGAAATTGATGGTGTTGTGTACCGGGCACATGCTGCCAAGCATCACTACCAGTTTCAGGTGGGCGATTTATCGTATGTTGATTCTGCCAATAAGACGATTACCCTGGCACCATTGTTATCACAAGATAATGGCAGTCTGGTTTTACCTGAACGCAAGATCAGCTATGACACTTTGGTACTTGCTATCGGCAGCACCAGTAATGATTTTGGTACTCCGGGTGTCAGCGAGCACTGCTATATGTTGGATTCCAGTCAACAAGCCCAGCGCTTTCAGCGAAAATTATTGAATAGTTTTCTGCGCAATAGCCAAGCTGTTGATGAAAATGATGGCATTCCGGTAACTAAACTGGCTATTGTTGGTGCAGGGGCGACAGGAGTTGAACTCTCGGCTGAGCTGTATCATGTGGTTGAGCTGGTTGGAAATTATGATGTTGATAATAAACCCGGTCAGCGCCTTGCAATTGAATTGATCGAAGCTGGTCCACGGATCTTACCAGCCTTACCTGAGCGCATTGCTGACGCTGCTGCAAAAGAATTAGAAAAGCTGGGAGTCACTATCCACCGTGACAAACGTATTGTCGGGGCACAGGAAGATGGATTTATTGATGCCGATGGCAATAAGATTGAAGCTGACCTTATGGTTTGGTCTGCGGGAGTCAAATCAGCGGACTGGCTTGCTGACATTGGTTTGGCTGTTAATCGGGGCAACCAGATTGTCTGTCATCGCACTTTGAAGTCTGAAAATGATACATCTATTTATGCGATAGGTGATTGTTGTGGGGTTGAAATGGCAGATGGCCAACGAGTACCACCCAGAGCACAGTCGGCTCATCAAATGGCAAGTGTTGTGGCGAAAAACATACAAAATGAGCTAAAAGGGTTGGAGTTGGTTGAGTTTAAGTATAAAGACTATGGCTCATTAGTGAATTTGAGCCGATTTTCTACCGTGGGTAGCTTGATGGGAAATCTAGTCAAAGGCAGCATGTTCGTTGAAGGCAGAATAGCCAGGCTCATGTATTTGTCATTATATCGAATGCATCAACTGGCGATTCATGGTTATTTCAAAGGGTCATTTATCATCATCATGAGCAAATTGTCTAAATTAATCCGCCCCAAAATGAAGTTGCACTAAAAGCGCTTGTTCGCACTGATTTCAGTCTTGTTGTTGGAGTAAAGTGTAAGGCGTTAATTGTTTAGCTTTTTCTATTCAGCCCAGCTGCTACGGACAAAGAGTGAACAATGGTTGGTCGTTCGAATAAATAGCACACGGTAATGTCATTACTGAACAGTGGTGACCATTGGATTAGTCTCCAAGGATCAGGTAACAGCAATTCTGCTTGTTGCCTGACTCTTTTGTTGGTTTAATACAATTATTGTTTTGAGTCTAAGTTGTCCTGTCACAATAATTTGATTGTCAGTTGACCCTGAGGAAGAAACCAATGCGATGTTTATAACGAGAAAACCTGAACTTTCCGTTGTTATGCCTGTTTATAATGCGGAGAGGTATTTAAGCAAAGCTGTTGAGAGCATCCTGGCTCAAACTTTCAAGAATTTTGAATTCCTGATAATCGACGATGGATCAACGGATAGTTCAATTTCTATATTGCAGCAATACGCACAAGGTGATTCACGGGTTCAGCTGATCCGCCTTGCCCACAGCGGAATTGTCAACGCTTTAAACCGAGGCCTTGCAGAAGCACAAGGTGAGTTCATAGCCCGAATGGATGCTGATGATATTGCATTGCCTCAGCGACTTCAGGTTCAGGTAGATTACCTGCGCCAAAAGCAGGATTGTATAGGAGTTGGTTGTCAGGTTGAACTTATCGATCCACAAGGACAGATGATTGGTTCAAAGCATTTACCCTTGTCTCACAATGATATTGATCAGGCTTTGCTTAAAGGGCATGGTGATTACATTTGTCACCCAGGCTTTACGGTTCGACGCGCAGCGATGGTTGCCTTGCAAGGGTATTCAACAGATTGTGAGTACGCCGAAGACCTTGATTTGTTTTTGCGTCTGGCTGAGCAGGGAGAGTTGATCAACCTCCCTGATATTTTATTGCATTATCGGCAACACTTGGAAAGTATCTGTTATACACAAACCAAGCAGCAGCGATCAATTGTCAGACACTGTATTCAGACGGCATTGAAAAGGCGTGGTCTTCAAGCGTCTCTCATGGCAGAAGTGGTTCTTCCAGAACCGAGGAACCGACCAGAAGTTTATCAGGACTGGGCTAGAAGGGCTTTGAAAAATGGGCATCTGCGAACCGCAGCAGGTTATACCTGCAGAAGCCTTTTATATCGACCATGGTCATGGCAATCGTGGAAATTATTAAGAGAAATCAGTTCCTGGAAGGTACCGGTTGATGCAAAAGCCTGAGCTGCGAGCAATCAACAGGAGAGATATTAATGCATTACTGGCTCAACCAGTCAATTCTGTAGATAACGGGGGAATATGAATAATTTGATATTAGGTGGCGGGGTCACAGGATTGGCGGCAGGTATTGCGTCGAATTTGCCAGTGTTTGAAGCACACACTTCACCGGGAGGGATTTGCTCTTCTTATTATATTCGACCGGGTGATAGCACCCGTTTGCCGGTAGCTCCAGAAGATGGCGAAGCTTACCGTTTCGAATTGGGTGGGGGGCATTGGCTCTTTGGTGGAGACGAAGCAATACTCCATTTCATCCAAAACCTTGTTCCCTTGCAGACATACACACGCAGTAGCTCTATCTACTTCAGTGCAGATGATTTGTATGTACCTTATCCTTTACAGCACAACTTACGCTATCTGCCCCAGCAAATCAGGGCGAATGCACTAATCGAAATGTCACGTCCTTCAGGTTCTTATGTCACGATGAAACAGTGGCAAAGAGAGAGTTTTGGTGACACATTGTGTGAGAAATTCTTCTTTCCATTCCATGAACTGTATACCGCTGGATTATATGATCAGATAGCACCACAGGATGGTTATAAATCACCGGTAAATCTCTCTTTGGCTGTCCAAGGTGCGTTCGAGAGTACATCGCAAGTGGGCTATAACACGAGCTATGTCTACCCTGAGAATGGACTCAATGAGTTGACTCAGTGTATGTCGAATCTGTGTGATATACGTTTCAAAAAGCGTGTTGTTGGAATTGATGTTAATTCTAGAGTCGTTTCATTTGCTGATGGCAATGAAGAACAGTATGACGAACTTATCTCGACCCTGCCATTAAATAAAACGTTGGAATTATCTGGAGTGAGTGTTAATGCAGCAGCTGACCCCTATGTTTCGGTTCTGGTATTAAATATTGGTGCTGTGAAAGCAGATAAATGTCCAGGTGATCACTGGTGTTATACCCCTGACACCAGAAGTGGCTTTCATCGAGTGGGTTTCTACTCCAATGTTGATCGGTCATTTATGCCCGAATCTGCTCGTGAACAACACAACAGGACGAGTATTTATGTTGAACGGGCCTATCCTGGTGGAAATAAACCATCAGACACTGAGATAAAGGAATTTTCCGATGCCGTTATCAGTGAATTGCAGGATTGGGGCTATATCTCCAGTATCGAAGTTGTTGATCCTACCTGGATTGATGTTGCTTATACCTGGTCATGGCCGGGCTCTCAATGGCAACAACAATCTCTGGGTGCTTTGCAGCAACAGGGTATTCATATGGTTGGTCGTTACGGTCGTTGGAAATTTCAGGGTATTGCCGATTCAATCCGAGATGGTTTTGTTGCGGGTTCGTGCTTCAAGCAGCGTTAATGGAATCTCTATGTATGCAAGTCATAATCAAATCTGCGTTATAAAGATCATGATAATAGTTAAGTTGAATGATTTCAGACTGATGCATGGCAAACACTAATGATATGAACTTTTCTGTACGCTTATCGCCATTAATCACTCATTTGCAATGTAGCATGCATGATACCTATCTGCGTAGCAGAGAGTTTGATGTGCGTGATTCCATTATCTTGTGCACTGAACCAAGATCAGGAGGAACCTGGTTGATGGAAACATTGGCTTATGATCCCTTGGTGATATCGAATTGGGAACCGCTGCATCCGAAACAGGCTGATATTGTACCTGTCGAGCTTAAATGGGGAACGCGGCCTTACCTCAGAGAACATATCAAAGATCCTATCGCCAGCCAATTGATGCAGGATATTTTGACCTTAAAGAAAAACTCCCCATGGACTTTGCGCTACAGCAAATCATTGTCAAAACTTTGTAGAGGCAAAAAAGTGATGACGAAATTTGTCAGGGCCAGTCTGTTGCTCCCTTGGTTGTGTAATACATTTGAATTCAGATATCGGCCCTTGTATCTACTCAGGCATCCTTTGCCAACCGTACTTTCGCAAGCATCGAACTTTTACTCACAAAATGAAAATAGCAACACGTTTCAGTTACCAGATTCCATTAACAATGATATCTACGGTGTTCATTTTAGTTATTTGCAAAGTCTTGAGAGCACGATTGAGCAGTTGCTGGCACTGTGGTGCATCCATAATAAAACGGTAATAGAACAAAGTGATAACGAACGCCGTTGGCGTTTGGTCTTCTATGAGAATCTAGTGACAAATCCAGAGGCAGAGTTTTCAGAAATCTGCCAACAACTTGGCCTGGAGATAGAGCTTAATACGGTTGATTTTAAACGAGCAAGTTCAACTGATTTTCAAGGTGCTTTTCAACAAGATAGCGATAATCAATTATCAAAGTGGAGATCACACTTGTCCGATGAAACTTTATTCAAACTGCAATCAATTCTTGACTATTTTGGGGTACATATTTACTCGGTCAACAGTGATTATCCTGTTTTCTAGATATTCACATTGTATATGCAATTAGAGAGTGTTAACTGGTTTTTTGGCCTTTGTTTTCACCCCGACTAACCTGCAACTATTAAGGAGTCAGCTGTTAATAATGAATTTACTTAAGCCTTCGTTTTCGCCGTGGAAGTTGGATGATATTACTTTTGTCGTGACTGTCTGCAATGCCTATAAAGATAGATTTGAAGCTATTCGTGACACATGGGCTACGCAAGCCTCCAAGGTTGTTTATCTGGCAGGAAGCCCTGATTCACATCAGGGCTGGCAAGGGTATGAGACGGGTGATGACTATGCCTCGGTGCCTCGTCGCTTTCATGAATTTGTGCGTGATTATACCGATAGGAATATGTTTGAAAATGGCAGCAAATGGTGGGTTATCGTCGACGATGATACCTGGGTTTTTCCTGAGAGAATGGTCGAATTGTTATCACGCTGTTCAGAGCCAGATGTTCCTGTGCTGGCAGGGACTTTTTATCCAACCACTGAAGCTGATTTGAAGAAATGCACACATAAGCCTGAGCAATATAAAGGTCTGTGGTTTGTGTGTGGAGGCAATGGCATGATTTTTAACCGGGAAGCTCTGATTGCCATTGGGCACTACCTGAATGAGAACCCTGATTATCCGTCAAACCTGCATGGTGATATCACTCTGAGCTGGTTATATAATGAAATCTCTGCCAATAGACAATGCATAGAAACCAGTCCTCTGAGCGCCGAACAATTATTGGCGGGGAGTCAATCTGCTTTTGCCAGTACCGCTCATCCGGTACCGCCTGAGTATATGTATAAAATATTCAGAGCAAATTATGCTCAAACTGGTCAATCCGTATATAGCAAATAAGGTCAACCTAATGGGAGTCGATATGTCTAATAAATGGCTGTTGTTTTCATCGGTAGGGCCGCGGGAAGGGCAGGATTCGGTTGCTATCTGGTCGCAGGGTAAAGACCGGTATTTTGATATGGTCCTGTATTATTATAAAGGAGACATACCAGAAAGTTCTCCGGCAAAATGTGTCTGGAGAACTGATTTCAAATACCCCAATTTTGCTCATTTTCTGGAGAACAATGACGTTTCGCAGTATGAGGCGATCTGGGTGGTTGATGATGATATTGTGATGACAACGGATGAAATCAATCGCATGTTTGCCATATTTTCTGAGCAGGGTTTATGGCTGGCCCAACCTGCCTGTGATGAAAACAGCCATATTACGGTTCCAATAACACGTCGACAGCCTGAGTATGCTGTGCGGCATGTCAATGTGATCGAAAATGGAACAACGATCTATTCCCGGCATATTATTGATAAATGTCTGCCTGTCTTCAAAGCAGCCCAAAGTGGTTGGGGGGTTGGCATTATTGTTTCTCAGATTATCAATGCTCCGTATGGAAAAATCGGAGTCATTGATCAAACCCCTTGCCATCACCCTGAAGGCAAATCAGCTCTGGATGAAGTTATGCCCCGTCCCGACCATCAAGTGGAAGGGGAGGCCTTGATGAAAAAATTTGGTGTCTGGTATATCCGTGCTGAGCAATTCCCAAGTTCCATAAAAAATATTGAGTTTGAAACACAAGAACAAAATGATGAGAAAGAGATATGTCTTTGAAATATGAGTTGTCGCATTTAAATGAGGATGGAACTCAGTCTGGTAGCGTACAACAGGATGAAGCTTTATTGCTGTATGCGATGGTCAAAGTCCTGCACCCCCGAACTATTGTTGAATTTGGTTTTGCCGGTGGCTATTCTGCGCATAATTTTTTAAGTGCGATGCCGGATGACTGTCGCTTATTCAGCTTTGACCCTTCTGATAAAGCTTTGCAAGCATCGCGGGCCATAGAAGATCATCGGTTCCAGTTTTTACACAAACCGGGGGAGGCAGTGATGTATGAAGATATTGGTGAAAATCTGGTTGATTTTGTGTTTATTGATGCCAGTCATGACTTTGATTCCAATGTAGCTATTTTTCAAAAAATAAAGGATTGGTTAGCCTTGGAATGTCTAATTATTATCCACGACACAGGCTTATATAATACCGACTTTATGCAGGGAAACATCTGGGATATTCCCGGAAGCTATTTGGTTGGAGAAAAAGGCTATGCTCATCGGCCTGGGGAGAGGCAGTTTGTTAACTACCTGAAAACCAGCTGTCCCGAGTTTGATCAGATACATTTTCATTCCATGAATGTGGGGCGCATGGGTTTAACGGCTTTGAAAAAGTATCAGAGATTGAGCGTCAAAGAACAGGCTGTAACAGACGGGGAATGATGAGATAAAGTATCGCCGTATTTGCTGTCCTTACAATGCTGGTAGTTGCATGAAATCATCTGGGTATTTTGCACCACCAGACATTGGATTCTGACCGATTTTAACGGCATGGGTGACCAGGTTTTTTAATGGTCGAGCGATAGAGGAAATGTCAGTAAGGCAAGGTGACCAGTCAACATTGTTACACTCTGAATAGGTGGGAATAATACCTTCTAAAAGCCCCAACCTGTCTACATTCCAGTCTGATCTAGGGTCTGGCGATAAAAAAATTACAGGTGTTCCAAGCGCTAGAGCTGGCAGTGCGCAGTGAATGCGTCCAGTAATGATTAGCCGTGATCGAGCATATAAATCCAGCATTTCCTGCGCTATGTGCAAGCGATTGCGAGCATACTCAGTAGTGACTCCTGAGGGGTATTTTGAAGCCTCCAGAGTGTGCGTGACTCGAGTCGCATTGTTGATGATATCAGCAGGAATCTGCTGTTCCAGTCTGGAGGGAACATCAACCAGGCAGATGTCATTTGTTTTTTGCACTGACTTAGGGGGAAGTGTCAGAGTAAGGCAACTTGAGAAGTAAGCGCTGATACCCTGTTGTTCGAGAAAGCGTTGTGTTCCCCTGTCTCGACAGCCAACCGGCCCATGCTGAGCAAAATAATCGAGCATTTCCTGGGAGATGTGTTTACGAAATTCAGCCGCAAGGTGGACTGATATAAACAATGGTTTAATCTCCTTGTTGAAAGGAAACTGAAAATGCTTATCACGAGACCACATCCACCAACCATTACAAATCAACAGGTGTTTTTCGGATAAGTTAATGTCTGCCAGATAGTCACGTTCAAGATAGTGATCGACTCTGGGCAGAAATGTTCTGGATGCGATGGATTGAATCTCATCACCCAGATTATCGGTCCAATAGCTTAAAAGGCCATAACGCATATTATGGTTAATGTAGTTCATGAAGGCCAGATATCATGCTGACTGGAAATTGAATAATAGAGCCACCGCCTCTCACCTGAAATTCGCTTTAAAGGAGTGACTTCATGAAAAGAACTATTGCAGCATAAAAAGAACACTCCGCGATTATGTTGTGGCTTTATCACCTGTGCTGGTGTTAAACCCTTGGGGAACTGGCGTTGGGGAGGCAAGTTTGAATTGCTGGGTTTAAGGCAGACCAGGTCACCACCTACCATGGATTGATCATTAGAATCGCAAAAGTAAATCAATGCACTGACCAGCCGTCGGCGATGGTCACAGTGAGCTCCTTTGTTATAGCCTGGTCCAGCAGCCTGGAAATCCATTCTCACGAACATCGCTTCTTTTTCCATGCTGGAATCCAGTTGTTCTTTATGTAAATCCTGGCGGGTTTCAGTAAAGGGTGCGAGATAACAGTCCTTGGCATCGACTTTGCAACCATGCTGTGCCATCGCAGGCCCGAATGCCAACAGGGTTTGCTGAACAAAAGACTCGCTGGTTAATAAATCATAGACAGGGCGCCAGGCTGAACTTTGAATGACATCGGTATAACCTTCATCATCCATAAATAAATCTTTGCCGGTACGACCATCGGTTCTCTTGTTTAATACTGGAAAGTCAGACAAAGCTGCCTGATATATTGATTGAGAAAATACATCATGTACGACTGTATAAGGAAACGGCTGAAGATCAATTTGCATCGATTACCTCGTTAAGTCAGTGGGACCCACATTGCATTGAAAACAGTACATTGCCTGATACCTGAGGTCAATGTCTGTTGCTGTTTTAGTGTGGCCCTAGGCTGATTGAATACTGGAGATTTGCATTATCTGGCTGCTTATTTGATCAAGATTTACTGTTTTTGATAATTAACATTATTTGCCCTGTTAAAACCATTTTTATCTTTGTTTTTGTATGTTGGAAGAAAAAATACTTGCAAATTCAATTGATTATGCAAGTTCTTATTTTTGACCGTGAATTGTGAATGCCTTATTTTCAATAAAGACACCTGAGATATCACACGGAGATGACATGAAAATGAATCGATATATGGCTGTATTAATACTGTCAATAAGCACCTGCCTTCTAGTGCAAAATAGTTATGCTCAAAACTCGCAAAGAGGGTTGGACAGTAGCAAAAAGGTGTTGGAAAACTCAGGTGTAGATTTAAAGACGATTGAGCACTTTTTTAGCAGTACTCACCCAAGAAAATCTCGCACGGATATCAAAGACAACATAAAAAGCCTTGAAATCTGGCATGATGACGAACTGGCCGACAAAGCTATGGGGCGAGCTGAAATCACATTGGATAAACCGATTGATGCTGCTGAATTACAGTTTGTTTTCGAAGACGAACTTGTTCTTTTTAATGATAAGGGCAAAGGCAGTGATGCAGAGCCGGGTGATGGCATATTCACTGCTTCAGTGGCATTGAAACTATCTGAACAATTTGGTACCCGATTTACTGAGTCAGAGAAGCTTGAACAACTGTTGAAGTCTGACCGAAAAATTCCTGTTTTTAATCAACGTCAAGTCGTGCAGAACTTGACTGCGAAAGAATTGCTTGATGCTGCAGATCTGTCCAGAGGTGATACTCGACGTTTGCAATCTATCTTGCGATTGGGTAAGCAAATTTCTGATTTAAAGGACGATGAAATTATTGATGCTTTACAATTGGATACAAAGCGTCAACCAATTCTGACTGTATCACGCATTAATAATGGTTTCGATTTCAGAAGTTTTGGCATACCTAATAACATTCTGGCACTGGTTACCGCAGCCAGTATTGATGTTGCCAGTGCATTAATGGTAACTGCCGTCAATGTGGTTGAGGATGCGAATAATACATTTGATGTCTGTACTGGTGCAGGCACACCCGGAGGTCCCTGGACTTTTGCTCACTTAATGCGTGAGATGTCACAAGGGACTGGCATGTCGGCTGAGGATTTTACCTTGAGTTGGTTAAGCACTTGGATTCTGCCTCAGGCTGCTAATGGTATTGTCGTCTCTCATCCAGGGCGCGCAGCACAGATTCAAGCGCGTATTATCAACCCGTGGCTCGCTGCTTCGGGTGGAGTTCCTGATCTGGACCGATTTCCTGCGAGACTGATGGCGATTGTCAATCGACCCGATCTAGCCAATGCAACTGGTTATGCCGGTGGCAGTGGAGGTGAAGCTCGATTTGTCTTTGGTTTGTTGGACACCAGTGGCGGTGGCTGTAATACCATGCCATTTACCGTTATTTTTGAATATGCCATTGAAGTGCAAGGCTGTTTTGGTTTGAAATCATGGACACAGCAATGGAAAGACCTGGATGCTAACCCTGTTGGTAGCGCCGCTTACAATGATGCTCTGGAAATAATTACACGAAAGTTTACTGATCATGGTTCGAATGCCAGTCAGTTGCCTAATCAGAGCTCTCTTGGGCAAATTCGCACCAATGAAAATGCATTGAATCCGTTATGGGAGTTGAGAGAGTTTACCCTGCAAGGACCCAGTGCCAGTGCACCTGGTTTATTAGAGTTGGTTACAGTCAAACAAACCCCTCGGTTCGGTTTGAATAATTCAGCCACTCTGGCGGCTTACATCAGTGGAGAGAGTGCCAACATACTGGCGAATAACTATACGGTTCCGAATAAATTTCCAAGCCTGATTAATCCTTTTCTTGGAGCAACATCGCCAACACCATTCAATACATTCTGGAATGCTCCAGGTGTGGTCGGATTACCTGATGGGGCTGATATCCGGCATAACTTCTCTTTGAATACCTGTAGTGGGTGTCATGCCAGAGAAACCAATACACTGTTTACGCATATAGGCAATCTAGGCCGGCGTAATCCAGGGTCACCAGCAGCTTTATCAGGTTTTCTGACTGGGATTAACGTGACTGATCCGGTAGTACCAGCGATTACCAGATCATTCAATGATTTGGCCCAGCGTCAGCAGAAAATGGCTCAAATCCTCAATTCCAGTTGTTTTGTTCTACCATTTCTGCCGTTGCCATTGAAGATGGTGCACTAAATAAACGCTGTATATAGGCTTAGGGGCATTACCGCTTCCTAAGTCCATTTTTGTAAGACTGAATACTACATATAAAGATCATAGTGAGGTGAATAATGAAAGAACGACTCATAAAAATTTCGGGAAATGATCCGATCAAAGCCATGCAGGAACTCAAAGAATTGGGAGTGCAGGTTTTGCATCGCTCTGGCGATACATTGGTGATTGCAGCAGATGAACAAACCAGCCTTACTGCAGATGTTGCCCGTATAGGCAGAGCTGTTAGTTCGCAACCTTTAGTCATAACACCCAATGCAATAGACGATGCTGATTTAACGCTATTAGCGTTTCAATTGCGTCAGACCGACGAATTTAAACGTGGCAAAAAACAGCGGGAAACGGATGGTGAGGATTGGGGGGAGATCTTTGCTGGATTATAAAGACACTTAACCAATTTAACCAAACATTTATCGAGGATCAGATCATGGCTCTTAATCAACGGTTTATCAATGAAGTAGCGGTCGGTATTGTTTTCGTTCAGGGACCAACGCCTGACTTGCAAATGAACGCATTAGAGCGGCTTAAAGCTGCAGCTGATATTCAGGAGGGCCTTTCATGGATGGCAACTCTCAATCCAGCGGCTAAAGTCTCATGGGTATATGATTGGAAAACAATTACGGTTGATGAACAGCCCTGGCAAGGGGCTCCGTGGAAAGGATTACCCCGAATGTTCTATCAGAAGAAATTTGATGCTGCTTTGTGGCGGGAATCCAACAACAAGACTTATCTGTTTCATGATGATCTCTATGTTCGCCTGACAGGGTCGACAATGGATCAAGGTTATCCCAGATCGATTGCGGGAAATTGGAAAGATTTACCCGAAGAATTTGAACAGGGAATTGATGCTGCTTTCTGGCATAAAACAAAAAATAAGATTTATATGTTCAAAGGGGATCAGTATGTTCGTTTGACCGAAACTCAGATGGACCCCAATTACCCGAAACCAATAGCAGGTAACTGGCACGATTTGCCCAGTTCCTTTGAAGAAGGTATCGACGCCGTTTTTATGCACCATGGCACGAACAAAATATATATGTTCAAAGACGATCAATACGCACGCTTATCTGGCACAACTAAGGATGCTGGTTATCCGAAACCGATTAAGGGTAATTTTAAAGGCGTTCCCGAACATATGGAGGAGGGTATTCAAGCGGCTATGTGGCGGGGGGATAATGACAAAGTCTACTTGTTTGATAAACATCCCAGGCGATCTCTGACTGACTATGTACGTTTCAGCGATATCACTCAACCCATTGATGACGGCTATCCTAAATATGTGGGTGGTTTATCCAAAAGTGAAGCAGAAGCACTGTGGCGTGACCCTGTACAGGCCGAACTGGATGTGGGGCCAGGAGCTGATGGCTATAAAGATTATGTGGCTCGATTACGCAATGACTTAGGGACAGAGTCGGGCATAGTTGCCTTTATCACCAAATACCCTGTCGGCTGGTTTGCTTATGCAGGGACGCCCAGGATAATTATGGCTTGGAGCGATTATGACAGTTTTGATCGGGTGTTCGCTCATGAGACGGGTCACACTTTTGGTGCACCTGATGAGTATTCATCAAGTAATTGTTCGTGCAGCAGCAAATTTGGCCGATTTTTCCGTGCTAAAAATGGCAATTGCAAATTATGCGCCGGAGCTATTTCGATGGACAGCAATTACCCTAAACCAATGGCGGGAAATTGGAAAAATCTACCTGCCAGCTTTCAGAACAACATAGATGCTGCGTTGTGGCGTAATGACAACAAAAAAGTGTATTTCTTCAAAGGCAGTCAATATATTCGTCTGACAGGAGTAACCGCCGATGATGGTTATCCTAAGAATATTGCTGGTAACTGGAAAAATTTGCCAGCCAATTTTGAGCAGGGTATCGATGCGGCCCTGTGGCGACAGTCCAATAATAAAATATACCTTTTTAAAGGTAATCAATATGTCCGTATGACTGGGTCGACAATGGATGCTAATTACCCCCGACCAATTGCAGGAAATTGGAAAAATTTGCCCGCTGATTTTGAACAAGGCATTGATGCGGCATTATGGCGTGAAAGCAATGATAAGATTTATTTGTTTCGCGGCAATAAATACGCCAGATTCACTGAGAGTACTATGGACAATGGTTATCCCAAACCAATATCGGGTAATTGGAAAGGATTGCCAGGCAGTTTCACTAACGGTATTGGAGCAGCTCTGATGCACCGTGATAACAAAAAGGTCTATTTGTTTGATGGCGATGACTATGCTCGCATGAGCGATGGTGTACCTTGTTTGATGGCTTCGAATAGTGACCAATTGTGTTCCTATACACCACTGCATTGGGGGTGGGGGGCTTTTCTTGAGAATATTGATGCGGCTGTCTGGCGCCGAGATAACGATAAAACGTATTTGTTCAGTGGTAAGTGGTATGTGCGCTATTCCAACATCAAAGATGGAATTGATGATGGCTACCCTAAAAAGATTGCGGGTAACTGGAAGCAGTTACCGAAAAAATTCACTTCCAACCTCGATGCTGCACTTTTTCGTGAATCCAATGGTAAATTATATTTATTTAAAGGCAGTGAGTATGTGCGCCTGACTGGTTCGACGATGGATGATAATTATCCCCGCCCGATTGCTGGAAATTGGCATGGTTTGCCTGACAATTTCCAGCAAGGTATTGATGCCGCACTATGGCGTGAATCGAATGGTAAAATCTATCTATTCAAGGGTAATCAATACGTTCGTTTGACTGAAACGCAAGTGGATCCCAATTACCCGCGTCCGATTGCTGGCAACTGGCATGGTTTACCCAATAGTTACAACTCTGGTATTGATGCGGCGTTGATGCGCTGGGATACCAATAAAATTTACTTTTTTCGTAACCGTACCTACATTCGTTATACCAACGTAGCCGATGGCATTGATCCTGGCTATCCACTTTGGATTAACAAAAATTGGATGCCGTTTCCTACTTGATCAGGTTGCTTTGGAGAAAGGACTCTCCAGAATGGTCGCTTTACTCGTACCTTAACTGTGAAATATAACAATAATTGAGGAGGCAGAGAGTTATGTTGCTATTGAGTAAGGCTGTTAATTATATTGTCGATACCTACGAGAACATTTTTATTCATTTCAAGGTATTGAATACCAATTTCATAAAAGCCGGGTCTTATAGTCCGTGACCTGACAATCCATGAAGGTATATTAATAGGCTGAAAACAATAAACCTCCGGTTCTGGCGCGGGTAAAAATAAAGTGAGTTTGATGTCGACTGGTGTAGTAATGTTAAATTTATAAACGACATTGCAGGCCAGACCTCCTCTTGAAATATCCTTTATCTCACCGATGATCATTCCTTCATGTAATGCGATCTGCGCAATACGGCCCCAGTCTTTTTGTATGACAGAAGTTTCTCTCTGTTTAGGAGTTAAACGCTTGGAGCGTCTTTTTTCAATAAACTGAGTTGGTTCGTTCTTTGCTTTATTTTGTTGAATCAGAGCCATAATTAAAACCTCACCGTTAATTTTATTATGGGTTTTTACTTTAAAGACTAGTCAAAATAATGCAGAAAATCCATGTTGAGCCTATCATGAAAGGAGCTTGAAAAATGAAGTTTACTATTGAAAGTCGTTTTTTATCAATGGTTTATAATACTTCTCTAAATATTTAAGTATGATTTAAATGTAATGTATGGTGCATGGATTAACCTTGTGTCAGTATACTTTGCATAGAAAATGGTTTTTGTGGTGTCGGTTTATTTGAGCTTCTCAGGTCACATTGAGCAGTAGAACCACTTCTTATACAAAGAGTCGAATGTCATTCAGCGTTAGAGCTTTCTTATAAGCAGTTGACTTTCCTTCCTTTTTATCATTGGTACCATCAGGGACCGGTAGACACCACCTATATTTGCGGCTATTCTGTCAGAGATCCGAGAAAAACCTCAGGAGAGTTCTATGCCATCTGGACAAGCATTAATTGATTTGTTGGCCCCAACAATTACGCCAACTTCTTCAAACTTACCTTCATTTGCTGTCAAGCATGCAGCTATGCGCTTGATCCTTGAAAAGGAAACCAAGGCGATATCAGTGGCAGCAAGAAAAGCAGGGCCAGTGTCACCACATCACCGTTTGGATGTTGGCAAAATGACTCTGGGGTCTACTTCTATTGCAACGGTTGTCATGCTGGGAACAGATGGCATACCTAGTTATCCACAATCAACTTTGTATTCAATGCCCAATGGTGGAAGTGTTGTCTTAAGCCCTAAAACAGCTGATGGTATGATTCTCATCGCTATTGGTGGTATGGGGTCCATAGGGTCAGATGGTGGAAATGCAACCGTTAGGGGAGGCTCAGACAGTTTGTGTATCGCTCTGGGAGGTCGTGGTGGCAAAGGTGAGGTTGGCCAAATTTTTATGCCTGGCACTCCAATGGCACAACCTTTGCCAGGTGGTCAGGGAGGTGTTGGTGGGCAAGCTCGTGCTGAGTCTGGGCCGGGTTCTGACGTGTATTCTTATGCTGGTGCAGGAGGTAAAGGAGGAACAGGAAGCCCTGGCACTGCTTTGACCTATATAATGAATACTGCAGCAGTAACACCTAACCCAAGCAATAGCCGTGTATTTCCTCCTTCAGATGGAGGACAAGCTGGTCTAGGGGGTAATGGCGGTAGTGCCTTTTGCGTTGGCGGTGATGCTGCCTACACGATGGCTACTGGCGGCAATGGAGGTTCTCCTGGTGAACCAGGTCCAGGGGGCAAAGGTGGAAAGATACCTTTTCAACCTGGTCCGGCGAAGTATGGTGATGGCTCTGAGGGCATTGGTGCCAAAGGTGGTGCTGGAGGAGATACTCATTCATTAGTCGGTAAAAATGGCAAATCGAATGAACAACCTGGCAAGGGTGGCAAACCGGACAAAAAATCTGGTCTGGGTGCCAGTGCTGGGCCTGATGGAACGACTCTTTGATCTGGCTATGACACTGTTTCTGTCGCAATAATTTGGATAAGGTATTATGATCAGGCCTCATCGTATAAATTTTAAACTAAGACAATGATACTTTTTTTAGCAACACCTCCGCCCTCACAGAGTTAATCCGTTTTTAGACTGCGGCAATAAGGACCGCAATCGAAAAACTCTGTAGAGGGGCGAAAAGCCATTTTTCTCAAGCGATATTCATTCGCTCTGGGTAGTCTCGCCCCATCCAACTATCAGTCTCCATAGGACGACTATATTGCGTCGTGTGGTGCCTTTTGGGGTTTTAAAAATGAAAGTATTAATTATTGTCAGTGTTGCTGCATCATTGTTAATGGTCGGTGTGGGGATGATCGTCGCGGTATTGCCAGCGCGCATACTCAGTCTGTCCGGTTCCATACAGGATGTCAGCTATTTAGCCTCTGCTTTTGCAGTATCTTATCTTCTGGTGCAAATGCCTGTCGGGTATTTTTCTGACCGGTTCGGGGCCAAGTTGTTTTTAGTTTGTGGCTATATGCTTGCAGCGGTTTCAGGGCTTATGCTGTTTTTTGCTGAGTCATTCAATGAGATTTATCTAGGGAGAATTATTCAAGGTGCAGCCGAAGCACCAATATGGGCTCTTGGTCCTGCCTTTTTGTCACTGGCTTATCCTCATGCAAAAGGGAAAGTGATTGGCATTTACAATGCCGCCATCCATGCAGGCCTCACTCTGGGGCCTATCGTGGGTCTGTATTTGTTTGCCAATGGTTCTGCAGGAGGGCCGTTTCTGATGTTTTCAGCGCTGTGTTTATTCGGTGGATTATTAATGTTATTTCTTTTGCCAAAAATGTCAGTGATTGGTGACCGAATGTCGATAAAGGTGCCTGGTATCGTTGAATTCTTTGATTTGTTGAAAAACAAAACCTCAGTGGTTACTTTATCTTGCATACTTCTTTATGGGGCGGCCTATGGCATTTGTGTCAGTGTTTTACCGGCTATGCTTGCCTTGGAAAAGGACTTTGATAGTTTGTCGAATGCGGTTTATTTTGCCTTGTTTTATATCAGCATCAGCATTGCACAATTGATCGTGGGTCCGCTGTCTGATAGACATGGCAGACGAATCTATATGGCATCAGGTTTGGTCACAGCGGCGATAGGTTTCGCAAGTTTTAGCTTTTTTACACATCCGTGGATTTATGTCCCTTTAGTTATCGCCAGTATTGGTCTGGGAATATACTGTGTTACATCTATTGCTTTGCTTAATGAGAGTGTGCCTAATGAGCTCAAATCAACGATATCGGCCAGTTATTATCTGGCATGGGGAAGTGGGTATTTTATAGGTCCATTAGTGGTAGGTTGGTTCGCGTATGGCTATGCTCTGCTTTCTTTTCTTATGGCGGCAGGTTCGGTTGCAGTTATAACAATTCTTCGAACGTAAGTTGGTAGGATGTTGAAAGGGTCTTGAATGACCCTTTCGATTTCTGCTTTAATTTATTTTGTAAATATACCTAATTAGCATCTGTATTGACCAGCTCGAACTGGTAGAGTCAAGTGATGAGAAAATTGGTGATTTTGGATATCGATGAAACCCTGTTGCATGCAAGCCAAGGAGGAATTGATCGTGTCTGCGATTTTGAAACAGAGCTATATTTTGTTTACAAAAGACCTTTTGTAGATGAATTCTTATCGTTTTGTTTTGCGAATTTTGATGTCGCTATTTGGACTGCTGCAGGTAGTGAATTTGCCAATGATATTGAAAGAGAAATGATCAGAGTTCATGGTGAACCAGAGTTTGTCTGGAGCAGTGAGCGTTGCACCCCGCGCTTTGATCCAAATGCATTTGAAACAATCCCATTAAAAAATTTACAAAAAGTAAAAAGACGTGGCTATAACTTGGATCAAGTCATAATGGTGGATGATACCCCACAAAAACTGGCTAAAAATTATGGGAATTTGGTTAGAGTTAATGAATATCTTGGCAGTGTTGATGACACTGAGCTTCTGGCTTTAATCAAGTACCTTCGTTACCTGAAGCATGTTGATAATGTGCGCAAGGTCGAGAAAAGAGGTTGGCAGCAAAGTTTTATCGTCAGCAAAGATGGAGAGTCCGGATAACCAATTTGTGACATGTCAGTGGATTACGGTTTATTCTGAATAGAGGTTAAAAGCCTGAATTCCATTCTTTGGGGGAAAGAACCACAGCTGTCGCCTGATTGGCTATGCTAATTTCCTGGGCTTTTTGGACTGCTATCATCGTTTCCGAATAAAGTGCACCTTCCGCGATTCCAATCTGAATACCCAGGTTATTATTGTGGCGATCCATCTGGTTATAGCGTGAAGGGTTATTCCCCTCAAGTACTGTTGTGGCCAGTTTCACCATAGAAGGTGATAGATAGCGAGCTACTAGAGCAGAGGCATAAATATGTCTGAAGGCATCTTGAGGTCCCCCGCGGCGACCTTGAAAACCAGTGCTGGCAGCTAATAAGTAACAATAGACCACGAATACCAATAGTAAGATTGCAGAACCAGCTACGCTATATATAAAAGTTTCTTTGTATTTCATTAACGCTTCTGCCTCTGTTTAATCTTGTCTTTGAGTAGGTTCTTAATAGTTCAAATGCTCTATCATTCTTGAAGAGTGTAAGCAGGTTATATGTGTTTACTGTGGGGTAATGATGATGTTTCCATGATGTCTGCAGTTTCGACGGTCTTATTGAAACTGTTGCTTTATTGTTACTCCTTTTAAAACCTACCTATGTAAGATTGAGGCGTTTATATCATTGATTTATTGATTTATTGATTTATTGATTTATTGATTTATTGATTTATTGATTTATTGGCACACTTCCACGGTGTCAGCTAAAAGGGAGGTTCGGTTATGGTTATTCGTTTTCTTGGCATTCTAATATTATTGTTTGTAGTTTCATGTTCAACGGTTCGTGAAACGCCGAGTTTATCGAGTACTGATGATCCTGGTCGGGTTGTCTGGGATGGGTATTTTTTAGATTTGTATTTCAAGAACTTTATTCATTTGTGGGCTTATGGTTCAGTGGCAAGTTATAGAAATGTCCTGGTGAGTGAGCTGACTGGTTTGTCAGAGCTAGATAATGCATTGAAAAAATGTGATTCTGAAATTAATCTGTTTGATAAAGTCATTGATTTTCAATATCGGCGAGTGAAGTCTGAGTTAAAAGTTGACTCTGTCCAATTTAAACAACTTATTGTTTTATTCAATCAACCTAAAGTTCGGGATTTGTTATCAAAAAGGCGCGACTTGTTTGACCCAGGGACTACAGAATTGCATATGGTCCAAGAGTATAAGTTACAAAGAGACGCATTGTCCGAGATTCTTGAGGCTAAAGATTTATCTCTATGGAATCGAGGGTCGAAGGCAATTTGGCTGGCGATGAAAACTATAATGAACAAAAACTCAACACAAAACTCCGTAAACGTATTTGGCCAAGAACAGTTATCAGATGCTTATGAGTCAAACAAGTGTCAGTTAATGTTTTCACTAATGGGCGGGTAAAGAGTGCACAATGGAGTCCGAACTCTGGTCCTTTGTTTGTTGGCCAGGAATGTGTTCACTACGACTAACAGGCAGCCACTAAAAAGGCGGTGGAACCCACCGCCTTTTATGGCCTAAGGAATAATTATGATGCAATCACACTGTTTTATGCGGCGATATCGTCTTTACTCTTGACGCTCTTATGCTCTACCAGACTGGCTGCCCCAGAGTTTATTGCTATCTTCTTGGGTTGTAATGCATCAGGAACATTTTTTACTAATTCTACATTCAGCAAACCATCTGCCAGTTTGGCATCAACGACTTCAATATAGTCTGCCAGAGTGAACTTTCGCTCAAACGAACGGGTAGCAATACCTTGATGTAAATATTGGCTGTTTTCTTCTGAGGCATCTTTTTTACCACGGATAGTCAGTACGCCATTTTCACTTTGGATATCGAGCTCATGTTCTTTGAAACCCGCCACAGCCAGTGTGATACTGTATTTGTTTTCTTCCAGCACGGCGATGTTATAAGGTGGGTAACCCGCACTGGTTTTATCAGTTTGCAAAGCGTTGTCGACTAATGATACAAAGCGGTCAAAACCAACGCTGTTACGGTATAAGGGACTAAAATCTATTCTGGTCATTTTTATCCTCCACAGGAAGCAATAAAGTGTATAAAGAAACACTGAGCAAGCGTGAATAGGAGTCTTGTCAGTGACACAATGAATCTCTTTGAGACTTCATCATATTCATTATCTGTGGACGACTGTTGAGAAATTCAAGAGCCTGGATACAATAAAAATGACAAGACAGATCTCCAAATAATGGAGACCCGTCTTGTCCAACCAATGAATTATTATTGTTTGCCGTGTTGTTTATGGTATTTGCAAATTACATTCTTATTGCAGTCATGTCAGTTGCACCATCGAATGCTTTACCGATAAATTCCTGAACCTCACAACTGGAACTTGTTTTTGATACGGTCCATCTCAGGGTAACGTCTGAGTTGTGTCCTGGGACAATAAAGGTAATCCGGTTACCTGTTCGTTTCCAGGTTCGCACCGGCCCATCTCTCAGATTATAACGAACCACGCCGCCAGCTTCGAATGTTCCTTGAAAGTGCTCGTGTTGATCGTTATTAGTAATAAAACGGAAACGTCCCAGTGTGCACTTTTCTGTTGTGCTTTCTGCTTGTGCATCCGGGGCAGTTGGGCTGGCTGGGTTGGTTGCAGGTGCAGTACTTGTATCGGTGGATTCAGTGGTAGCTGATGTTTGTGCACTACCTATCGCCGGTTGGTTGGAACTGCTCGTTTCTGCTTCACTGCAAGCCGCTAGAACGAGGGCCAGAGATAAGGGAAGTAATAGTTTCTTACATGTATTTTTCATAAATATCAATAACTTATATTTGTTTTTTAAACTCATTAATTAAGAGTATAATATGCAAATTATAAGGAGTCAAAATCTTGATATTTTTAATTCATGAAATTGGAAGGATTGGAGGTATAACAATGATCGTTTCATAGAGGTTTTCTCTGCCTTGTTGCTATGAAACCCAGGCAAATTAGAAAGTTAATAAAACGCTTGTTTAGAATAGGTGAATTTAATTAAAGGCAAAGAATTTGCCTTTATGGAGTCAGCTCCACAAGGTAATTTATTGGGGAGAATTCATCATAGAGTGTGTCGAATCGAGTTGTTGTTTATACGCTCTTTAACTTCTTATGAACCTCGATAAACTTGCAAATCAATTTCTACCAGAGAATCACCGGCTAATCCAGTTGTGCCTACGCAGGTGCGTGCAGGCAGACGGTCAGCGGGAAAATAACTTTTATAAACATCATTCATGGCGGCATAATCTCTTTTGAAATGAAGCAGGTATATACGTGCCCTTACAACATGTTGCCAACCGACACCCATATTGACTAGTACATTGTGAAGGTTGCTCATGACCTGGTGGGTCTGTGCTTCAATACCTGTGGGCAAGGGTAAGCTATTATCAATAGGGTCCATAGGCATCTGTCCGGTGACCTCTATCCAACCGTTGACCTCTACCGCATGAGAAAAGGGCGCTATTTTATCGGGGCCATTTGAAAAGTTGTGAAAAATAAGTGCTTGAGAGTCTTTTGTCATGATGACTGCGCTTCCTGTCCAGGTTATTAGTAACTGAATACAGTAAAGTAATGCCTATTGGAAAATCAAGTTTTGTTTGTAAAAGTCATGACTTCACCCAAAGCACAGCAAAGCTGCAATATTGGGTAAAATAATGCTGTGGTGGAGTAGTATCAATCCAATCTCACCCGTCAACGAACAGTCTTTATTGACAACAACAAACGTATTTCTCTTTTTAATGTAGTGGCTAAATATGGTAGTCTTTTGAGTCAATGGGGTTTGGGGTTTTACAATGAATAACAAAAATAAAAAAAAGTCAGCAGAGTCTGACAGCAAAAGTCGACGTGGCTTTCTAAAAACTGGCGGTGCCGTAATGGTCGCTGATGCGGCCAAATTATCGAATCATTTGATATGGGTGACACCAGTGATATCGTCAGTAGCGTTGCCCGTTCATGCACAAACGTCTATTACAGCAAGTTGTCCGACTCAAACATCGAATGATGTGATCGTTACCGCTGGCAATATTATTCAGTATAGAGCGGGTGATGGAGCAGGTATCTGGTGGGCAACGATTGGACCTGTTCCTACAGGTTATGTAGCCTTTAACTTGCAACCAACAGTATTTGGCACTATTGCTTCAGATATTATCTTTTGGGAAGTGTCTTTTGATGGAGGTGCCAGTTTTGTGGATGTATCATCTCAAGGCATAACCAATGGCCAGACGATTATTAATCAGGAAACTGCCGGTAATGTTGGTCCTACACCAGCAATCCCTGACACGGAAAACCAAACAGGGTTGATTTTCCGTGTCAATGTTACTCGTGATAACTGTCTGGACAATATACAGCGTTCTGTCACTTTCAATATTGTGGCAAGCAACCTGTTGATAGACCCTTTTAGTGGACCTGTACCTCAATTCGCTCAATCCTGGGATATCAGCTACACATCTTTGGATGCAAACCTCAATCCAATGGGTTCTGCGGTCAGCTTGCCAGTGTTTTCGGCTTAAATCAGAATGGACAGACGAAGGGTACAGCATCCCGACCTATAACAAACTCAGGATCACCACAACAGGTCTGAGTGCCTGACCAAGTGCCAACGTATAATAATGGCGTTGCTATTGTATTGGTTCCACTCCATGTTCCGCTTCCTTGACAGCTTCCACTTGGACAGCTCAATATGTAGGTGAATGTACCACTTGCCGTGCCTCCAGCAACTGAACCATTCAATGTGGCTGACCCTGTACACCCATTAAAAGCATAGTTAATGACTTGTTCAGTAATCAGGCCGGGGTTGGTGAACGTTCCTGTTTGAAACCCGAGGTCAGATGCACAAATAGTAATCGTTCCAGCATTGGGTGCTGACAATAGTGCTCTGGCTGTTCCACTGATAGGCCCAGATAAGCTGGCGTTGCTGGAACATGATGTTTGAGCATGTGCTGGCAATAATACTGAGTTTATGATTGGACGACTCCATTCACTTGTGCTGGTAACATAGACCCCACCTGTTACTAAAGATGTATTCAGAAGTTTTCTTCTGCTTTTATCAATTTTGTTCATTTCTTAACCCCGTCCTAAATTATAATTATATTATTAGAGGTAATGAGGTTAGTTGATTGGCTGTTTGACTTCAACTTTCCAGGGTTGCTGAAAGGCTCTAAGATGGACAGCGAAACATTGAGATGATTGCTTTGTTTGTTAATGGTTGATCATTATTCGTTTGTGAATTTTGTATACCCATTGATAGTGTTAAATGACAATGCATAATAAATTTCGCCGTAATTTAATAATCATCGACTATCATTATAGGAGTGAGAACACCGTAATAGAGGATATGCATTTGTGGACAGAATATGAAGAATAAAGCACTAAGAGTGGGAATTATCGGCTTAGGCTGTATGGGCAAAACCGTAATCGACACACTGGCTGAGTTGTCTGATGATAGTCGTCCATGCAAAGTAGTTGGAGCTCTGGTTCGAAACACCCTCAATGAGGGTAGTTCCCATGATGTTGTCCCTATATGTCATAGTGTTGCCAGTCTTCTTGCTGAAAAACCGGATGTCGTTGTTGAATGTGCTTCTCATTCTGCTGTTGAAACGTATGCCGAAGAGATCCTCAACAGCGGTGTTATGTTGATTTTAGCATCTGTTGGTGCTTTGGCTGATGATGAACTTTATCGAAAACTAAAAGCCGCAGCGGATAGCGGGGATACCTCATTATTCCTTCCCGCAGGTGCAGTGGGTGGGCTGGATGCTCTTAGTGCGGCAAAAATGTCGGGTTTGAAACGTGTTCGTTATACTGGTCGTAAGCCTCTGGCTGCATGGGTAGGAACACCAGCTGAAACAATTTGCGATTTGCTCAGTCTTAAAAAACCACACAGCCTGTTTGTGGGCACTGCTCGTGAAGTTGCATTACTGTATCCTAAGAACAGCAATGTTGCTGCCGCCGTGGCTCTTGCTGGAATTGGTATGGATACGACTGAGGTCGAGTTGGTCGCTGACCCGGATATTGATGAAAATTTCCATGAAATCGAGGTCTTTGCGAATAGTGGCAGTTTCAAGATATCATTGACCAGTAAATCCTTGCCTGCTAACGCAAGAACATCTGCTCTGGCGGCTTATAGTATGGCAAAGTCGGTGATTAGCCTGAATAATGCGATTGTCATTTAGGGTCAACAGGCCTTAGTAACACTATTAAAATTGCTTGATGTAAAGAACTTCTGCCCCAAGGTTTCATATGACTGAAGAACAAAGAAATAACCCTCTGCATGGTGTGAAACTGGAGAGACTTCTCACCGAATTGGTAGACCATTATGGTTGGGACATTCTTGCCAGTCAGATCAATATTAACTGTTTCAAGAGTTACCCGAGCATTAAATCCAGTTTGAAGTTTTTGCGTAAAACTGATTGGGCACGAGAAAAGCTGGAAATTTTTTACCTTTATAAATTCAAACGCTTACCCAAACCCAGTGATGAAGAATACCTATTGCCTCCCAGGAGTAGAACCATTCCTCCGGATCAACAACCCCGTTCACCAGCGGTTATCACTTTAGACAGTGTTGATGATTCTGATAGAAGGTCTGGACAAAGTTATGCTAAGCCAACTTCACTCAGTCAGCCGAATAAAGAGACTGGGGATAAAAAGAAAGTTAACCCCTGGGGCAATAAAAAATAATACGAGTAGAAAATTCAGAGGAATGTCTGGAGGGTGTTGTAATTGCGTGACTAACTGACATGCTCAGGTGTGTTTTATTCGTTGCACATTTTATGTGCTTTCAATTGGTTTTGATGAGAGTTTGTTGAAATCAGAGTGTCGAAAACAATATGAAAAGGGATTTTTAGTGTAGTGGTTTTTCATTGCAACCACGGTAGGTTTTCTAAAAAATAATCATTGGTCTAAGTCCATAACTGTGCATAATAAGTACGCCGCTAATTATTTAACGCAGTACGTAAGTTAATTCATAAACAATCTGTTCCGTACCGTTTATGCAGCAGTCTGGTTGCGGTTTTATTCATTTTATTTCGATTTTCTTAGACCTTCTTGTAAAAAATGGAGAACTATTTCTATGTCAGAAGAAACACCCATAGCAGCAAAATCACCGAATATTCTAATCATGCTGGTTGACCAGTTACGTTATCCTCGGTTTAGTTATAATGAAAAAGGATTTGATAATTCCATCAAAGATATTTTGTCATTTGTTAATGATCTGGATAAAGACAATGAGTTTTTACAGAACTATCCAGGGTTCATTAAATTACGGGAATATTCAACGGTATTAACCAATCACATGATAGCTGAATCAGCTTGTATTCCAAGTCGAAGCAGCATTATGACTGGGCAATACGGACCACGCACCGGTGTGACTCAAACCGATGGTTTATTCAAAAGTGGTGATGCACGTAATTTTCCGTGGTTAAGACAAGATGGGTTTGCCACAATAGGTGACTGGTTTCAGGCTGCGGGTTATAGCACGCACTATTTCGGTAAATGGCATACAAGTAACCCTCCAGAGCATACTCTGCGTGGTTTTGGTTTTGATGATTGGGAACTGTCCTGGCCGGAACCACATGGCTCTGCTATAAATAATCTGGGTACATATCGAGATTATCAGTTTGCTGATTTGGCCTGTTCATTTCTCCGGGCACGAGGCTTAGGGGTACCTTTTGACCGAGCTAGTGCTCAAGAAAATGAAAAAGACCCTGATAGTCAGGCAGTTCTGGAAACGAAGCCGTTTCTGGCAGTTTGTTCTTTTACCAATCCACATGATATTGCGGCTTATCCAACCTTGCCTCGTTCCCTGGAGGACCCAGCTTCCTATGGACCTGGCAATTCAGTACCAGTACCTGAGCAAGGCAGTACAAGTATATCACCCACTCAGGGAACTATGAGTGTGCCATTGAATCCGACTGGTTTGCGACAGGATAATGCCACGGCTTCTCCAACGCAGAATGAGGATTTGTTGGTAAATAATAAACCAAGCTGTCAATATGATTACTCGATTAAAGTGGGTCTTGGTTTAGCAGCAAAGGCAGGTCTGGGTATTGCTAAGCAAATACTGGGTGAAAAAGCAGATGGCTTAGATAATGAAGAACTGCTAAAAGCAGCCGTAGCAGCGACCATGAAAGTAGCGATTCCTTTTCAGACACAGAGTGACTCTGAGGGAGCTGCAACTGGGTTTCTGCAATATTATGCCTATATGATATCAATGGTTGATCGTCATATTCTTCGCGTTCTGGAAACTCTTGAAGAGTCAGGGCTACGTGACGATACCATTTTAGTATTTGCCTCTGATCATGGCGAATATGGCGCGGCACATTCGAAAATGATGGAAAAATGGCATACGGCGTATCAGGAAATACTTCACGTTCCTGTTTTGGTCAGCTCCGCGAGTATTAATCCAGATAAAAATATACCGAAAGCAGTTGAAGGTTTGACCAGCCATATTGATTTATTACCAACTTTAATGGGATTGGCCGGTATATCAGAACAACGTCGAGATGAGATTCGTAAAGAGCTTTCCATGACACACTATGCGGCTGAGTTACCTGGTATCGATCTGGCACCAATTATACGCAAAACTGGAAATTCGGATTACACCTGTTCAGAACATGCTATAACGGATTTATCTGAACGGTCCGCGTTATTTGTGACGGATGATATGATTACAGAACCTTTGCCAAAGGATGATGACCCTCATAATCAAGAATCGTGGCAGCAATACGCTGTGTATTCAGCAGCTGTAGAAGAGTTAAAGGCGCAACCTGCATTTTCTGAATTGCAGTCAGGTCCCGTGGTGCAACCTGCCCATGTCAGGGCTGTACGTTCTGGACAATGGAAGTTGGTTCGTTATTGTGACCCTTGGAGTGTTACTCCTGTGTCCGATCAATGGGAGTTGTATAATCTGTCGGTAGACGCCAATGAAACCTGTAATTTACTGATTTTTAATGCTGAGAATTTTCCAACGATTGTTCCAGAAGCCAATTTTCCAGAAGGCCTTAATTTAACAGCAGCTGAGCTTGAGAAAATTGCTTCGGCACTTCGCGTTGAACTTGGGGTTCTGGAAGAACAGAACCTTAAGGCTTATCCCAGCGCTCACCCTACAGCAGGTTCTTAAGTCAATTTATCAATCTGATTCGTTAAAAGTGTTTTCAAGGACTGCCCTTATCAAACAAGGTAGGCTCTTTAAGGGTAGTCTGAGAAACCAGGTTTTATCAACTAAAGTTCTAGAGTGCATCTAAACCATATTCAGAACTTATTGTAAAAATCGCTATCCCGGTAAAATACTATTTTTTAGTTTAATTCTAATTTTTTTTGCTGTTCGTTGAACATAGAACTCTGTAAGGTTCTTTTTTGAATGAGTAGTTTCATACTGTAACCCTGAATTGTTATCAAGGAGTCTGTGTTTAAGGGGTTATTTATCTAATTAACTGTGGGGATAGTTGAAGTGAAGCAACAAACAATCGTGATTAATGTTGTCAAAAAACGCAATTTTTTTACCAATATTTTCAGACGTAAATCGACAGCTATCGTCGAAGTTAAGGGGTTTGAAAATGAAGAACAAGCCAGTGTTTTTATGAGTCTTCTGCCGTTCAGGTATGACAGTCGAGAGTTTGCTTTTAAACGAGTGATAATGATGGATTAGTGTCTGAAAATGTTATTGTCAGTGGGTTGTTATCATTTTAAACCCACCGACATAAATTCCATCTCGATTACTAGTCAGGCTCTCGACTTAATCACTGGCAAAGCAAACCAGAATTACAGCATTGGCAATAACCATAAGGTCTTTGCCATTTTCTGCAGGTACATTTAAACCACCTATTTCAGGCTCAACCAGGACAGAGCCATAAGGCAGTTCAGCTGCAACAGCCTCTTTGTCGACGGCGTGTGGGTCAGCGACACCGATTTTTACAATAAGTTGCATTTCATCGCGCGACTTATCAATGTGAGGGAAGAAGTTAAGGCTGGAGTGACGAATAGCGTCTGAGACTGCACGTTTTGCAGCTTTTGTATAATCGCCGCCGTGAACATCAACTCCCATACCCATTTCAGTAACATAACGATTGAGTGACATGTTTTGGTTCCTTAAATTAATATTGCCGGGCTTATCAGCTTTCTGATGTGACCATTAACCATGCATTAACAATTAAAGTATATCGGTCGTTAATTCATAATTAAGATGCAGAAGCAGATAAAGTTATTATCTTTAAAATGTAAATGGGCTTTGGCCCCTAATTGGAGCGGAGCGTTTATTCTATCTGTTTTAAGGGATGATTTCATGGTTTTACGTGTTACGAATAACTGAATATAGATGGGGTTATATAAATATTTTTCCATTCGCCTGAACCTAGGCATATCTGCTTTTACCTGAGTGCTTTTGAGTAGACACTATTTTCTGGCTGCGTAGGATTGGTACTGCCGAATGATGGAAAAGAAGAATGCCAGCCATTTTGATTACAAAAAACATACAATACTTTGACTTTGTTTTTGTTTGTTTTTCTATATCATGGTGCTCTCTGAGAACGGTGATAAACAGGCTATGAATGCTGCTGAAAGAACAGAAATTTTTGATAAAATTATCTTATGTTCCATTGGGTTTATCCTATTGTATTCATTCGTTATTTTATTTCAGGCGTATTTTAATGGTGCTGATATTGCTGAGTGGATATGGGAACGTCATCAGAATCAATTTTCCTGGTATTCCAGGCCATTGTTTATTGTGCCAGCCTGTTATTATGCTTACCGCCATAAGTTATGGCATGTCTTAGGTTTTAACTTATTATTGGCTACCAGTTTGTTCTGGTTTTCAGCCCCAGAGCAAATACCCGCAAGTGTCAGTGGCTATCTGGAATGGGAAAAACAACTGTTCTTTAGCAATGAATCCTTAGTTCCTCTGATTTTATTGTCCAGTGTTGTGCTGTTGTTTTTGTTGGGGTTATTCTATGCCTTCTGGCAACGCAACCCATGGTATGGATTATTGTTGATCAATATAGGGACAGTTATGAAAATCATTGTCAGTGTTGTCTTGGGCAAAGAAGCCGGTTTGGCGGCCATTATTCCATCATTGTCAAGTATTGCTATTATCAACTTCGTGGCTTTCTTGATTTGGAAAACTAAAAAATAATACGATATTTTGAACCAAAAGCTGTTTATGCGACACTAACTTGTAACAACAACAATTAAAACGTACATAGAGGGTTCAATATGAGTAAAATATTTTTAGTGGTGATGCTGCTGGTTTTGTCAGTTCCAGCTATGGCTGATGGTGGACAATATAATGATACTTCATCGGATAAACCAACGGTGAGAACTGTAAAAAAACTACTCAAGAAGGAACAATATCAACAAGCTATTGATAAGCTTCTGGCCATGGAGAAAAAGGACAGTAATAATGCGGATGTTTACAACCTCCTTGGATACAGTCATCGTAAGTTACAACGTTATGATGAAGCGTATGACTATTATCAGCAAGCCTTGACCCTGGAACCTGAACACAAAGGGGCAAATGAGTATCTTGGAGAACTGTATCTGGAAACTGACCGTTTAGAACAGGCACAGAAACAACTGCAGATTTTGGAAGGAATTTGCTCTAAATCCTGTAGAGAGTATAAAAAATTGGCAAAAGCAATCGAGTCTAAATAAACGTAACAAAAATAAGCGTCAACCTGAAGGTTTTATAAAACGATTGGAAGGCATAAAAAAAGGGAGAGCATTTGCTCCCCCTTTCCATATTTTCAGCTGCTTGCCTTTTAGAGCGTCAGGCGGCTCTGGGTCGGTCGATGGTAGGCTTTGAATCGTTTTGAACTTTTGGTTCAAAAGAAACAACTGAGCTCAATTTTGACAAATTCGGCATAATTTCCTGAGTCGTTTCGATTCTCCAAGGATAGGCTTTTGCACCACTTTCCAGTTTAATTCGTGATAAACCGATGTCTTGCAGTTGGCGGTCACTTAAAAGCAGCATTCTTTTTGCCAAACGGTTATGTTCAGATCTTTCGATCAGGTTAACGATAGTGCTTTTGATAGTGTTCTTCATTTTGGCATTCCTCAATAGGTAATAATGTGTAAAGGCTTAAACAGCTTGAATATAACGATAAAATATACCTATTTGAGGGTTTGGACAAATGACAAAAATTCGTGCTATGAGTTAGAAAAATTCATCAATGTCATCACCGAGAATTAATGATTGATTTTCTCTGTTAGCAATGGGGTTTCTAAGCAGACTAAGCTGTTCAGTATGATAGCGTTTCTACGTTGAAAATGAATGTGCCATGTATCAATAAAACAGTAAACTTAAGCATATGCTAGTGACTATTCTCATCAATAAAAAACAGTTCATGAAACAAGTGCAATGATAAAATTACATCGGTGCTTGGCAAATCAGTTGATTCACTAAATGTGTTTGCAGACGCAAATATATTATTTCTTGTTCGAGTTTTCTTCACTGGAATAAGAAGCTGACACTCTAACTCAAGTTTATGACTGTATTGTTGAGTTAATTAAACCTCATGCAAGTATCCAAGAAGCCGATTAAGCTGTGGTAAACTTTCCGCTTATGTTTATATGACTAGTCAGGCTAAATGATGAAGCTGCTTTTTTGGGTAGGTTTTTTGCTGGTAACTTTAAGTACTTTTTTCAATACAGTAAGAGCTCAGCAAACGGATTCGATTTTAGATTTTATTCCAGCAATTATTCTAGGCCAGGCTGGTCGCCCTCTGAACCCAGTTCCTCAGCCACCCCTTTACCCGAGCCCTCCAGTAAATATTAATTTTTCTGTACAGTTGCCAGCAATGCCAAATACACGGGAATATAGTATTGAGTTAGAGCGATGGGACATCCCAAATGATCGCACTCAACCACTTAAGACGACGGATAATCTTCAGGCTGCGATCGATTGGGCTTTTGCTGAAGGGTATAGTCGAGTCATAGTGCCTGATGGTAATTATTTGATTGGTAAGTTTGGCAATGCCATTTATCAAAAAGGTATTGTGTTGTCTGGCAATACTGAACTTGTTCTAGGTGAAAATACCATTATCGAAATGGCGGGTAATGATAAATGGAATTATTGTGTGATTGCCATTACTGGACGTTCTAATATTATCATTCGTGGTGGTACTCTAAAAGGTGATAGAGATACTCATACTTATACACCAAGAAATGGTGGTTCAACAGCTCATGATGAAGGCCATGGCATTTGTATTCAGAATGGTGCGCACAGGGTTTTGGTTCAGGATATGACGATAAAAAATATGACTGGAGATGGTTCATTATTAGTGACGAATGTCTCCGATGTTACTTTTCGTGGTAATGATATTTTCAATAATCGGCGTCAGGGTATATCGATAGTGGGTGGAACTAGAGTTAATATTGAGGATAATGAAATTCACCATATAAAGGGAACGTCACCACAGTTTGGTATCGATATTGAGGGTGCAGGCCGTATTGATCGAGACATCTCTATTCACAAAAATTATTTTCATCACAATCGTGGAGGAGATATTGTCAGCTCGACTGGGCGTAATGTGTTTATTCAGGATAATATTATGGAGCAGGGAGATGGTAGTTCGTATATAGATGGTCCCCTTGTTACTTGGCCCAAAACGGATAATGTGATTCGTCGCAACACGATCACAATGACGAGTGGTTCAGTCAATGGTCGATTGGGTTATATCCAATATTCTGGTGGCGGCAACAGAGGGCATAATCGAGTGACCTATGTTTATGACAATATTTGTAACGGCTGTGGCATGTATATGTATGATGCAGCATATGCCGATATTCGTCGTAATAAATTTCTGGGTTATTTTCTGGCACTGAAGAACTTCAAAAACGCGACTGTGATTGATAATACTGTGACTAGTTCACTGTATTGTTGGTCATATCGTATTCGCAACACTACTGGCAGAGCTAGAGGTAATACCTATAACGGGCAGTTGGTAAATTTACCATTGTCTAATAGGCCATGGACAACACCTTGTTTGCGCTGAGTTAGGTTCAGATACTTTAGGGTTTGATGAAGAGAATCACCGTTTTACGGGTCACATTTACAACAAATAGTTTGGCACTAAAGAGGAAGAAGCAAATCGAAGTTTTTATAGTATAAGGTTGTGGACCAACACTAATTGACAGTTTCCTCCTTATTCTCGATAAATACAGGCTATTAAAGATCGAGTTTTACAGAATCTTCTTCTGGAAAAATTTTAACCAAATATTGAATTATCCTTGTTTTTTATGGTTGCTCTCGATTTTAAAGGCACGCTATATACCGATAAATTCAGTCATTTTTTTACAGGCCAATTATGTTACGACCGCCTATCCATAACAATAATTACTAACTTAATTATTACTAAATAAACCGGTTTTGAATGGTGTTTATTATCACTATGTTCTGGAGTGATAAATACCATTTGTCTGGTTCTATTTTTATGTTCTCAAATAGAATTTAATGCTCAGCCAGTTATTCCTTTTCATTCTAAAGCCCACCATGATTTAGAAATAAAATCCCGTGAATAAAGAATAACTGATGCAGTTTGGATGTTGCTTTTCTTCTGGAGCAACTCTTGTATGTCTGTTATTGAATGAGTTTAAGTTTTTGATTGTAAATAATTAATCCTCGTTTTTTCTAAAGATGTATTAGCTGCAGATTACTAACACTTTGCAAAGTGTTGTTTGCAGGGTGGTAGAAAAAAACCAGAAAAATAAAATTCTAAAACCACATAGAGGAGTAATAATGAATTTTAATACAAAAGTAATCAAGGTCATGTCTCTGACCGTTGGGCTATTGGCATCGGTCAACAGCTATGCTGCAAATTGGAATATGGCTGTCGGTGATGGTGGCGGCAGTGCCCAAGAAGCCATGGGGCTTAAATTTGCAGAGTTGTTGGCACAAAAAACAGAAGGTAAATTCAATGCCAAATTGTTTCTCAATGGCCAGTTGGGATCGGAACAGGCTACAGTGAATGATGTGGCTTTGGATACCTTGCCTTTATCCATTATTGCCAGCAATAATCTATCACCATTTTCTCCGCCTTTAGGCATTCTATCTTTGCCGTATATTTTTGAAAACTTGGATCAGGCCCAAAAAACTGTTGAAGGGCCTATTGGCAAAGAACTGATAGAAAGCACGGCAAAAAATGCCAATGTTCGCATTATCGCCTGGACGTATTCCGGTTTTCGTGTGTTAACCAATTCAAAACGTCCTGTTTTGAAGTTAGCTGATCTTGATGGTCTTGTCGTTCGGGTGCCCAAAAATGAAATCATGATTGATACCTACAAGTCATGGGGCGTTAACCCAACTCCAATGGCATGGTCTGAGACATTTACGGCATTACAGCAAAAAGTGGTTGATGCTCAAGATACGCCTTATACAACGATTTATGCAATGAAATTTGGTGAAGTGCAGAAATATCTGACAGACCTGCATTATTTGTTTTTGCTGGAGCCTTTGATCATGTCAGAAGACTTGTTCAAAAAACAAACTCCTGAGGTGCAAAAAGCCATTCTTTCTGCGGGTGAAGAAGCGACTGCCTACAGCCTCGCATGGTTGCAGGAAAAAGAAGCCGATATCAAAAAGGCCTTAGTTGCTGATTACAATATGCAATTAAATACTCTGGAAGATGAAGCGCAATGGGCGGCCAAAGCACAAGAAGCGGTATGGCCTAAGTTTTATAAGCAAATTGGTGGCAAGGAAAAAGTCAACGAACTGCTTAAAGCGCTAGGGCGTAAGGAAATCTAAGGCACTATACCGGCTGTTTATGCAGCCGGTATCTGTACCTGTCATTGAGAAAATCCCAGTGCTTATCAGTCAATTCTGATAACTCTGGGAGTTTTCTATTATTTCCTAACTCAACTTTGGTCGAAGCAGGCACTGTTTTGCCAGATGTTGTAATCACTGAGGGCCAGTTATTATGGGCGTGATTAAAAAATTCCTTAACAATATCGAGAGCTATATCTGTCAGGCGCTATTGGTTGTCTTTGTTTCCTTACTCTTTGCGCAAATCGTTTCCCGAGAAGTATTCGGTTATTCCATTGCCTGGACCGAAGAGCTTTCGGTCTATTTATTTGTCTGGTTTGTCTTCTTTGGTGCCAGCCATGCAGCAAAGCTTGCCGCACATAACCGGGTGACATTTCAATACAAAATGATGCCTCCCAAGCTTGTCGTTGCATTGGAAGTTTTGTCTGACATAGTCTGGTTAGGCTTCAATTTCTTTTTTATCTATATCAGTTACGATTTTATTTTTCACAAAATGAATCTGTTCTGGAAGTCCCAGACTCTGGGAGTTCCTATGCGCTATATCTATATGGTTTTGCCGATTACCTTTGTTTTAATGTCGATTCGAATTCTGCAGGTGAACTATTTGAAGTACGTCAAAGGAGTTGATGTCCGAGATCCAGAGGCCAGGGAACTGGATGAATTAATCGCTTCAGACGCTATGTCTGATTCTGGCCACAATGATAGCAATACAGGCCGATAAGAGATTGAATTATGACTGAAACAACGATTTTTCTAATACTGTTCGGGGCTTTTCTGGGCTTACTGTTTATCGGTGCTCCTGTAACCGTTTCATTGGGTGTAGCAGCATTGGCTACTTTTCTATATCTGGACCAGAACCCGATTAAGCTGGTTCAATTGGCTTTCAATGCAGTTGGATCCTTTCCTTTGATGGCATTGCCGGCATTTATTCTTGCCGGTTCTTTGATGGAAGCTTCCGGGGTGTCCAGGAGGCTAGTCTTACTGGCGGAAAGTTTTGCAGGTCCAGTGACCGGTGGTATTTCAGCTGCAACCGTTCTAGCCTGCATGTTTTTTGGGGCAATTTCAGGGTCTGGTCCAGCAACAACAGCAGCTGTCGGTATGATGATGATTCCTGCTATGGTTCGTCGTGGCTATGATACGGGCTATGCTTCGGCAATCACGGCATCTTCCGGTGGCTTAGGTATTGTTATACCTCCGTCCATTCCCATGGTGATTTTCGGTATTTCAGCATTGGGCATGACTATACCGCCAGAAGCTCTGGCAAAATTTGGTACTTTCCAGACCGTCTCAATTCCCAAGTTATTCATTGCCGGAATTCTTCCAGGTGTTGTGATTTCAGGAAGTTTACTTGTGCTTAACTATATACGTTGCAGACGTAATGGTTATATGGGAACGGCTGAAGGGTGGTCCTTGAGGCAAATAGCGCAGGCGGCAAGGTCCGGTATCTGGTCGATTCTGGCACCATTAGTCATATTAGGTGGAATTTATACTGGCTTCTTTACACCAACTGAATCGGCAGTTGTTGCTATCTTTTATACATTGTTTATTGGTGTATTTGTGCATAAAGAGCTTAAATGGAAAGACTTCCGTAATTCTTTGGAAACGACCACATGGTTATCAGGTCGTATCTTGCTGATTTTGTTTACAGCTACTGCATTCGGACGTTTATTGGTTGAAAATCAGATCCCATCGTTGGCGGCTGAATGGCTGTTGAGTCTGACGGAAAATTTATATCTGCTCTGGTTGTTGATCATTGGTTTTCTTTTGATTGTGGGAATGTTTATGGAAACCCTGGCTGCGATTTTAATCCTGACGCCAGTCTTGTTGCCTGTGGCCTACAGTCTTGGAATTGATCCAACGCACTTTGGTATTGTGATGGTTTGCACCTTGTCCATTGGCTTTTCAACCCCACCGCTGGGAGAAAACCTGTTTGTTGCTTCGGGCATATCAAAGATATCGTTGGAAGAAGTGACTACTAAGGCATTGCCATTTGCAATTGTTTCTACTCTGGCGGTTGTCATTATTGCCTATGTTCCACAGATTTCATTGTATTTGCCGGGTTTGTTTGGTTATTAAGCAATGATAATTGGTTAATGGATGTATCTATGCATATAAACCGGTTGGGCTTTGTCAAAGTCTAACCGGTTCAACAGCCAGAATCAGGATATGATAGAGCATACAATTTAGATCGACATGGTTTGTTGCAATGGAGTTTGATCAGCTTGGTTGCCAATAATCGAATTTTTCACTATTGCTGGTTAAACATTAATCCTTAGTCTATTCTCAGAAGTAGGGCGTTGCCGTTTGTTTTGAAGGCGGGATTGCTAGAGTCTTTTAAAATGCATTTTGTCACAATAAAATGTCCATCTAATAAACTGGAGAATAGAATGAATATCAGACAAGTTAATGATCAAGTTTCGGTTTCAGAGCAAATTGACACCAGCCATTTGCAGGGTATTTTAGACAACGGCACTGAACTGTTGATTTGCAATCGACCCGATGGTGAAGCCGAAGATCAAACCGACTTTGAAGTCATTAAAACGGAAGCTGAAAAAATGGGCTTGGAGACACAACTTCTGGCATTTTCCTCTTACCAGATCACCAATGAGGCCAGAGATGAGTTTGTCGAAATTCTCAGAACCGGTAAGAAAATTCATTTGTATTGCCGAACGGGTTCTCGTTCGAAACGGTTATGGCGCGCGGCAAATGAAATCTGTGATTGAACTTTCTTTCGTCAGCAGACCATAAAATACCTTAACGTCTATTTGAACAGTTAAATACAGGTTCTTATATTGCCCTTTGATTTGATGGCTATTGCAGTCACCTAACTGATTAAGATTGAGTACGTCATGAAAATAGTAGTTCTGGGCTCTGGAGTTACGGGTGTTACCACGGCTTATAAGCTGGCAAAAAAAGGGTGCCAGGTCACTATAATCGACCAGTTTGAACAAGCTGGCATGGGCAGCAGTTATGGTAACGGCGGGCAACTGTCGTATGGTTATAAAACACCTATAGCCAATCCCAAGGTACTTAAACAATTACCCAAAATCTTATCAGGCCTTGATCCCGCATTCAGAATATACCCTTCACTGGATCTTGACTTTTATCTCTGGGGTTTGCGTTTTTTAGCGCAATGCTCACCCGGAAAATCACAACATTCTGCAAAGATAATGACTATTTTGGGGAGGCATTCCCAAAAGTGTCTTATGGATATTATTACTCAGACTGGCATTGAGTTTGATTATCGACAACAGTCTGGCAAATTATATGTCTGCCAAAATGAAACAATAATGCTCGACGCAGACCAAGATGATCGAACCGTTGTCTGGTCAAAAAATGAATTGTTCGACAAAATTCCTGCCTTAAAAAACAACCAATCGGTTGTCGGAGGAATTTATGAAAGTTCTGAAGATGCAGCAGACTGTCATAAGTTCTGCAATGAATTGGTTCGTTATAGTCAGGATCAGCATGCCGTGACTGTTCTAAATGGGCATAAGATTGAATCACTTGAACGTGCTGATTCAAACATTATCGGAGTGCAGACTGATAAGGGATTGGTGACAGCTGATGCTTACGTCATGGCTATGGGGCCTCACAGTGCCGGTTTCATGAAACCATTAGGCGTCAAATTACCGATTTATCCAATGAAGGGTTTTAGTGTTACCGTGCCAGCAACAGCAATGTGTCCGGATGTTTCGATTACTGATACGCACACTAAGACCGTTTATTGTCGTTTGGGTGAACGCTTAAGGATTGCCGGTTTCGCTGAATTTTCGGGTATGTCTACCCAGATAAAACAAAAACGCATTGACAGGATGCTGAATAATGCCCGTAAATTTCTGCCAGAAGCTGGAGATTACGACACTGTTCTAGAGAGCTGGTGTGGTTTGCGGCCCGCAACACCGGACAGCATTCCGATCGTAGGTGAATGTGCTTTTGAGAATCTGTATTTAAATACTGGTCATGGCATGTTGGGTTGGACACATTCAGCAGCAACGGCTGATTTGCTCACCAATTGTATTTTGCAGAATCCACAGCCATTTGATACCGATGCTTTATTGTTATCTCGGTTTTAAAGGATAACAGCTTTGACTAAAGTCACGCTGATATTGGTTAACTAGGGGACCTGTGCGTACAATATTGTTCTGAACAGCCCATTAAAGCCCCGAAAATGCTTTAAACCCTTGATATTTTGGTCTTGAGAGGCAAATGTTGCTTGTTTATTGACTATCGCGTCGTTAGAATACGCGCTCACGCAAGACGTGACCGCTAAGCGGTGTGTGGGCGATATTCCACCCTTCAGGGATATCTCCTTTATTTAATCAAAATGAAGAGGTTTAATTATGGCTTTAACAGCTGAAGATAAAGCAAAAATTGTTGGTGAATATGCAGTAACGCAAGGTGATACTGGTTCACCTGAAGTGCAGGTTGCCTTGATGACAGCCCGTATTCTCGATTTGTCACCACATTTTAAAGAACACATTCATGACCACCATTCACGTCAAGGCCTTTTACGTCTGGTGAATAATCGTCGTAAATTGCTGGATTACTTGAAAAAAGTGGATGTAGAACGATACAGAACACTGATCAAACGTTTAGGTTTACGTAAGTAAACCTACCGCAAAAGAGGGCCCTTGGGGCTCTCTTTTTGTTTTAGTCAAAAGAAAGTAAATGAAATATCAGCAGGCAATAGGGCCTGCTACTGAAAAATACAAGAGGAAATTATGAAGGTAACAAAAACCTTTCAATACGGTGATCGCGAATTCAAACTCGAAACTGGAGAGATCGCCCGTCAAGCAGATGCTTGTGTCATTGCCAGTTGTGGTGATACACAAGTCATGGTCAGCGTCGTTAGCAAAATCACTGGTGAACCAAAAGATTTCATGCCATTGACGATTGATGTCGAAGAAAGAACGTATGCTGCAGGTCGTATACCCGGTGGATTTTTCCGCCGTGAAGGTCGTCCTGGAGAAAAATCCATTTTATTATGTCGCCTGATCGATAGACCATTACGGCCAATGTTCCCAAAAGGATTTGGCTATGATGTTCAAGTAGTCATTACCATTGTTTCAATCGACCCGGAAATTGATGTTGAAATCGTTTCGCTGGTTGGTGCTGCGGCTGCAATGTCGGCATCTGGAATACCTTTCAATGGCCCGGTTGCTGCGGCGCGTGTTGGTTATATTGATGGTGAATACAAATTGAATCCAAGCTTGCCTGAGTTGGAGCAATCAGAGTTGGACCTGGTTGTTGCTGGTACTCGCGATGCTGTTTTAATGGTTGAATCTGAAGCGAACATCCTTCCAGAAGATGTCATGCTGGGTGCGGTAGTTTATGGCCAGGAACAATCTGTTAAAGCGATTGATGCCATCACTGAGTTTGCTGAACAAGTAGGTAAACCGATGCAGGAATGGACACCGCCTGCTGAGACACCTGAACTAGATAGCCAAATGGCTGGCCTGGTTGAAGCTGAGTTGGTTGATGCTTTCCAGACTGCTGAGAAAATGGATCGTCAGGACAAAGTTTCTGCCGCTCATAAAAAAGCGCTGGAAGAGTTGGTTTCTGAAGAGGGTGATATTGCTGCAGATCAAGTCAATGTTGCTTTCAAAAAACTGGAAAAGAAAATCGTTCGTGGACGTATTCTTTCTGGCGAAAAACGTATCGATGGCCGTGATACTACCAAAGTGCGCAATATTGATGTACGTACCGGTGTCTGGCCACGTGCCCATGGTTCTGCATTGTTCACACGCGGTGAAACTCAAGCAGTGGTTTCTACCACTTTGGGTACCGAACGTGATGCACAGATCATTGATGCACTGGAAGGTGAAACCAAAGATCGTTTCATGTTGCATTATAACTTCCCTCCTTATTGTGTTGGTGAAGTGGGTCGTGTTGGTTCTCCAAAGCGTCGTGAGATTGGTCATGGCCGTTTGGCACGTCGCGGTGTTGCCGCGGTATTGCCAGGTGCAGACGAGTTTCCTTATGTGATTCGTGTTGTCTCTGAAATCACAGAATCCAATGGATCAAGTTCTATGGCCAGTGTTTGTGGTACCAGCTTGTCCTTGATGGATGCTGGTGTGCCAATCAAAGCTCCAGTAGCTGGTGTTGCTATGGGCTTAATCAAAGATGGTGAGAAGTTTGCGGTTTTAACCGATATTTTGGGTGATGAAGATCATCTGGGTGACATGGATTTCAAAGTTGCGGGCACACCTGAAGGTGTTACTGCTCTGCAGATGGACATCAA
>JBOEHE010000025.1:0-57969 GCA_050633785.1 Arenicella sp.
ACTGGAACCCTCGCAAAGCCATCGACAGTCAAATCAAACAGAGTGTCATTCAGAACTTTGATAAGCCTATAAAACCTCTACTGCATTTTGATGACACCATCACTAACGAGCAACAAACAGGCATCCCATTCAATCAGATAGACTATTTCAAACTGGTTGACTGGACCGGAAGAAGCATTAGGGACGATAAACGCGGTTCTATTCCCATTCAATTACCCAACATTCTGGAGCGTTTAAACATTGAAACCAAACAATGGTTAATAAACTCCAGTCAATTTGAAAGAAGGTTCAATCAACGCTTTCACAAAGCAAAAGCTTCAAACAACACCAGTTAAACCCCACCCAATCGATCATAAAACCCGATAAGAAATCTAAGATGTTTTCTTAGGTTCTCTGACGTCCACAGTTGTTCTAAAGTTGGAAAATCCGTGGTTTTAAGCATTGAAAAAACTGAATTGACGCCAATTTTCTAAACAAGCTTAACTACAAAGGCAAGAGGGCAAATAATATTTAAAAAACCAATCTAGACAGTGCCTGACCTCGACTCTGTTTTGGCCCAACATTCTGGAACGTTTAAACGTTGAAACCAAGCAATGGTTAATAAACTCCGGTCAATTTGAAAGAACATTCAACCAACGCTTTCACAAAGCAAAAGCTTCAAACAACACCAGTTAAACTCCTTCCAACCACCTGTAAAACCCGATAAGAAATTTAAACTAATTTCTTAGGCCCTCTGACGCCCACAGTTCTCCCAATGTTGGAAAGTCAGGGCTTTTAACACCTAAAAAACTGAACTGATGCCGATTTTCTAAACTAACCAAATAACAAGGACAAACAGAAATAATGTTTCAAAACTATATTCAAGCAGTGCCTGTCCCTGACTTCTGTCTTTACAGCCTTAATGGCTAGCCTAAACGCCAAGTCATGGTCAGGTGGAAGGAGCCCAGAAGCTTTCCCTCCACTATTTAACTTATTCCTTTCTCTTACGATGGGTGTCCAGCTAAGAATTCTAGTCCTGACACCTTATTTTTTACGATCCTAACTTTCTAATTTGAAATTATATTTTGATGTTTCATAAAGAAAATAACCATCATCAAGCCAGAAAACCTTATCTTGATCGTCTTCATCAAAATAAATCCAATATTCCTCCCCTTTCTCAAGTTCACCGCGATTAACTTTAGATTCAGCTACAAAACAATTAACTTTATTGTTTTCAAAATATTCTAAAGCTGCTCTGTAACCTTCAACAAAAGATGGCATATCTGTATATTTTTCACTAAGAACTTCATCTCTACTTAACCCTAAAATTACAGGGTTACTATTTTTTAAATTATTTATTAGCTTTATGTCTTGTTCGCTAAGAGGAATGTGTGAAAAATCAAGTTTTTCATCATCACTAGAAATTTCATAAATTCCAAACACACCATCATAAGTACACGCCATCATCAATAAATGCTTCCCCTCTTCCGCCATCCTATTCCTTGGACTAAACCAGCGTTCAAAACTCTTTATTTCACAAGCAAAGTAACAAGCCATTTTATTTTTTACCAAAACGAACCTTAAATTTAAATTCAGCACCAAAACGATAAGTTTCATTATAAAAGTAATGCACCTCTACTCGTTTTCCTGAAATACCTTTCTTTCTATTCTTCTTTCCAGGCCCAGGTTTTCTATTGTCATGTGTTCTTTTAACCCAAACACCGTCGCCATAACTTCTAGACAATCGGCCTTCCGCACGGAGTTTTCTTTGAATAGTACGGCCAGCACCAATTTTAGCCTCAAGCATAATTTTAGCTTCCTCTAAACCAATTGGAATTTCATCTTTTATTCTTTTTCTTAGACCACTTCTTCGGGTATAACGGTTTAAGTGCCCAAAACTTCTTTGCACGTGTGTCCGACCAACCTCCGTATAAGTTGTCTGTGCTACAGAGACTAAATTAGCTAAGAATTCTTCAACTAAGATTCTTGTTGATATTTTTCCAAGCCCCCATCTAGAGTCAGGCAATAAATATAAAACGGAGATGCTTTTTCATTTGCATAAAACCTATAGCACCTATAATTATTTTTTCTATAATCCATTCTTTCACAACAAATTATTGGCATAACCAGCCTTGCTTCTTCTTCAGATATTAGCCTAATTTCATCGACTCCATATCCATTTATTGAACACGCATCCAAAGAAAGCGGGAGTTGAAAATATTCAACAAAGGTAAATCGAATTGTAAGAGTGTAGTCCTCATTTATCCCACTATTTGACTCAAACTTGAAAGTTAGAGCCTGATTTTCGTCATCATAACTCTCAAGCCCACCACTATTTAGTTCTCGAAAGAGCTTTAGAACCCTGTCTATATCTTTAATTATTTCCATCATAAAACCCTAGTTAGATATTAAAAGTAATGGTGATCCTTACAGGTAGTCTCACCTCCATAACATAAATGATAATGAGGTCTGAAAGTAGAGGGCGTCGTCGTATAATCTTGATAATCTACCCTAAATTAAAAAGCAGTGCCTTTACCTGTATTACCCTTAAGACCAACTTTATATTCGATCATAAAGATTCTACCCCTTCCTCCTTGCTTATTTCTTCTTATATGAATCTTTCTACCTACCTTCCTATAATTTCCAAATATTTTTCTATTTGGGGCATTGACCCTAGTCGCGATGGGTATCCAGCTAAGATTTACCCTGCCTTCTTTCACAGACTTGTATAGCGCCTTCCTTGGTATGACTCAATCTGGCATACTTTAGACGAGAAACTATCAAAAACTTTAAGTAACTGTGATATTTGGCTCTCAGCAAGAGGTCTAGATTTGAATTCCAATAACTTACTTTCATCGGCACAGAACCAGTCAATTACATTTTTAGTGCCCAATATAGAAATTACCTCTAATCTTAATTGTTCAACGCATTCACCATCAACCTTTTCAAAAAAATAGATAATATGAGGAATCCACTCTATCTTAGAGTCTCTATCATAAACCTCTTTAGGAGTTACAGGAATCACTCCAGCTAAATTACAAAACTCATTCCAATCCAAATTATTAGAGTCACGTACGACTATTGTTATTGTTTCGCTACCTAGCTCTTTTGCTATATTTAGATAGATCAAACCTTTATCTAAAATAGCTTTTCCTTCTGTGACAAGAACATAAATAGCTGGAAATGCCTGACTTTTTGACAAAAAGTGCTTCAAATGACCATAAACAAACCTTTCATCCACATCCTCACTCTCAACTTCAATCAACTCTAATGGGCATATAGCAAATTTCATCACACATCATCTCAAATTTTATTGTACTTATCGACCAAGACTAATTACAAAAAAACGACTAACCATATCTGAAAGAACAAAAGATATAACAATCTAGGCAATGCCTGATGAGATTGATACCTAACAATCAGTAGCTGCGCCTGTCCTCGACTGACTTTTTTATTGATCGGTGTTGGCTCTGTGCCGCCAATGTCGGTCAGATTGCCTCCGGCATCATCGCTCAGAAAGAGGCTTTCACCATCAGTGCTTTCCAACGTTGAATCGGTATCGGCATCCGCACGGAATTTCAGCGTGAAGAAGTTATCCGGCACCAGATAGCAATCAGGGTCGCTGAAGCTCACTTGTGAGTCATTGCTGGGCCGAGCGTAGACACTGAATATTGAAGCAGTGCCTGTCCCCGACTTCCTACCCTACTATGATTATCAGGCCAAACAACAATCCAACCTGCGCACACCCATTGCCGAGATTCAGATTAAGGGCAAATGGCTCATTGACGCTGGCTTTGCCTGATGCCAAGATCAATGTTCAGATCGAACAGAGCAAGCTGATTTTGGTGGCTGAATAAGCAACCATTGACAGTAACCTTGCCCTGTGGGGTTGCTATACATCCCTTACTTTAGTGGCGCCTGTCCCCGACTTCTCCTAACCATTAGGATAACTATCAACAAAAAACATTTTTTTATTCGAATAGAAAAGAAACATACTATCACAATAACCATAAAATACTGCGCAATCAACACTTTCACTTTTTCCAGAGTTTTTCGAAAACTCTGATAAGTTTTTTTTGCCAATCCTATCTAATAACCAAGAATTTACTTCCTCAATCTCCATTGGCCTAAGAATAGCACTCGATTCCAGAACATCACCTTCAAAGGTTAGACAAATGTCGTTCCTTAACGCACCATTCATCTCCACTTCTTGTAAATATAGTTTGTGCGCACTTGCCATAAACTGAGCTATAGAATCAATTTCACTTATATCACTATAAACAATAACTACGGTAGAGTTTACATTAAACACTTCAATATTTAACTTTTCAGTAGATAGATCATTGAAGGAACTCGAATATTCTGAAAAATCTAGCATGCTATCAAACTCATCAAAAACCATAACTTAACCTCTTTAATTTACATCTACCTCTGACTTGGTAATACCGGATAAACTGACGTCAGCTTTCCACCTGAAGATTCAAATTTCAGTCTTATTCCAATATATTTTGGACCCAAAATCTCGCTTAACTCGACAAAACTATCATTTCTTCCTAGTGCTTTATAATATGCTGCATTCACAACATCACGTACTTTTCTTCGAGACCAGTTATCTGGAAACATCGTAGAAGAACCTGGTGGTCGCCCTCCCACCTTAGCGCGCTTACCTCCTCCAGAACCAAGTCGAAAAATTTTTGCAACATAAAAACCAGACAGTTCTGTACCAGGTATTTTCTCTATTGCAACACCCTTAGGACTGACACCAGCTTCAGCATGATGCACTCCGTGAAGTCTACGCCCTGGTTTGCGCTTACCTCTAAAAACATGACTCCACAATTTTGCATCAGGAGGATCACAAGCTGATATATTATGACTCAAAACCCGACTATCACCAACATAATAGGTATGATCATCATCAACCGTCAGGTTATAAACCTTGCCTACCTTGTTGTAATGTTTGATATCAGCAATCGCCAAAACCTCACCATTTAAGTCAAACAACTGACTGACATCGGTTAATTCACCCGCATCTAGCCACTCTCCATTCACATAAAACGGATGGCCGGTTGTTGCCGTAATCACTTCACCATTGGCTAAGGTGATATCCACCAGTTCCTTGTTGCCTTCGCCTGCAATCAAATGCACGACTTCCTGCAAAGTTTTCTCACCCGTTTCTTCGTTATAGGCCCAGACTTTATCGCCTATCATGATCTGTGAGATCGATGTCAATCCATCCTCTGTCGCAACTAAGGTTTCACCATCAAAGCTGTTGCACGCCCTTCTGAACTTTCTTGACAACTTGCCCAGTATCTTAAACGCAGCCGGACCACCAAGCACCGCTAAACCTAATAACGCTCCCCCTCCCGGAGAAGAACCGTCACCAAGCGCAGCATCCAAGATTCCCATGCCGCTTTCCACAGAAACATTAGTCAATATTGCCCGGATGTTGTTCACCGCACTCACTGAAGCTAACGAAAAATTTCCTGTCGGATCGATCATATTCGCTGGATCAGCGTTGGCATACAGATACTTATGCAAAGTGACGGGATCGCTATTATTTCCCATCCAGGTGTCCATTTTATCAAACCTCCCTACATTCTGATCGTAATACCTCGCTCTCAGGTAATAACGATCCTGACCAGCATCAAACTGCTCACCCGCAAACAAATACTTATTCTCAGTCGTGCCACTCTGGTTCAACACTTCACCAAAGGCTTCATAGTCATAAGTATCTGTGAAGATACCTGCGCTGTTACTCAACGCCCGTGTGCTGCCCAGACCATCGTAATGATAATAATAAGTATCAGTCGACATCTGCTCACTGACCAGATCATCGCCATAGGTGTAGGCGATTGTTTCTGCGCCATTGACATGTTCAGCCAGCACTTGCGCATAGTCACGATTAGCATCCACGGTGTAGAGGATTGCATCACTGGCAGTGCTCTGCCCGATGCGAATGCCATCAATATTGTACTGATAGCTGGTTGTATTGCCTGCTTTGGTGGTGCTTGTCAGTTCGTTTCTGGCGTTGTAAGTATACGCAGTGGTATTGCCATCCAGAGTCTCGGTCAGTGTGTTGCCATTGGCATCGTAGGTGAAGGTGGTGCCGCCCGTTTGCAACAACCTGTCATTGTCATCAATAGTGTATTGCGTTTGCACGCCATTAACGGTTTCATACGTACGGTTGCCCACTTTGTCGTATTGATAACTGGATGAATGATTGCCATTGACCGCATCGGTAATGACTTCACTGGTCATGCGATATAGGTCATCGTAGACGTAATCGCTGATTCTCCCGGCCTGTTCACTGATTCGAATTCTGCGCCCGGTTGGGTGCAGGGTGTAGTCGTAGCTGGCGACTTGCAGGTTAGCACTGTCTTTGTGCGACAGATTCGTCAAGCGGTTAAGTTCGTCATAGACATAATCAACGCTATTTCCATTGGCATAGTCGATGGTGCTGCGATTTCCCACTGCATCATAGCCATAGGTCGTCACATTGCCATTGGCATCGGTCACGGTTTTGAGCCGGTTCAGAGCATCAAAGGTGTAGCGGGTGATTTTTGTGGCTGCACCTTTGGTTTCGGTCAGCGTGATGCGGTTGCCCTGGGCATCGTATTGATAGCTTAGAGTGACGGCATTGGCTGTGCCCGCAAATTGCGTTTCGCTGGCCAGACGGTTCAGGCTGTCGAACGTGTAGTTGGTGGTGGTTGCTACTGCGTTTTCCGTTTTCACTGCCCTTGTGCGATTGCCTTCAAGATCATAGGAATACGTTTCGCTCAAGCCATTGGCATAAACGGTGTTGGTCAGACGATTGTTCACATCATAGCTGTGGGTTCTCACTTGGCCATTAAAATCCGTATGTTGTGTCAGGTTACCTATCGCATCATACACCATCGTCTCCTGCTGACCCAATGGCAGAATGCGTTTGGTCACTCGTCCAAGAGCATCGTATTCCCACGTTGTGGTTCTACCTTCTGCATCCGTCTGCGTCAGCTTATTGCCCGCACTGTCGTAGGTGTAGGTCGTTTCCTGATTCAGCGCATCGATCACTTTGATCAATCGGCCTAGTTTGTCGTATTCGTAGTTAGTGACCACTCCCGCCTGATCGGTCATGCTGGTTTTGCGGCTTAAGGCATCCAGACCATCAAGCATGGTCGAGGCACTGGCAAAGGTGGTTTGCGTCTTTTGGTCCAAGGCGTTGTAGACATAACTCGTGGTGTTACCATTGGCATCGGTCATCGCGGTCATATTACCGTCGGCATCATAAGCGTATTGCATGATGTTACCCAAGGCGTCTGTGACCTGGGTGCGTCGGCCTGCGGCGTCATAGACATATTGCGTGCGGTTGCCTCTGGCGTCGATGTTGGCGCTGACACGACCGGCTGCATCGTATTCAGTCTGCGTGCTGCTGTTGTCTGCAAAAGTGGTGGTGATCAAACGGCCCAGCGCATCGTAGTCATAGCTCGTCACTCGGCCCAGACGGTCGGTGTCGGTTTTGAGGTTGCCTTCCGGGTCGTAGGTTTTGCGCGAGGTGGAACCATCAGGATAGGTGGTGATCAGCAAGCGCCCATAGGCGTCGTAGCTCATTTGGGTGCGTCTGCCCAGAGCATCAACGCTGGCCACTTCATGGCCTGCGGCATCGTATTCCATGGTGCTTTCATTGCCCAACGCATCGGTGGTTTTGATGACACGATCGCGCGAGTCGTATTCATAGTTTGTGGTCTCGTTCACCGGCAAACCATTAACCAGACGGGTGCGCGTTTCACTCAAGACGTTGTTGTTGTCATCATAGGTGAAGCTCATGACATGACCTTCGGCATCAGTTTCTGTCAACTTATTGCCTTTGGCATCATAGGTGAAGCTGGTGTTGTTGCCCAACACATCGGTGACATTGGCCACCAGACCTTTGGCACCGATCACATTGGTGGCCAGATTACCTTGCGGATCTTCAATCGACAACAGATTGCCGACGGCATCGTAGTTGTTATTAAAGGTGTTGCCACGCGCGTCGGTGATGATCGTTTCCTGACCCAGACTGTTGTAAGCAAAGCTGGTGACATTGCCCAGTTCGTCGGTTTGTGTCAGCTGGTCGTCGGTGTCGTTATAGGTGGCGCTGCTGCTGTCGCCCAATTCATTGGTCTGGCTCAGCTGGTTGTCATCAGCATCGTAGGTGCGTGAACTGGCATTGCCCAGTGCATCGACCTGATTGATGACATTGCCTCGGGCGTCATAGAACAGTTGCGTGCTGAAACCGCGACGGTCAGTCACTATGCTGACTCGTCCAGCCAAATCGTGGTTGAACTCGGTGCGGTTGCCTTCGTTGTCCAACTGTGCGACCAGACGTCCCTCGTCGTCATAGAGGTTTTTGACCAAGTTGCGATTTAAGGGGTCATTCCAATCCGTCAGCAGGCTTGGATGATTGGCATCCTCGTATTTATAAGTGCTGCGTTTGTTCAAGGGGTCAAACGAGAACACCAGATTATCGGTGTTTTGATACAGGTATTTGTGCTCATTGCCCGCGGGATCGGTTATTTTGGTGATGCGGCCCTGGGTGTCACGCTCAAAAGTCACGCCGACACCATCGGAATGCTGAATGCCGTCGTTGCTGTAGGTCAGTGTGTTGCCATTCGGGTCGGTGATGTCGACAATGCCAAAGTTCTGATTCAGGTTATAGACATAGCCTGCACGCGTGGTCAAACGATAGCGATTGATCGGTGTTGGCTCTGTGCCGCCAATGTCGGTCAGATTGCCTCCGGCATCATCGCTCAGAAACAGGCTTTCACCATCAGTGCTTTCCAGCGTTGAATCGGTATCGGCATCCGCACGGAATTTCAGCGTGAAGAAGTTATCCGGCACCAGATAGCAATCAGGGTCGCTGAAGCTGACTTGTGAGTCATTGCTGGGTTGTGCATAAACGTTGAAGACTTCAACCTCATCGTTGGGCAAGGTGATGGTCACGGTTTTTGCGACATCCGAGATGATGCACTGCGCCGACAGGTTGACTGTGCCACCATTGACCAGAAACGTCGCATTGGTTTGCTCAGTGCGCCAGCTCTGGCTGGGTTCCATGTTCTCTTGGATGATGACATTCTGATAGTCAATGCTCCAGCCTTTGCCAAAATCCAGAGACTCATTGCGCCTGCGACTGTCGTAGGTGCGGGTGACTCGAATCGGAATTCCCGACAAAGGAATGTTGACATCTTCCAGAGTGAAGCTGAAGACACCCACTTTCAGATTGCCTTCGACCTGTACAGACACGGCTTTGCCAGTGGTCAGGCCGTTGCTGTCAGTGGCTTGCAACAGGATGTGATAGGTGCCATTGAGCAACAGACTAGGATCAAAAAAGCCAATGGTCTGCTGGTCAAATTCGTCGCCGCCTCGGTAGATTTCAACAAATTCATCATTTGCCTGATCTGCACGTTTGTAGGCCAGCAATACCTCAGCCAGATTATCGTCTTGCGCAGTGCCCACTATCGCGGTCACATCGGTTACTTCCAGCAATCCTGTTGGGGACTGAATCTCAACCACCGGTGCGGCAGTGTCTGCCGGATCAGGAACCAGCACATTGGCGTTCAGAATGACGGTGTCAACACCATCGCTCACGGTTACCATGACGGGTGTTTTGCCGACAGTTTGTGGTGTGACTTGCAGTTGCAGCAAACCATTGACCGTAGCAGCTACTCCATCAACAATGGCACTGACTTGCGGACTGGATGCCGCATTGACGGTATTCACAGTGATGGTGACGGTCTCGCCCAAAGCCACCACATTCGAGGGTGAAAACTCAAGGCTGGCGGCAAACACTGCATTGCTGTCCACCACGGTGACTTGCCAGAATTCGGTGGATGAGGCGTTCTTGTCGTCTGTGGCCCGCACTCGAAAATTAAAGGTTCCGGTGCTGCTGGGTGTCCAACGAATCAAGCCTGTTGAGTCGATGTTGCTGCCAGCCGGAGCAACATCCAGATGATAGCTGATGGGATCGCCTTCACGGTCCGTTGCAGCAGCCAGATGTGTGTATTCCAAACCTTGCCTGGCACTGTCTGGTCGATAGGCTGGGATAAACGTGGGCGCTCGGTTCGTAAAGGCCTGAACCAGAATTGAGCCTTTTTGAATGCTGACACCGCCATTGCCATCATCAACCGCAATCCAGACGGTGTGTTGACCCTGGGTATCCTGCTCTTGTGGGGTCCAAGTGACCAAACCACTGTTGGCATCAATGCTCATGCCAGCCGGTGCCAGCAGCAATTCATAGCTCAGTGGGTCGTTTTCAAGATCATTGGCCAGCACTGTGTATTGATACTCTATGCTCACTTCCGCCTGACCCAGGAACGTGGAGATAATGCTTGGTGCCGTGTTATTGTCCACCACTTCAATGGTGAATTCCTGTGTGGAACTGCTGTTGACACGGTCAGCGACATGCAGCTTGACTGTCTGCAAACCAACATCGGCCAACTGCGGGGTCCACTCAGCCACATAACGACGTTGGAAAAAGTTCTGAGCCACCAAACGACTATTCATGGTGTTGGGCTTTTGCTCAAACACCACTTGCAAATCATCCAGATTGGACTGTGCTGAGATTGGCACATCATTGTTGATGTCCAAGACATAAGTATAACGATTTCCGACCAGTGCTTTGCTGGGTGCCGTGGACAGAATCTCTGGCGCTGCATTTGGCAACACGTCGACACTGAACTGCTTTGATTGAGCCAGGCCACCACGACTGTCGCGCATGCTCAGGTCAAATGAGGCCATGCCCACTTGTTGCGGCGTCCAGTTTAAAAATGACAGACAGCCTGAACAATCCAGTTTGGCGAATAAAGCTGTTTCACGCGAGATTGTCGCTTCTGTTGGTGCATCAACCAAAGAGAGATACACCGCATCACCGTCCACATCGGTGGTATCAATGGTGAATTTTCTCTCGAAACTTGGGTTATCAATATACTGCTGATCATAGACGTAAGGCACACCTACAATGGCGTTGGCATTGGGCGTGACCGAATCAAATTCAGGGGCAGTGTTGAAGGCAATGAATTCGCTCAAGGCAAAGCGCTGTTCAACGGCCAAGCCAAGATTGTCAGCCACTTCGACCACAACTGTTTGTTCAGCAACAACCGCTGGCACGGCCCACTCAAGCAAACCATCGGTACTGAGTGTCATGCCGGATGGCGATTGTTGCAAGGTATAAGTCAATGCATCACCATTGGGGTCAACGGCCATAACCTGATAGCTATAGGATTGGCTAGCCACCAGCAATAGTTCAGGCAAGGAGCTTATCACCGGCGCCACATTATCCAGCGGTGCAGACCAGGAGGCAGCTTGAGTTGCTTCCAACTCTCCTACCTTGACGGAGACAGTATCATCGCCAACTTGATAGCCCTGATAGCAATAACGGGCTTCACCCATTGGGTCTGAAAACACATAGCCCAGTGCAGAATGCGTGCCACCAACTGAGAACTCAAGCCGGGCACCATGCACCGGGCGACCGTTGTTGTCAGCCACTTGTGCCGACACACAGATGTGTCCTGTTGATGGTTGTGCAGGCAACAGTTGCAAGGACAAATCCTGAACAGAGTCCGGCAAGCTGATGGCCATGCCACCTAAATAACCGTAGGATTCTGCAGCATCATAACCATAGACATACACCCCCAACGGCTGTTCAGCGCTCAAGCGATGTGTGCCTGCGGTGATTTCCCGCTGGCTATACGACAGATCAGTGCCTTCGATGGCCGTGAAATCGGCTGCATCAACAGGCACACCATCGAAAACAGCGCTGCTGATGGCGGCTGTCGGGATGATGATATTGACAAAGTTTCGTTCAATATCCAATGACGGCGTGTTGATGGTGTAATCCAACAAATATTGCTCTGATGGCGGCACCACCACCATAAACGGATCTGTTTTATTGTTTTCAATTAAACGTCCGACGCCAAATTGTCGACCTGTTGAATATTGCAGCAACAACACAGGGCGTGATGCATGAATTTTCTGCGGCTCAAGAGTGTTATATTCATAAAACTCCTGCTGATTCATACGTCGGCGCAAGACGCCGTTGATATAAACATCGGTGTCATCAAAAGCCGCAACAATGCGAAAGATATCGCCCACTCGGTCAGCTGCCCCGACTCGGGCAGCGCCATATAGGGGAGCAGTCACATAGTCGGTGCCCAGACTGTCAATAGCTGGCAGTTGTTCGACCAAATGGTCGCAGGAAGCGACGTTGGCAGGCACAAATGCACATGGGTTCTGTCCCAATACCGCGATTGGTTTGTCGGCTTCAATCAAGGTTCCCGTGAGGTCGGCTTTGGCCGAACCTCTGGCAGGCAGGTTATACACATCACCTGCGTTCAGATTCAAGGTCAGAGTCTGCCCAAGCTGCACGCTCTGATTGTCGGCATGAAACACATCCATCGAACCTTTGATATTGACTTGTGTATTGTCCTGTGTGGCAACCAGAGTGGTTATAGGATCTGCCGTTCTTATATCAATGCCTGCCGGAAGCACTTGGTAATGCCCAGACAAATAGCGTTTACCTAATGCGGAAACTGGCAAGGCCAGATACGCATCGCTGGAAAACTGCAATTGATTAAGCACATAGACCGTCATGGGTTTATCCGACGTTGCATGCAATGCATGATCGACCAGTAGCTGATTGACCGCAAAACCGTCTATCTGCTGAATATCAGCCGCCGGAATGGTGTAGGTACTCACCTCATTGGCCAACAGTTGAATAGTTTCGGTACGACCCAATGCCGGCATATCCAATGTGACTGTTGCGTCCTGGCGTGAGACAAAGAACAGATGGTAAACACTGTTATCAATCGTATGATTGATCGTCACTGGCAACCAGAAGTCCTTGCCTTCATGACTTGTGGCCCGGGTGGCAGAGAGTATCTCGACTGTCACACTTTGGGTGCTGGCGAGACCATTGTCATCCATAGCCGAGAATTCAAACACATAGTTTCCGGGTTGCAAGTCTTGCGTTGACCAAGTCGCCTGACCGGTATTGACATCAAACTGGGCACCATTGGGCAACTGGGTGGCTGCATAACTGACCGCATCACCATCCGGATCAACGGCTACCAAAGTGTAATTCCATTGTTGGCCAGCAACCACAAAGTTGACGGGCGTTGACACAATATCCGGCGCTTTATTCACCGCAATAACCTCAATGCTGATCATCGCAATATTGGAGGTCAACTCAGCATCATTGGCGGTATAAGAAAATGAATCTTCACCACTAAAACCCGCATTGGGAGTGTAGGTCAGATTCGGTGCATCACCGGATAAAACGCCATTTTGGGGCTGACTGACAATGCTGTAGCTAAGAACATCACCATCAAGATCACTGGCGGCCAAAGGAGTTGCAACAGCTTGATCTTCATTGGTGGAAAAATTCGCATTGATAGCCACTGGCGCATCATTCAATGGATTCACCGTGATGCTGACAGTTGCAACACTGGAATCCAGTTGACCGTCATTGACAATAAACTCAAAGGAATCCGCACCATTGAAATCAGCGTTTGGTGTGTAAGTCAGATTCGGAGCATCACCCGATAAAGTACCATTTTGCGGTTGAGTGGCTATGGTGTAGGTGATTGAATCGCCATCCACATCAGAGCCAACTACAATTACAGAAACAGCTTGATCTTCATCAGTTGCCAGACTTTGATCATCAGCTACCGGCGCATCGTTCAAAGGATTGACTGTTATGCTGACGGTCGCAACATTGGAATCCAGTTGACCGTCATTGACAATAAACTCAAAGGAATCCGCACCATTGAAATCAGCGTTTGGTGTGTAAGTCAGGTTTGGCACATCACCCGATAAAGTACCATTTTGCGGTTGAGCAGCAATGGTGTAGGTGATTGAATCACCATCCACATCAGAGCCAGCCACAGTGATAGACAGGGCTTGATCTTCTTCGGTTACCAGGCTCTGGTCATCAGCTACCGGTGCATCGTTCAAAGGATTAACGCTTATGCTGACAGTCGCAATATTGGAATCCAGTTGACCGTCATTGACAATAAACTCAAATGAATCTGCACCATTGAAATCAGCGTTTGGTGTGTAGATCAGATTTGGTACATCACCTGACAGAATGCCATTTTGTGGTTGGGAGGCAATACTGTAAGTAAGAGCATCGCCATCCGAATCGCTGGCCGATACTGGTGTGGCAACAGCTTGGTCTTCATCAGTGACAAAACCCGCATCAATAGCAAATGGTGCGTCGTTTAAAGGATTAATCGTGATGTTGATTGTAGCTACGCTGGAATCCAATTGGCCATCATTGGCTCGATACGTGAATGAATCTACGCCATTGAAATCAGTGTTTGGCGTGTAGGTCAGATTTGGTGCATCACCTGACAAAGTACCGTTTTGTGGTTGACTGACAATGGCAAAGACAATGCTATCACCTTCGGGGTCATTGGCAGACAGGAGTATGGCTATGGCCTGATCTTCGTCAGTTGCCAGACTTAGATCATCAGTGACCGGCGCATCGTTCAATGCGTTAACGGTAATACTGGTGGTAGCAACATTGGAATCAAGTTGACCATCATTAACTAGAAACGTGAATGAATCACTGCCATTAAAATCCGCATTGGGCATGTAAGTCAGATCAGGTGCATCGCCTGATAGAGTGCCATTTTGTGGTTGACTGACAACACTGAAGCTCAATGGATCGTTATCCTCATCCGTACCGACCAAGAGGACCGTTACTGCCTGATCTTCATCGGTTTGCAGGTTTTGATCATTGGCTACTGGTGCACTATTGACTGACAATACAGTGATGGTCACGGTGCCAACATTTGAGTCAGCACTACCATCATTAACAGTAAAGGTAAAATAATCAACACCTTGGAAATCAGCGTTGGGCGTGTAGAGATAATCGGGAGCGGTGCCACTCAGAGTGCCGAATTGAGTTGTTTCAACAATGCTATACACCAAGGCGTCGCCATCTGCATCACTGGCCAATGCCGTTGTGGTGACGGCCGTGTTTTGTGCTGTCTGATAGGCACTGTCATCAGCCACTGGGGCTTGGCCATTACAATCGGTATAGCCTTTGAAGATAAAGGATATCCAGCCTTTGCCACCCAGTCGGTAGCCTGTGATTTCAATAATGCCGAATTGCTGGACCTGATAGTCACGATGACTGCCTTGACCACGTTTGATTGCCCAGACAGGAATAATGATGTCTTGGCCAATCAACAAATCCAGATTATCACGTACATGGCGGCTGTTTTTTACTCCAGGAACTCCTTGCACCCAGTCGTTAATATCGATTTGGTGGTCATTGGAATTATCAGGATTGATGTAGTTAGTGCTGTTGCCAGGCACAAGCAAGCTGTTCGCCAGAGTATTAGCACTGTTATTGCCTGTCCAGGTCAACCAACCGTAGTTACCCGAGCCACTGCCCAGGCGAATATGGTTGAAAGCTTGCCCTGCCAGACTGCCGCTGAGAAGGCTTTCAGGCAGAGTAATCGGGTAGAGTTCACAGGTCGATTCATTATTGCCACCACTGTCTGTTGGTGTGACTTGGATTCGGATCACTGCTTTATCGAATAATTGACCATCACTGGCTTTGAACACCAGACGATCCATACCGACAAAACCAGCATCTGGGGTATAAGTCAGGTTGGGTATTTGACCGGATAAAGTGCCATGCCGCGGTTGCTTCCAGATGCGATAGTGTAAAGGGTCTCCATCTTCATCACTGGCCGACAGAGTCGTTTCAAGTGTTTGATTCTGCTGTGTTGTCAGCTGCTGCGCTTGTGCAACCGGTGCATTATTGGTCGGACCGGTATGTGGACAATAGTAGTTATGCGGGTGTCTGACCTGATGGCGGCGTTTCTGGAAACCAAAACCTTGCCAATGGTAATGACTGTAGTGGTGACCACCAAATGCATGATCATTTTGTAAATGATTTGGTTGGTTATGATAACTCTGGTAACGATTTCCCTGGTGCTGATGATTGCCTGCACTACTATCAGAAAACCAATACTGATTCGATTGACTGTGGCCCCCATATGAACTTGCATAAGAATCCGTTGCATGAGACAGCGATACTGACAACAACCCAACAAACAGGCACAGGCCATGTGCCAAACTACTCTTTTTAAAATACATCTGAAAACCCCTAAAACTATACAATTCCATTTATTCCAACTAAAACCCAAAAATCTGGACTGAGTATATATCAAGTTTTCCATTTGTAAACTAAAGTTAATGAAAAACTTACACAGAAAAGACGCGTTTAGTGATAATGCCTTGAATTGGCAAACGATTTTTTCTAGAAAAAAGAGACCTCAATTGTTCCTTAATCCGTCTCAGGTTTCTGTAGTCATTTACTTAGGAGGTTTTATTAAAAGACCTTTAAAAAAGGCATTTGTGGAGTCTTCCTGACTCCACATTTACTCGATATAGATACTTTAACTATTTATTCTATATGGTCCTGCAGGTAGGCAACATAGGTTGCCACACCTTCTTCAACCCGGGCAAAGGTCTTCTGATAGTCACCTTTGATGGTCAGGTTTGATAAATCTGCTTTGGTATAGCTCTGGTATTTCCCAACCAGTGATTCAGGAAAAGGAATGTAGCGAATAACTTTACCATCAACCCATTCCTGGGTCGTTTTTTCCTGACCAGTCATGCTATTCAACACAGCTGTCGCAACATCATTAAAACTCTGTGTGCGGCCAGAACCAACGTTAAAAATGCCACCATCTTCAGGGTGTTGTAAAAAGTGCATATTGACATCAACTACATCTCTGACCCAGACAAAATCACGTAATTGCTCACCATTGCCATAACCACCACTGCCTTCGAACAGATTGACATAGCCATGTTCGCGGAACTGGTTGAAAAAATGATAGGCCACCGATGCCATGCGGCCTTTGTGTGACTCCCCTCGCCCGTAGACATTGAAATAGCGCAGGCCAACCACTTGTGCATCGGATGCCCCCCAGTGTTTACGCACATAGCGATCAAACAGCAACTTGGAATAAGCATAGGCATTCAGAGCTTGTTCGTTTTCTGGCTCTTCAGCAAAAATTTCACCCCCCCCATAGACGGATGCTGAGGACGCATAGATGAAAGGAATGTCTTTTTCACAGACATAACGATAGAGAGTTTTAGAATACTCGTAGTTATTCTCCATGATGTATTTACCATCGCTTTCCATTGTGTCTGAGCAGGCACCCAGATGGAAAATGGCGCTCATCTGCCCAATATCAACACTTTTGCGTACTTTCTTCAGGAACACATCTTTGTCCATATAGTCAATAATGTCACAGTCCTGAATATTACGGCATTTATCGCCATCGGATAGGTCATCAACCACCAGAATATTATCCAGACCGCGTTGATTGAGTCCTCTTACTAAGTTTGATCCGATAAAACCTGCGCCGCCTGTGACAATAATCATTGTTTTTTCTCTTTTATTTATTGAGACCCAAGCCTATCTCAGTGGCAACAGAAAAATGAAACATAATGGATTCAGCTGAGTTGCAGGTACTGTGAATAGCGAGCTATTCAGACATTCCAGGTGCCCCTTGGGGCAGCTCAGCAAAGAACGAATCAATTGCAGTCATTTCTACTTGTTTATTGAGTTGTGCTATGGCCTCTATTAGATGTTTATAGTGCTGTTATGTGTTTTATCGCACTGTCAGTGTTTTTGCAACTGCTGGATAATTTCTTCGCTGGTGGCAACTGCTGTACCGACTTTCGCGACAACGATACTTGCCGCTGCATTGGCAACCGCCAGACGATCCTTATTAGATAACTGCGTTGCCATGCTCAAAGCGATGGTAGCGATGACAGTATCGCCAGCCCCACTGACATCGAACACTTCCTGGGCCTGTGCTGGCGAATGGATATGTTCATCAGCCGAAAACAAACTCATGCCTTGTTCACTGCGAGTCACCAACAGATAGTCCAACTCTAACTCAGCTCGCAAAGCAAACGCTTTTTCTTCCAATTCCTCGTCACTGTTGACGCCGCCAACAACTGCCATGAATTCTTTTTTGTTCGGCGTGATCAGCGTTGCACCCTTGTATTTAGAAAAGTCATGGCCCTTGGGGTCAACAATAACGGGCACGCCAGCTTCTCGGGCTTGCCTGATCATAGTGCTGACATGACGTAAACCGCCTTTGCCATAGTCAGATAAAATCACTACATCCGCGTTTGGCAGTTGCTCGGCATAATCCTCCAGACAACGGGACAATACCTCATCCGCTGGAGGGCTTTCAAAATCAGCTCGCAACAATTGCTGATTCTGTGCAATCATGCGCAGCTTTTCTGTGGTCTCAATGCTCGAGTCCTGATGAAACAAAGGTGTTGCACCAAAGTCAGTCACCATAGCTGCCAGTTCACGACCTGAAGCATCATCGCCGACCACTGACAGCAAGCAGCAGTTTGCCTGCAGGGACGTAATATTATGCGCTACATTGGCTGCACCGCCAGCACGACGTTCACGATGATTCACCGCTAAAACAGGAACCGGTGCTTCCGGTGAGATTCGGTCAACGGAACCAAACCAATAGCGGTCAAGCATGACATCACCAACCACTAAGACATTCAATTGAGTGAATGATGCGATATCAAACATTATTTTCGCCCAATACCAAAATAAGCGAAACCGGCTTCTTTAAACAAACTCGGTTCAAATATATTTCGACCATCAAAAATGACATGCTGTTGCATAAGGCTTTTCATGCGATCAATATCCGGACTGCGAAAGTTTTTCCATTCCGTAACAATGATCAAACCATCGACTTCATCCAAGGTGTCGTAATAATCATCAAAGGTGGCAAAGTCATTGCGTTCACCATAGATACGATGAGCTTCTTCAGCAGCCACTGGGTCATAGGCTTTCACTCTGGCTCCACGTTGCCACAAACCTTCAATGATTACCCGGCTTGGTGCTTCGCGCATATCGTCTGTGTTCGGTTTGAAAGCCAGTCCCCAGACAGCAAAGGTTTTACCATCAAGAGTGCCGTCAAGGCTGCTGTCAGACTGTTCACCTTGACTATAGTGCGCATCTATTTTATTCAACAGAACTGTTTTTTGATCCTTATTAACTTCCTCAACCGCCGCCAGAATACGAGCATCATAGCCGGTTTGTCTGGCTGTTCGATGCAGTGCCTGTACATCTTTAGGAAAACAGGAGCCACCATAACCGCAACCGGGATAGATAAAGTGATAACCAATGCGCGGATCAGAACCAATGCCCTGACGGACCAGCTCAATGTCAGCATTGAGTTTTTCTGCCAGATTCGACAATTCATTCATAAACGAAATCTTAGTTGCCAACATGGCATTTGCAGCATATTTGGTCAATTCTGCCGAAGGGATATCCATGATAATCAAACGTTCATGATTTCGATTAAAAGGGCCGTATAAAGCACGCATCATTTCGATGGCACGATCGTCGTCGGCTCCTACCACAACGCGATCTGGCTTCATAAAGTCTTCAATGGCAGCGCCTTCTTTGAGAAACTCAGGGTTCGAAGCCACGCTAAACTCGATGGCAACACCGCGTATATCGAGTTCTTCCTGAATAGCTGCACGAACTTTTTCAGCAGTTCCCACTGGCACAGTAGACTTGGTCACCACGACCAGATAGTCCTGCAAATTACGGCCAATAGCACGAGCAACGGCAATCACATGACTCAGGTCCGCAGAACCGTCTTCATCAGGAGGAGTTCCAACAGCAATAAACAGAACATCACCAGTTTGCACCGCTTGCGCCATGTCGGTAGAAAATTGCAGACGTTCACTTGCCACATTGGCATTGATCAATTGCTCCAGACCGGGTTCGTAAATTGGGATGATTCCGTTGTTCAACCCATTAATTTTTTTCTCATCAATGTCTACACATAAAACATCGTTGCCCACTTCAGCAAAGCAAGTCCCTGTAACCAAGCCCACATAACCCGTGCCAATAACCGAAATTTTCATAATAGTGTCTAAAAAAAAACTTTGCCGGATTTTACCTCATATCTACATCAATTAGGCATAAATTTATTGATCAATTATCAAGATAACTTTAACTTTTTGTCACAAATGAGTACCCTTGCTATCCGTTTTTTGCATAACAAACCATTTTTGAGGAGAAATGAGATGAACCTACGGCTTTTTACTGCCTGTTTTTTATTGTTATTAATACCTGGCACAGCTTTCGCTGATGAGTTGAACCGGGGTGATACTGCATGGATGCTGACATCATCAGCACTGGTATTATTCATGTTATTGCCAGGTTTGTCTTTATTTTATGGCGGATTGGTTCGCAGCAAGAATATCCTGTCTGTTTTGATGCAATGCTTCACAATTGCCTGCGCCATGTCTCTGCTTTGGTTTGTCGTTGGTTACAGCCTCGCTTTCAGTGGTGATGGCGATTGGATAGGCAATCTCGACAAAGCTTTTTTAAACGGCGTTACACTCACTTCAATGAGCGGCAGCATTCCAGAATCAGTGTTTGTCGTGTTCCAAATGACCTTTATTATGATCACTCCGGCATTGTTTGTAGGTGGCTTTGCTGAGCGCATGAACTTTGGCCCAATGCTGATTTTTTCAGTCATCTGGTCCTTAGTGGTTTACATTCCAGTATGCCATTGGGTCTGGGGTGGCGGCTGGTTAGCTGACAAGGGTTTGTTGGACTTTGCTGGCGGCACTGTTGTGCATGTAACCGCTGGCATCAGCGCCTTGGTCGCTGCCATTGTCATTGGTAAACGCAAGGGGTTTCCAGAAAAGCCTATGCCACCTCATAATTTGCCATTGACCGTCGCTGGTGCTGGCATGCTGTGGTTTGGCTGGTTTGGCTTCAATGCTGGCTCCGCACTGACAGCCGATGGCAACGCCGGAATGGCAATGCTGGTCACACACCTGAGCGCTGCTGCGGGATCACTTGCATGGATGGCAATTGAATGGATACGTTATGGCAAGCCCAGCGTTCTAGGCATAGTCACAGGCATGGTGGCCGGATTGGGCACTATCACGCCAGCTTCGGGTTTTGTTGGTCCAATCGGCGGCGTCCTGATTGGACTTTGCGGCGGTACTGTCTGCTATTTTGCCACTCAGGCAATCAAGCAAACATTTAAAATCGATGACTCGCTGGATGTATTTCCGGTGCATGGTGTTGGCGGCGCTCTGGGTACAATATTAGCTGCTGTATTTGTTTCTGCTGCCTGGGGTGGTGCCGGTTATGCCGACGGCATGAACCTTGGAAGTCAATTGGGAGTGCAGGTTTTCGGTGTGTTCATTACCGGCCTTTATGCCGCTGTGGTTTCATACGTGTTGCTCAAAGTCATCAGCGTATTCAGCCCTCTTCGTTGTGAAAATGATGCTGAGTTACAAGGTTTGGATCTGGCTCAACATGGGGAGCGCGGTTACAACAACCTGTAGAGACCCGTTGTCATCAGTGTTTTTAAACAGTAAACGAGTGGCGCTCCACCTCGTAGGAGTGCCACTTGCTATTGCTACTGACTTCAAGCAACTTATTTGAGCTGAATGCCCTGATGCATTATTAGTTTACTCCTTAATTTTTAGCAATTTGACTATTAGAGACAATCGCTTTTCACAGCTAAAGCAAGCGCTTCATCTTTATACTGTTAACATTAAGCTACAGAGAGTAACGTTTAAAAATCGTGTTACTCTCTTGTGCCAACCAATTTCGACCCAAGTGTTGATCCAAAGAAAATAAGCCGATCAATTTAGTCAGTTTGCTCGTTGTACTTGACAATAACCTGTGAAACAAGCGCTTAATTGCACTCGTACGCATAGGGCCGTTGCTGTAATGCCGAATGTAGTCCTGAAGCGACGGATTGAACGTATTGTTCCATGTGAGTGGCAATTCGCTGGCCAAAGGCATCGTCTTCAGCATATCAATAATGTGACCATTTTCACCCCAGCCTACAGGATCATCTGGACCTAATTTTATGCCTTGCCTCAATAGCAACTGTTTGAAAAAGTGCCGGGTTTGATCTGTGTTTTTAATGACCATAACGCCAGAGTTATATTCTCCCGAGACACCCCGTGCCATACTCAAATGTTCAGTTGCAGCAAGCACCTTATCAAAGGAAGGTGCGCGCTCGCTTATCATCGCGTCTGCATCCAACACCACAACACTACTTGTGTCGTTTCGCAGTAGACGAAGTAATATGCTGATCTTTAACCAGCAACACTCATTGCCTAATTTGGATACGTGAGGTCGTGAGATACAGTGATATTCGTATCCCATGCGCTTGGCATAGACTCGATGACTTTCAATACAATCGCGATATACCCAATGGTATCCATTTAACGCGACACTAAATAGAACAGGTTGCTGTTGTTTCATTGTTAACCTCACATGTACTTACATTTTCTTAAACAGCAATTTCTATTCCAATTCCTCCCCAAAAACAAAAAACCAATAAAAATCAAAATCTTACAACAAACAACACCCGACTATCATCTTAGATGATGTACGACCGCACAAAAAAGCAGGGTATTTTTCGCAAAATGCGAGGCAATATGAAATGCAAATTAGCAATGTTTGTCACCTAACTACTCCAACAAAGAAAAAACTACTATAAATCAGGAGATTAAAACAAAAATCGTTATTGGCACACTTGTTGCTGAATGTTCAAACAATAAGAAATGGGGTGCTAAGTACACCCTGCAACAAAGCAGTATAACGAGGTTAGATTATGAAAACATACAAAGCCCTTGTGGCAGCAGTGGCCCTCATGGCTTTATCTCCAATGAGTCACGCTAGCGAGATGGTCAACGGTGTATATCAATGGGAATTTTTAAGTGGGCAGCCCTGGCCAGGTGGTTACAACCAAAACACGGGAAAACCTGACAATATAACGTGGGCGTACAATGAATACCCATCAGGCTTTTTTGACCGCATCAACAATGCGCTACCTGAAGGCTACGTAAACGAGGCTTATCTCACTGGTGACAGTGGGTCTAACATTCATCTAAACGAAGAGGCAGAAGTATTTGTTACCTTCATCCACGAAGGTGCTGGTTACAGGAATACGTTTGCATTTTTTACGTTTGATCGGAATAACCCACCAACAAGCCGTGAAGATGTAAAACCCATTATTGTTTTTCCTAATTTATCCTACCCACACATGGCTCGAGGCCACCGTGTGAGTTTAGGTACCCACCCAGCAGGCACAAGTATCGGGTTTATGGTTGCAGCAAATGGCTATTGGTGGTGGACAGGTGCAAAAGATCACCAAATCCCTTATTACTACTCGCTGAGCGACTTAAATCAGGAGCCTGGGGGATTAGAACAGCACACTGTGCTTCTGTATGACCCAGATATATCGGAAGTCATTATTGGATTTGAAGATTTACCACGCAGTTGGGGTGATAACGACTTCAATGATGCGGTCTTCTCAGTGAAAGCTTCTCCAGAGACAGCTATCGATAGCGGACCTTTATTCAAAATTCCTGAAAGTGATGACAGTGATGGTGATGGGGTTAGCGATGCAGATGATGACTATCCAAATGACTACGATCGCGCTTACAGCACCTACTATCCGTCTGAAACAGGCTACATCACCCTAGCCATGGAAGATAATTGGCCGAGAAAGGGCGATTACGACATGAATGACCTGGTTATTCGCGAACGTTATCAACTGATTTACAATGCCAACTATGACATTACCGGTATGCGCCTAACGGGCTTTATAGATGCCAGAGGCGCAAGTAAGCATAACGGCTTTGGAGTTCGTCTGATGGGTGTCTCTCCAGATGTACTAGAGTACGGCACCATTACCATTGACGGTACGACCTACAACAAGAATGCCGAAAACTGGCAAACTGACTTGGTCATAAAAATGTGGTCTGACACGCATGTATTCACCCTAACTGGTGAGTCAGGCACATGTTCACACTTTAACACTGTCGTGTCCTGTAACCGTTATTATCCGGTTCCATTTGAATTAGATCTGAGTTTTATGTCTGGACTAGACTCATTACCACACGCCGACTTGGACTTCTTCATGTTCAAGAGCAACAAACGTTACCACGAAATTCACTTTGCGGGTTACCCGCCAACGGATCTTGCAGCAGATTGGATACTAGGGCGAGGCGATGATGACAGCAACCCTTCTGAAAATCGTTATTACGTCACAGAAGACGGTCAATCATGGGGCATAAAACTGACCGATGGTTGGGACTACCCAAGAGAGTATATCGACGTACTCTGGGCATACCCCGATTATGAGACATGGGTAGAGAGCAACGGCACTGAAAAGCAAGATTGGTATCAATCTACAGTTCGAAGCGAAACCCACGTATACAAATAAGGAGAACATCATGAATTTATCCAACTTGAAAAACACACAGATCACGATATTGAAAGCAATTGCGTTCAGCCTCGCTCTCCTTGCAGCACCAATGCTCGCTACGGCTCAGGGAGCAGGCTCTTCAAAAGAACTGGAGGTGCCTCATGGCTTCAACTTTGCCCAGCAAAGACAGGTCACGCTGGACTTGACGCTATCGCACACAAATGTGTTAGCGGTCCGAGTTTACGGACTCAATTTCGAAGGCAAAGATAAGGATGAGACCCAAGCCGAATTACCGTCTCTACTGGGCATTAGTAAGCTATCCTATGGAACCAGCTTATACAAAACTATTGAAGTGCCGGTCCAATACACTCACTTAGTGATTGATTACGGTCAGGACAACGTAGAGCCAGTACCGATCCCTAAAGACAATCTATTAGTGGTCACAGACTAGGGCCTGTTGATCAACAAGTATGTTATGCATAAAGACCACAGGTGTAACCTCAGCATAAGAAAAGCGCCTCACTAGAAGGCGCTTTTCATCAAACACTGTTGGTTATAACAGCGTGTTACTTCAGCTTCACATCCTCCCGAATTTTCGCCAACTTTTTCTCACCAATTCCTTGGATGTTGAGCAAGTCATCCGCTGATTTGAAAGGCCCGTTGGCTTTGCGGTAGTCAATTATTTTCTCAGCTGTTTTCTGACCAATGCCATTCAAGGCATCGGCGATCATTTCAGCATCGGCGTTATTAATGTTAACCGGCAATGCCAGTGCCAGTGTCGATGAAAACCACAAAAAGCCAGCGCAGGCTATAGACAACAGGTTTCTGGTAGAAAAAATAGATAATTTCATAGTAAGCTCCTTTTACGAGTTAAATTTAAAATAACGCGGTTGTTATTCTGAGCAACTCTATAACGGCTGTTCTTCAACCTGATCATACAAACTGAAAGGCTGTTTCCAACAATGATAAAATAACTCTCAGAACCACGCTGTTGGGCAATCCTTGCCAACACTTGATAATCTACGAGGTTTATACAGTCTTTGTCAAGCCTTGGTTATCAAACCCAGCAAACGTCATTCCTTGCGCTGCCTTGTACACTCCTTTTATTGTCAGACACAGCTGAGTCACTGACAGCTTTAAGCTCAAACAACATCATTGCTGTTGAGCAACTGCAACCCAAGCCTAAGATGAACCTTAAACCAGCTTAATCGCCGTCTTCGATGCTTATAGAGATTTCATTTTATCCGCAAAACCTCTATTATAGGCGCCTTTTTATACTAATCAGGACTCTAAACATGGCAACTGCATCTGCACGACACATTCTAGTCGCCTCTGAACAGGCGTGTCTGGATCTACAAAACGACATTAAAGCTGGCACCATTTCTTTTGAAGATGCTGCAAAACAGCACTCAACCTGCCCTTCTGGTCAGCAAGGTGGTGCGCTGGGCAGTTTTGGCCCTGGCATGATGGTAAAAGAATTCGACCAAGTCGTTTTCAATGAAGCCGTCGGTGAAGTTCACGGTCCAGTAAAAACTCAATTCGGCTTTCACCTGGTTGAAATTACTGAGCGTTCAAACTAAGCTTTTTGAACACAGGCAGTAACATTCAAATGGGATGTTACTGCTGTTTGCTCACTTGTTCATTTAGACTCAAACCTGCAATTCGTGCGTGCAATGGACTGGTCCGCGGAAAATGCGCTTTTAAAAACTCCATTTGATCTGATAATACCTGACGTCCTTTGAGATAAATGTATTCAGCATGAGATGGCCTGAATGGAATCGCCAGCAATGTCATGCCTGCCTGTTCAGGCGTCCTTCCAGCTTTATAGTTATTACAACGCTTGCAGGCTGTAGCCACATTGCTCCAACAATCCAGACCTCCCTGACTGACTGGCGTTATATGATCACGAGATAATTCACGAACCGAGAAATGGTGGCCGCAATAAAGACAAATTCTGGCATCACGGGCGAACAAAGTCGTGTTGCTCAATGGCGGAGAATAATTAACGTGCTTACGTTTATAAGATGAGTGTTCAGACAAAGTTGCTATGATGGAATTGACCTCGACGACACTTTGCAAACCTGTGCCAGCATTGATGCCCCCATGGATTACATACAATGGCTTTCCGCAACTATAGAGCACCCGCTGTGTATGATAATATTTAACAGCTTCCTGATAAGTAACCCAACCCAACGGCATTCCCGATGGGTCTGTACGTAATACTTGATGATACAAATCGTGCATTAACAACCTCGACAGTAACCTTGCAATTAGTCGGTGAGGCTATCTAAACAGCCTCTTCGTAGCGTTAAAACTGCTTAACACTATCAATAACGGCATTTATTTACTGCACTACTATACCACGACAATGGTATCGGTGTTGTTACAGCACTGTGTAACAACTAAAAACAGGCAGAACAACAAGTAAAACGAATAGTCTGGGCACAAAAAAACCGGCTATCAGCCGGCTTTTTTTAAATTAAAGCTAAGATTATTTGATCTTTGCTTCTTTGTACTCAACGTGCTTACGAATGGTCGGATCGTATTTCTTGATCACCATTTTTTCAGTCATAGTACGTTTGTTTTTAGTTGTTGTGTAGTAATGGCCAGTGCCCGCAGACGATACCAATTTGATTTTATCTCTCATTTTCAGTCTCCGTTATACTTTTTCGCCGCGTGAACGCAAATCGCTCAACACAGAGTCAATGCCATTTTTATCAATGATACGCAACCCTTTGGTTGATACACGCAAACGCACCCAACGGCTCTCGCTTTCTACCCAGAACTTACGATAGTGCAAGTTAGGGACAAAAGTACGACGAGTTCTATTTTTCGCGTGCGATACATTATTGCCACGAATCGTACGTTTTCCAGTGATCTGACATTCTCTAGACATAATAAGTAACCTTTTTATTACCTAATGGTTTAATTCTTTCAGCAGTTTATAACGTGTCAACCAGTTAAAGCTGGTTACATGAGGACAGATATTTCATCGAATATCCAACACTCAGAACGTCATTCTGCAACAGGGGCGCATTTATACCAAATAAAGCAACCAAATAACAGCCCTTTCAAACATCTTTTATCATTTTATTGCAACAAGCCTCTTTCTGCGAAAGACATGCACTGGCTGTGACCAACAATGATGTGGTCCAGCAAATGAATATCCAGCAGTGCCAAAGCGTGCTGCAAACGTTCCGTTATGGCTTTATCAGCAATACTTGGTTCGGCCACACCTGAAGGATGATTGTGTGCAATTATGACACTGGCTGCATTATATTGTAAGGCCTCTTTGACCACTTCTCGCGGCGGCACAGTAGCTCCGTTAATAGTGCCGCGAAACAACTCTTTATAGGTGATCACCTGATGCCTTGCATCGAGAAAGACGACGCTGAAGACCTCGTAAGGCTTGTCCTGCAATTTCAACCGCAAAAACTCTCTGGTTGCCACCGAACCCTGCAAACTGATATCCCTGGACATTGTTTCGTACAAAACCCGCTTACAGACTTCCAGTGCCGCCTGCAGCTGTACGTATTTGGCCGGCCCCATACCGTGCATATCAATAAAGTCACGATAAGGTAGCTCCAATAAAGCCCGCAAATTCCCGGCAGAGGTAATTAAATCTCTTGCCAGTTCTACCGCTGATTTACCTGCAACACCCGTACGCAGCAAAATTGCCAACAACTCAGCATCAGACAGATTTGCTGCGCCGTAAGTAATTAAGCGCTCACGCGGTCTCTCATTCTCAGCCCATTTATGAATTGCCATTTTCTCCTCCTTGAGATTTTATGAATAGCCAATTACCATTCTACTTACGTTTAACGTTTACTCCATATACGTATAACTGGAGTGATTTTCAATCACTCGTTTTTGTCAATTTTCTTTTGTCCTTTTTTAAAAAACAACGGCTATCTGAAATAGCTGTTGATGTCTATGAACCAACAACAGTACACTGCCCAGCATGTCTAGTCTAGTTAACAAAAATATCCTGTTAGGAATCACTGCAGGTATCGCCGCTTATAAAACCCCCGATCTAGTTCGACGCCTGAAAGATCTGGGCGCGGATGTCCGAGTTGTGATGAGCAACCATTCCGAAGACTTTGTCTCCAAATTAGCCTTGCAAGCTGTCAGTGGCCACGCCGTGCATGATTATAAAATGGATGCCGATTCCGAGTCGGGCATGGGGCATATCGATCTAGCGCGCTGGGCCGATGCCGTTCTGATTGCACCAGCAACCGCCAATTTCATTGGCCGTTTGCGCGCTGGATTTGCCGATGAGTTATTGACCACAATCTGTGTTGCCACTGAAGCACCAATTGCCATTGCACCAGCTATGAACCAACAAATGTGGGCTAATACTGCCACCCAGAACAACATCCGGCATCTGGAACAACATCATGGAATTCATCTGTTCGGTCCAGCTTCAGGCGATCAAGCCTGTGGTGAGGTGGGGCTTGGACGTATGTTACAACCTATAGAGATCGCCGAGGCTACAGGGGAATTATTTGAACACGCAGCTCTCAGTGGCGTTCATATTATGCTGACAGCCGGCCCCACCTGGGAAGCTCTTGATCCGGTGCGAGGCATCACCAACCACAGCTCGGGCAAAATGGGCTATTCACTGGCCAAGGCTGCTGTAGAAGCTGGCGCAAAAGTGACACTGATAACAGGCCCAACCCATCTGGATATACCGCAACATGTGACCGCAGTAAGGGTGGCATCGGCACTGGACATGCACCAAGCTGTAATGGACAACATTGCAGAACAAGCCATTTTTATAGCAGTAGCAGCGGTTGCTGATTATCGCCCAGTGGATGTTGCCGAACACAAGATCAAAAAGACATCCAACCAAGACACCATGACTATTACTCTTCAGAAAAACCCAGACATTCTGGCGGATGTTGCCGCACGCGACACTCCCCCAATGACTGTTGGTTTTGCCGCAGAGACCAATGATGTAGAACAGTATGCTCGCTCCAAGTTGGAGCGCAAAGGCATCGACATGATTGCCGCAAATCACGTTGGTGGCACACAAACAGGATTCGGCACAGAAAATAATGCGGTGACATTAATCAGCGCTGACAGCACAGAACAATTCGCTATAACCCGAAAAGAACAATTAGCGCGGCAATTAATAGCTTCTATTGCACAGCATTTTCAACAGCATCAACCAAAAAAATAAGGCAAGCTTTCTATGAAAAAAACGGTCCAAGTCAAAATTCTTGATAAACGTATTGGTGACACCATCGCACTCCCCGAATATGCTACAGAAGGTTCAGCGGGTCTGGACTTACGTGCCTGCACCGAAACCAGCATTACAATTGAACCGGGAGAGACGCAATTAATCCCCACTGGTTTATCAGTGTATCTAGCGGACCCGAACTTTGCCGCCATGCTATTACCCAGGTCAGGTCTGGGGCATAAACACGGCATTGTGCTGGGCAATCTGGTTGGCCTGATTGATGCTGACTATCAAGGCCCTTTGATGGTGTCATTATGGAATCGCGGCGATACAGTTTTCAACATTGACGTCGGTGACCGCATCGCACAGATGATCGTTGTGCCAGTGGTGCAGTGCGATTTCAATATCGTTGAAGAGTTTGATGAAAGCGCTCGCGCCAGCGGTGGTTTTGGCCATACAGGAGTCAAATAAAACCCAGTCAGAACTGATGTTTACAAGACATGCAGGTAACACATGATCACCATGCAAAATTCGATCTAAACAATGATATTCAGAAGAAAAAACCTGAGGTAAAATGTCACAAAATGCGGTTATATTCCGCAAAATTTATAGAAAATCTGAGTAACCGGCGCTAAATGGTAGGAAAATTTGGCAGAAATGTTCTCAGATTTTTGCTACAATGCGCGAGCTTTTTTCCCCCGGGCGCTTAAATTCCAGCGCCCAAATAATGTCATATATAGAGTTGAGCGAGGTTTTACGCATGGCGGATACTGTTACCGTAACAGACAATAGAACGGGCCAAAGTTATGAACTGCCCATCAAGGATGGAAACATTAATGCAATTGATTTGCGTCAAATAAAAGTTGAAGAATCTGACTTCGGCATGATGGCCTTTGACCCTGGATACACAAATACCGCTTCTTGCAGAAGCAGCATCACCGATCTTGACGGTGCGGCAGGTATTTTGCGTTACCGAGGTTACCCGATAGAACAGTTAGCTGAAAAATGCACTTTTCTTGAAGTCGCCTATTTGCTGATGTTTGGAGAACTGCCTTCCCAGGAGCAATATACAGATTGGGAAGACGACATCACTTATCACACGTTTTTGCATGAAAAAACCAAACGTTTAATGACGGGTTTTAACTATGATGCACACCCTATGGGCGTATTCATCAGCACCATGGCCGCATTGTCGACATTTTACCCTGATGCCAAAAATGTCAATGATTACGACAATCGTCTGCTGCAATGTAAACGCATTATCGGCAAGGTACCAACGATCGCTTCTTATGCTTATCGCAATAGTCGCGGTTTACCTTATATTTACCCCGATAATGATTTGAGCTACAGCGCGAACTTTCTGAACATGATGTATCGCATGGTCGAGCCACGGTATCAGACCGACCCAGTTCTGGAACGCGCACTGGACATTTTGTTCATTCTGCATGCTGATCATGAACAAAACTGCTCAACCAGCGCTATGCGCAACATTGCCAGTTCTAAAGCAGATCCTTACGTTTCAGTTGCCGGTGCTGCCGCAGCGCTTTATGGTCCATCACATGGTGGTGCCAATGAAGCGGTATTGACCATGCTTAATGAAATTGGCAGCGTTGACAAAGTCAAAGAGTATGTTGACGGTTGTAAAAATGGTGAGAAGCGCTTAATGGGCTTTGGTCACCGTGTTTACAAAAGCTATGACCCACGTGCACGCATCGTCAAACAGGTGGCTTATGATGTATTTGAAGTCACAGGTAAAAACCCATTGATTGATGTTGCACTTGAACTGGAACGCATTGCACTAGAAGACGATTATTTCGTTGAACGTAATTTATATCCCAATGTGGATTTCTACTCTGGCCTTATTTATGAAGCCATGGGTTTCCCAACGGATAAATTTACGGTTCTTTTTGCTATTCCAAGAACAGTTGGTTGGCTATCACAATGGATGGAACTTATGCAGGACGAGCAATTCCGTATAGCTCGACCGCGTCAGGTTTATACTGGCAGTGCTGTTCGTGATGTCGCAACCATGAGCAAAAGATAGGACTTTCTATGCCTTTGCATCGCAAAAACAGGAAAACAGTTTCCTATGCGAAGATTGCATAAGATGTACTTTAAAGAGGCTATTGAAAAATAGCCTCTTTTTTTATGCAAAATAGCTTATATACTGTGTACTTACATATTGATAGGTCTATAATCTGTTGATATTGCTCAATAACAAACTTGGTCAATATCTAAATTAACAACAGCTTTATTTGCCGTCATTAAAAACAGTAACAAAGTTTCAAAAAAGAATTCAACAACAGCCCACGCTCAACCAAAGCGTTCTAAACAAACCAAAATGAACAGTCCCAGTAATTTTGACTCCTTCCTAAGTGGCAACAACGCTCACTTTCTTGAAGAATTGTATCAGCAGTATAAAACCAATCCAGACTCCGTCGATGCCGAACTCAGGCAACATTTTCAGTATCTGGAACTTTATTCCAACAAATTTGCCACCGTCCAGAGCGACGACATTGTCAATGAAGAAGGCGGTAAACAATCCGCTGTTTCCCGTTTGATCAACGCCTATCGCACCTATGGCCATAAGATTGCGCAGTTTGATCCAATCAACCAAATGGATCGGGAACCTGCTCCAGAACTTGAACCAGATTACTATGGTTTGAACAAAGAAGACCTGGACACTATTTTTAACACGGGTAATCTAGCAGGCAAAGACCAGAAAAGCCTGCGTGATATATTAGAAGATTTAAGAACTACTTACTGTGAATCTATTGGGGTTGAGTACACTCACATTACCAACACAGAGCAAAAAGAATGGGTACAAAAACGCTTTGAAAGCAACCAAGGCAAAGCCCAACTGGACAACACACAAAAAGTTGATCTATTGAAAAAAGTGACGGCTGCCGAAGGCATAGAACGTTATTTGCACACACAATATGTCGGTCAAAAGCGTTTTTCTTTAGAAGGCGGTGAATCCCTTATCCCGATGTTGGATGGCATGATTCAAAATGGTGGCGCTCAGGGAATCAAAGAATTCGTTATAGGTATGGCACATCGTGGTCGACTGAACGTATTAGTCAACATTCTGGGCAAGTCTCCTCAAGCTCTATTCTCTGAGTTTGAAGGCAAACAGGACACCAGTGAGTTCTCTGATGGCGATGTAAAATATCATATGGGGTTTTCCTCCGATGTAAAAACTCCCGGCGGTCCAAGTCATTTATCACTGGCATTCAATCCATCTCATCTGGAAATTGTCAGCCCTGTTGTCAATGGGTCGGTCAAAGCCAGACAACTACGCCGTAAGGATTTAAGAGGTGACACTGTGTTACCAATCTCTATCCACGGTGATGCGGCTTTTGCAGGACAAGGCGTTGTCATGGAAACATTCAACATGGCAGATTGTCAGGGTTATCGTGTTGGTGGCACCGTGCATATCGTGATCAACAACCAGATTGGTTTCACCACCAGTGTGGCCAGTGAGTCACGCTCAACACCCTATTGCACCGAAGTAGCAAAAATGATTAATGTGCCGATTTTCCATGTCAATGGCGATGACCCTGAAGCGGTTATTTTTGTGACACAGTTGGCACTGGACTTCCGCATGACCTTCAAAAAAGACGTGGTTATCGACCTGGTTTGTTATCGTCGCCATGGCCACAATGAAGCGGATGAGCCATCAGTGACTCAACCAATGATGTATAAGAAGATCCGGGCTCTGGATACAACCCGCCGTCTATATGCACAACGCTTAATCGACCAAAATGTCATTACTGCCGAACAGGAACAGCAATTAGTGTCTGATTACCGGTCTTCTCTGGAAGCAGGCAGGGTTGTTTCTGATGATTTCATTGGCGACCATCAAGGCGACCATACCGTTGATTGGAGTCGCTACATTGGCAACAACTGGGATGACTCAGTTAAAACTCAGTTCGGCAAGAAACGTTTACAGGCATTAGGCAAAAAATTATTGGATTTACCCGAAGGTTTCTCTCTGCATGCGCGCATCAGCAGCATCATGAACAACCGTCAGAAAATGCTCGATGGTGACATACCATTAGACTGGGGGATGTCGGAAAACCTAGCTTATGCCACCTTGATTGATCAAGGGCATGGCGTACGAATTTCCGGTCAAGACTCCGAGCGCGGCACATTCTTCCATAGACATGCGGTGGTTTACAACACAAAAGAACGTGAAGGCCATATTGCCCTGAAGAAGATTGCTGACAACCAGCCATTCTTCGCCGTTATCAACTCTGTTTTATCTGAAGAAGCTGTATTGGCTTATGAATACGGTTATGCGACTGCTGACCCTGAGCGCCTGATCATCTGGGAAGCTCAATTTGGTGATTTTGCCAATGGTGCTCAAGTAGTTATCGATCAGTTTATCAGCAGCGGTGAAGCAAAATGGGGGCGATTGTGTGGCCTGGTGATGTTTTTGCCACACGGCTATGAAGGCCAAGGCCCAGAACATTCATCTGCTCGATTGGAACGTTACTTACAATTGTGTGCCAACTACAACATGCAAGTATGTACTCCAACCACTCCTGCCCAGATGTTCCATATGTTGCGCCGACAAATGCTCCGCCCTTATCGCAAGCCATTGATCGTGATGACCCCGAAAAGCCTGTTACGACATAAACTGTCTGTATCAACACTGGATGACCTGACCAACGGCGAGTTTCAAGTCATCATTGGAGAACAGGACAAACTGACCAACAGCAAAGTAAAACGTGTGGTGGTCTGCGGCGGTAAAGTCTATTTTGATTTGCTTGAAAAACGCCGAGAGAACAAGCAAACGGATACAGCAATTGTGCGAATAGAACAGCTATATCCTTTCTCCCGAACAGCTTTGATGAATCAGTTGAAAAAATATAAGAATGCGACTGAGATTATCTGGTGCCAGGAAGAGCCTCTTAATCAGGGTGCCTGGTATCAAATCCAACATCAGCTTCGCGTTTGTATCACAGACAAGCAACAACTGATCTACGTTGGCCGCGAAGCTTCCGCATCGCCTGCTGCCGGCTACTACGCTGTCCACAACCAACAACAGCAAGGCATTGTTAATGCCGCGCTTTCACCTTTAACTGACAACAATCCCTATATAGTGAAATAATCATGTCTACTGAAGTCAAAGTCCCCGTATTACCGGAATCCGTTTCAGAAGCCACCGTAATGAGCTGGCACAAGAAAGTTGGTGATACCGTCCAACGCGATGAAAACCTGGTTGATATTGAAACCGAAAAAGTCGTGCTGGAAATCCCTGCCCCCGTTGATGGCGTTATCAAAGAACTGATTGTCACCGATGGCGACACAGTTAATGCTCAACAAGTCATTGCCATTATTGAAGCTGGCGCTCAAGCCGGTGATTCAAGCCCAGCTCCCAGCGCAGCAGCTCCTGCCGCTGACAACAGCAGCAACGGTAAAAAGCATGATATCCTGGTGCCTGTTCTTCCAGAGTCCGTTGCCGAAGGCACACTTGTCACATGGCACAAGGCCATTGGTGACAGCATTCAGATTGACGACAATCTGGTTGATATTGAGACTGAAAAGGTTGTATTGGAAGTACCAAGTCCAGTCAATGGCACTTTGATTGAAATCAAGGTTCCAGCAGGCGATTCAGTCGAAGCCCAGCAATTGATTGCGGTAATTGAAGAAGGTGCCGCTGCGGCATCAACACAGTCAGCAGCACCAGCCACGGCTCCAACAGCCAACAGCGGAATGGCTGACAAATCTGGACCGGCTGTCCGAAAAATGATCGCTGAAAACGATGTTGACGCCAGCGCTATTACTGGCACTGGCAAAGATGGACGTTTGACCAAAGCTGATGTGCAATCGCATCTGGCGGCTCCAGCCAAAGCAAGCGCTCCAGCTCCAACGACTGACAGCACTCCAACAGCAGCTCCTGCGGCAGATACAAGCGCACGTCAGGACCGCCGTGAGCCAATGAGCCGAATACGCAGCACCATTGCCCGCCGCCTCAAAGACGCACAGAACACTCAAGCAATGCTAACGACATTCAACGATGTTGATTTGTCTACTGTCATGGAGCTACGCAAGAAATACAAAGAAGGCTTTGAAAAGAAACATGGAGCTCGTCTGGGCTTTATGTCCTTTTTTGCCAAAGCCTCTGTAGAAGCGCTGAAACGTTTCCCAGCTGTGAATGCCTCCATTGATGGTGATGATATTGTTTATCATGATTATTATGATGTCGGAATTGCAGCGTCCTCTCCTCGAGGACTGGTTGTTCCCGTCCTGCGCAATGTCGACCAATTGAGTTTTGCCCAGGTTGAGCAAACCATTGCTGATTATGGCGCTCGTGCCAAAGAAGGCAAACTGGGCATGGCAGAAATGGCTGGCGGCACTTTCACCATCACTAATGGTGGTGTCTTCGGCTCCATGTTGTCCACTCCAATTGTCAATCCTCCACAAAGCGCTATTTTAGGCATGCATCGAATAGAACAACGCCCGGTTGCCATCAATGGTGAAGTCGTTATTCGCCCAATGATGTATTTAGCCCTGACGTATGATCATCGCATCATTGATGGCGCCGAAGCGGTACGTTTTCTGGTGACTATCAAAGAATGTCTGGAAGACCCAACTCGCTTGTTGCTTGAGCTGTAACAGCAAAACTATAAGGTTAAAACAATGTCTGAAAAATTTGATGTTATTGTGGTTGGCGCTGGTCCAGCCGGTTATGTTGCGGCCATTCGCGCTGCTCAATTAGGTTTCAATACCGCCTGTGTCGACGAGTGGAGCGACGCTGAGGGCAAACCCGCCCCTGGCGGCACATGCCTGAATGTTGGCTGCATCCCTTCTAAAGCACTGCTTGACTCTTCTGAGCGTTTTGCTCAGGCCCAGAACGAATTTGCCGATCATGGCATCAGTGTTGGCAAGGTTGGCGTTGATGTAGAAAAAATGATTGCTCGTAAAGACGCTATTGTTAAGCAACTCACTGGTGGCGTATCTGGCTTATTCAAGGCGAACAAAATCACCTCCATTCATGGCCGAGGCAAGTTGCTGGCCGATAAGACCATTGCCGTCACCAGCGGCAAAACAACTACCAATTACCAGGCTGAGCACATCATTCTGGCAGTTGGCTCTGAACCAATTGAGATCCCTATCGCCAAATTCGATAATGACATGATTCTCGATAATAGCGGCGCGCTGAATTTGACTGAAGTGCCTAAAAAACTAGGCGTCATTGGTGCTGGCGTTATTGGCCTGGAATTAGGCAGCGTGTGGAATCGACTTGGTTCTGATGTCACTATTTTTGAAGCTATGCCAGATTTTCTCGGTGCAGTCGATAAGCAACTGTCACGTGAAGCTTTCAGAGCTTTCACCAAGGGTCAGGGGCTGGATATCAAACTCGGCACCAAAGTGTCAGCCACCAAAGCAAACAAAAAGTCTGTTTCCGTTGAATACACGGATAAAACCGGTGACCACAAAGCCAGCTTTGACAAACTGATCGTCGCTGTTGGCCGCCGTCCAAATACCAAGGACATCGTTGACGATGCGGTAGGTCTGAAATTTGACGAACGTGGTCGCATTGATGTCGATGATCATTGCCGCACGAACATCGATGGTATTTATGCGATTGGCGATGCAGTTAAAGGCCCTATGCTGGCACATAAAGGCTCAGAGGAAGGCGTTGCTGTTGCAGAATTTATTGCCGGACAGAAAAGCCATATCAACCACAACACAATTCCCTGGGTTATCTATACTCATCCGGAGATTGCCTGGGTTGGTATCAATGAAGAAGAAGCCAAGGCACAGAATATCCCTCACAAGGTAGGTTTCTTCCCATTCGCAGCTACGGGTCGAGCTATGGCGATGAACGAAAAAGGTGGTCGTGTAAAAATGATTGCACATGCTGAAACGGACGAAGTACTTGGCGTACACATTCTAGGCCCACATGCCTCAGAACTGATTTCTGAAGCCGTACTGGCCATGGAATTCAAAGCCAGCTCAGAAGACATTGCCCGCACGATACATGCACATCCAACCTTATCGGAAGCCATGCATGAGGCAGCACTGGCTGTTGATAAACGCGCACTACATAAAGCTAATTAGCACAAAGCGGCTCTTACATGAATCATTAAGAGTAAGAGACGGCCACTCATAATGTGCATAGAGATTAAAAGCCCTGACACGATGTGCCAGGGCTTTTTTGTGCCTTTCTGAGAATCTTAAGAGTTAATTCAGCTTGAAGTAATACGTGGTCTGCATGGTGGTTGACAGACCGAAACAACTCCCGCACTGTGAAAGCATATCGATTTTTTTCTTTGCAATAACACACTTTGAAATAACAAAATACACCTGATGGAATTAATGCACATCACGCTGGAATTGGCAGTACTTTTGCTTGGTATTGCCTTTATTGCCGGTTTTCTAGACACACTGGCGGGCGGCGGCGGTTTATTAAGCTTACCAGCACTGCTACTCACGGGCATACACCCTCTGACAGCATTAGGAACAAACAAGCTACAAGGTACTGCAGGCACTGCCTCAGCTACATTTGCCGTCTTGAAAGCGCGCAAGGTCAGCTGGCCAAGCGTTCGCTGGTTAATGTTAAATGCCTTTATCGGCTCTGCGTTGGGCACAATTGCCGTACAGTTTATCAATATTGATGCCTTGAGCTTTATTATTCCAGCCGTATTACTGATAATGGGTTTGTATTTTCTATTTTCCCCAAGGCTTGGAGAATACCAATCCGAAGCAAAACTATCTGCCCCACTGTACAGCAAAATTATAGTACCCATCATTGGCTGGTACGATGGAATGTTTGGCCCTGGTACAGGATCATTTTTTGCACTGGCCGGAGTGTCACTGCGGGGCCACCCATTGATTGAAGCAACCGCTATTGCTAAAACATTGAACTTTTCAACCAATATAGCATCATTAATCATATTTCTATTCGCAGGCCAGATAGCCTGGGCTGCAGGATTAATCATGGTTTTGGGACAATTAGCTGGTGCCCGCTTAGCAGCAAAGTATCTATTCAGTATCCGCCCACAAGTGCTACGCCCCATCATCGTCTGCATGTGTTTTGGTATGTTAATCAAATACAGCATTCAAGCAAATTGGTTCGGTTAAAGCTTATACGCTAATTAGCCGCAAAAAAGCGTTATCAGCGCTATTAGCCATCACTGTAAATCGTTATAATTTCAACCCAAGCTAACAAACCCTCCTGACTTCACCATTATAACTATGAGCGTTCCAGCAGAAATTTTTAAGGCCTATGATATCCGGGGTGTCGTTGATGATACCTTAACCACAGAAATCACTTACCAGATTGGGCAGGCAGTTGGCAGCGAAGTCATTGCTGCGGGTCAGGACAGTATAGTAATAGGCCGAGACGGCCGCTTATCAGGCCCTGTGCTGGCCAAAGCATTATCAGACGGAATTCGCTCTACAGGTGTCACTGTCACTGATATCGGCGTAGCCCCATCACCGGTTGTCTATTTTTCCAGTTATAAACTGGATATCACTTCCTGTGTAGCCATCACAGGCAGCCACAACCCACCTGATTACAATGGTTTTAAAATTGTGATTGATGGCGTTACTTTATCTGCAGATCGCATTCAGGCCTTGCGCCATCGCATTGAGGCTAATGACCATGCCACAGGTAATGGCAATTATCAGCAAATCGAAGTTATCGACGATTATATCGAACGCATAATCAGTGATATCAAACCTGCCCGCAAAATGAAAATTGTCATTGATTGTGGCAATGGTGTTGCTGGCGCAACTGCTCCAGAGTTGTTTCGCAAACTGGGCTGTGATGTCACCGATTTATTTTCTGAAGTAGATGGGAATTTTCCGAACCACCATCCTGATCCAGCCAAATTAGAAAACCTGCAGGATTTAATTGCCACAGTAAAACAGACCAATGCTGATATAGGCCTGGCTTTTGACGGTGATGGCGACCGTCTGGGAGTGGTCACAGCCAAAGGTGAAGTGATCTGGCCTGATCGACAGATTATATTATTTGCCAGAGACATTCTGGACCGTAACCCCGGCGCAGAAATCATTTATGACGTTAAATGCACACGAACCCTGCCCAAAGCCATCGAAGAAGCTGGTGGCAAAGCAACCATGTGGCGCACAGGGCATTCGTTTATCAAAGCAAAATTAAAAGAAACCGGCGCAGCTTTGGCTGGAGAAATGAGCGGACATATTTTCTTCAAAGAACGCTGGTACGGTTTCGATGACGGAGTTTATGCTGGTGCCCGTTTAATCGAATTACTTGCTGCTTCAGACCAATCACCACAAGAACTGTTCGATGCATTACCTGATACTGTCAACACACCTGAACTGCAAATAAAGATGGATCGGTTTGGCGCTCACTATGAATTGATGGATAAATTATCAGCAAACGCTGACTTTTCCACAGAACACGTCAGCACTATTGATGGGCTTAGGGTGGATTTTTCTGATGGTTTTGGTTTAATCAGACCATCAAATACAACCCCAGTGTTAGTGTTGCGTTTTGAAGCTGATAATCCTGATGCCCTTGCCAATATTCAAGGACAATTTCGGCATTTAATCCAAACCACACAAAATGATATAGAAATTCCATTTTAGCTGATAAATTCGTTACTTATCAGCATGGGGAAAACCACCATATGTGATACAGTTAAATGAGAGATGGCTAAACAGTAATTGCTTGAAAGCCATTAACCAGAAGTCACATCTTTATTGATAACATATTGCCAGAATAGTGAAGTATGTCGAATAAGAGTAAATTTTTTCAATTTTTCCGCGTCTGGAAAAAACTACCCTTTGTTATCAAGTTACAGCTTCATTATGCCAACTTTTTGGAAAGCCAGCGCATAAGAATGGCCGGGCATTTCGATTCATTACCCCAACTCGCTTTATTAGCCATAGTCTGCGGGCTTTTCTCTGGCGCCATCATTATCATTTTCAGGCAAATCATTGAAGGTGGTCTAAGCACCTTTCTCAATGATGCACAAACAGAAGGATTCGAAGATCTGGGAACCCTGACACGGTTTTTACTGGTTTTAATCGGCAGTTTTTTAGTCGGTCTATTGTTCAGTTTTTTAAGCCCCAGAGAGCGTCAAGTCGGCGTCGTACACGTTATAGAACGGCTTACTTACCATCAGGGTTATCTGCCGATAAAAAATGCGATTGCACAATTTTTCGGGGCCATCATCAGCTTAATCTCGGGACAATCTCTGGGACGTGAGGGTCCAGGTATCCATCTGGGTGCTACCTCAGGCAGTTTATTAGGCCGTTATCTGAAAGTTCCCAACAACAGTACCCGTACTCTCGTTGGCTGCGGTGTAGCAGCCGCCATTGCCGCAGGCTTCAACACCCCCCTGGCTGGGGTTATTTTTGCGATGGAAGTGGTCTTAATGGAGTACACACTGATCGGATTTACTCCAGTGATCATAGCTGCGGTAAGCGCAACTACATTATCTCGTTATGTGTTTGGAGACTCTCCCGCTTTTAATATTCCTGCCTTTGAATGGACCTCCATTGCAGAACTGCCTTATGTCGCCCTGTTGGGTGTCGTTATTGGCTGTTTGTCCGCTGTTTTCACGCATTCAACCCTATTTATGTCATCAGTACTGCTGGATAAACCCATCTGGCTTCGAACTACTCTGGCCGGGTTTATTGTCGGTGTAATATCTATCTTCGCACCTGAAGTCATGGGCATCGGTTATGACACAGTGAACTCAGTTCTGCTGGGCCAGATAGGCATTCTGGCATTGATAGTCATTATTTTTTCAAAATGTATCGCGACAGCAGTCGCACAGGGACTGGGAATTCCTGGCGGTCTTATTGGTCCAAATTTATTAATTGGTGCCTGCGCGGGAAGTGCCATGGCATTATTTGGTCAACAGTTTGTTCCCGATCTAGCCTACTCTGGTTTTTATGCAATGCTCGGAATGGGAGCAATGATGGGCGCAACTCTGCAAGCACCTCTGGCTGCACTGATTGCGTTGTTGGAGTTAACCGCAAATCAATCTATTATTTTACCCGGAATGATAGCCATTATTTCAGCGGTACTAGCGGAACGAGTTATTTTCAAAAAACCTTCGATCTATCGCTTGTTGATGATAGCTCGCGGCCTTGATTATAGGAATAATCCGATGGCCCAGGCACTTCGCCGCATTGGTGTTGCCAGCGTTATGGAACGTAACATCATCCAACAACCTAATATCATCAGCATCGAAAAAGCAGAAAACATACTCAAAAATGAACCTCGCTGGATAATGGTTTTGACGGATAATGGTCAAGCCTCTCTGGTGCCGGCAAACGACCTGCTTAATCATATAAAAGAACTCAAAGAGCAAGCCGAATCAGGCGAAGACCCATTGGTCGAAGAGGTACACTTGCTGCAATTTCCAGCAGTACGCAGCGTTGCCTCACGAATCACGACGATTGATACCATGCAAGAAGCGTATGACATCATGAATAATGAAGACGTTGACACTTTATTTGTCAGTGGTGCTCACGGTAAAACTAAAGACAAAATCTATGGCGTTATCACCAAAGAACATATTGAACGTAGTTACCGACAAACCATGTAAGGCGGTCGATCTCTTTTAGAGCAGTTCCTGACTTTTTTTGAGTTGTAATACCCCAATACAGCCTACGAACACGGCAACCAGAACAGCCGCTACTATCCCTTTTAAGCTGGTAATCCATAAACCAGATACAATTAATACAGCGGTTGCTAAGACCCAGATAAAATCGCCAGTATAAAAGTGACGAACCCACTTTCTGGCTATCGTAGTTTGAAATGATGTCCAGATTAGATGCGCACCATTGGCAAGCAAGCCAACACCTAATATAACGACAAGCCAGCTTGGAGCAGGATTGTTAGCACTCAGAAAATCAGCGATAACCCAAGGCATTGCAATAAAAAAAACACCAAATACAATACAACTCAACGCATTTAATCGTAAAATAGTTCTCATCATGAATATCTCAACCTTTAATTGTAAACCTGGTTTACATAAAATTACATCAAGGCAACACGCATGTCAACCAAGTTGACAAATAAAGGTGTATCCATGGTGGATAGTCAATCGCTGAAGCTTATCTTTGCCGCAGCCAATATGAACCATCAAATAGCAGAAATGGTTTCTGCATCACTTAAAAAATTGGGTTATAAATCGGCTACCACCGGCACCCTCAATTTTCTAAGCGCTCTGGAGTGCGGTGAAAACTATGCATCAGATATAGCACGAAGCCTTGGTGTTTCCAGACAGATGGTCGCCAAAACAGTCAAACAACTATGCACTATAGGTTATTTGCAACAAGTAGAGGGGCAGGGTAAACAAAAACGAATTCTGTTTACTGAATTAGGCGAACATCTGATAGCAGACTCAAGGAAGCTATTAGCTGAATTGGATGCAGTCCTTGAAAGTAGTGTTGGTCAACACAAACTAAGTGAGGTTATTGAAACAACACATGAGATTCAACGAGCATTGCAGCTTGATGAAAAAAAGCGAAATTCAAACGCTTAATTCATGGATTGAACCATAGCTTTAATTTTTATCGCTTTTTCAAAATGATCCAGCTTGTGTGTCATGATCCACCATTGTGCAGCTTCCATTAACAATTCAGGGTCATCATTTTTATTCGCAAAAAAAGCATAAAAAGACAAACCCACCCCCTCTCCTTTAGCCGCAATTTTATTATTGCAGACATCGATGATTTTTTTCTTTAAAGACTCTCTCATTACTTCCTGTATTTTTGGGTATATGGTGAAAACGAAAAAACAATAAAAAAGCAGTGATCTGCCACGAGTGGCTTATCACTGCTTTTTAGTCATACTAATGCAGAGTGCTTTTTAGAAAACACTCCGTGCTGCGTTACAAATTAAAGTGGCACAACATTATTAGCACAAGGACCTTTTTGGCCTTGGCCAACTTCATACTCGACAGCTTGACCATCATTCAGCGTGGCATAACCGCCGCCGTTTCTGATTTCTGAATGGTGTACGAATAGGTCATTACCGCCTTCATCAGGAGTGATGAAACCAAAACCTTTATCCGCATTGAACCACTTAACTGTACCTTTACTCATACTTGCCTCTTTTACTAAAATTTGATTATTCGCAGAATTCTGCTATCGCGCATTATAACCGCAAAAAGCTATACAAAAGCTAGTAAAAGTAGAAAACTATGTCATTTTGATGCTTAAAACCGCATATTTTAAGGCTTAGTAGCCAATAAAGGAGTCAATTTCATCAAAAAAATTAACTCCTTATGACAGTATTCTGATTCTAAATTGTTAGAATCAGGCCACAAAAACCCCAAAACCAGCTCTTAAACCAACTCACCACGGGCTGGATAATCATTTGCCACGACCCAATTCACCGCCCCTAAAATCGCAGAAAAATCAGGGCGCGCAAATGGCATGCTGCTGATACTGGCCCAATAAAGAGTACCATCTGGTTTGATCAGAAAAAGGCCCGGTTCACTGAACTCTTCCGGCTCTTCAATACCAATTGATGTCTTGCCTTTGCCCTTGGAGCGATGCAGACCCCATTGCTGAGCTTGTTCGATGGATAAATCATAGCCCAGATTCAAATTGCTCAACTTGGATTTTTGCGCAGTTTCTCTAGCTCTTGCCTCATCATCACTGCTAACGGCTATAACATTAACTCCAGCAGCAGAAAACTTATCCAAGACTGACTCAAGCTCTGTTAAGTACTTCAAGCAAATCGGGCAATGCAGCCCTCGATAAAAAACAATCATCGTAAAATTATCTGATTTCTGCTGGTTCAAATGCCATTCTCCTTGCAAAGAATTCAAAGATAGAGCTGGTACCGCTTGGCGTGGTTTTAATACGGTCATAGTTAACCTCATAATGTTTAAATGGTTATTGATCAATCGTTCAAAAATATGCTATTTGTTTTTGAACGATTAGTCAATTATAATTTTCTTAAACAATTAATCATTCAGTACGCTATGGCCAGACCACTAGAACATAAACGCGAAGAAGTAATAACAGCTGCTATGCAAATCTTTTGGGATAAAGGGTATGCTGCTACCAGTCTGGCTGATTTAAAAGCAGCAACTGGACTAAACCCCGGTAGCCTCTATTCATCCTACACATCAAAAGAAGCCCTGTTTATAGCCACTTTGGAGTTCTACTGCTCACAAAGCATTGAGAACCTTCAAACTACTTTATCTCAAGGCACAGATTCCATTGCTAATATCTATCAGTTCTTCGCCAATTTTGAGGCCCGTCAATCGGAACCCTCTAAAGGGTGTTTTTTTGTGAATACATTGATTGAGATGGCACCCCATAACGCCAAGGTCAAAGCTCTCTTGGGCCAATACACCGAACGTTACCAACATGCTTTTCATGATGCATTACAACGAGCCCAAGAACACGACCTTCTGGCTCGAGACTGTGATATTCAAACCACTTCAAACCAACTGATGTTGACAATTTGGGGGCTTAGAGTCATGCACCGCAGTGATTTGGATATAGATACTGCAACGATAGTTAAGCAACAATTAGATGATATTTTTTCAAAATATTGACGCAATTTCTTAAAAAATATCTTGAATAAACATCAATGCTGCCAAGCCAATACCACTATCAGCCAGGACAAGAGACTCCTGTTCCACCCAATCCACAATAACCGCGTGGATTTTTCTCAAGGTATTGTTGATGATAGTCTTCGGCATAATAAAATTCGGGGGCAGCTAAAACCTCAGTGGTAATTTGCCCGAAACCACCATCACTCAAAGCTCTTTGATAGCTCTGGATAGCTGCAGAAGCCTGTTGCTTTTGGTCTTCTGTATAACAATAAATACCGGACCGATATTGTGATCCCCGGTCATTGCCTTGGCGCATGCCCTGGGTAGGATTATGCGCTTCAAAGAATGTCTTGAGCAGTTGCTGATAGGTAATGATTGCTGGGTCATAAATTACCAGAACAACTTCATTGTGACCTGTAGCACCTGAGCAAACTTCTTCATAAGTTGGGTTGGGGGTAAAGCCTGCTGCATAACCTACCGCAGTAGAATAAACTCCGCTGAGTTGCCAGAAACATCTCTCTGCTCCCCAAAAACAGCCCAAACCAAACATTGCCTGCTGCAGATTCACAGGAAAAGGCGCTTTAATAGGATGGCCATGCACAGCATGTCGATTCACCACATTCATGGACGTCTCTCTTCCAGGCAGTGCATTGTCTGAATTGGGTAATGTCGATTTATCCTTGAACATAATATAGCACCTGTGTAATAAGTAATTTATAGTCAATAATACCGGACAATCCTTCAATCAGCTATTGATCGCAGCATGGATAGAACAATCCACCCTGACAACAACTGCTTTCATAATCTTGCGTTGCTTTAAGTGTCAATTCCAGCCATTCCACATGCCTTTGGATCAGTCTTTAGTGATATGCTGCTATATATGACCAGAGCAGGACTGAAAATATCACTCCATTATAGTGCAATATATAATGCAAGGCAGACAAACAAATGATTATAGGTGCTTTAATAAAATCGCCCAATTTATCTAGAGTCAGTAATGATTTTTCGACTACTATGGTCTCATTAGATAAGTAGCGCCATTCCAGCGCGATTGAAATGACCAATGCACAAGCAATGATGTGAGACTATGATTCAGAAAAAAAAACCAACTACTCGACTATTCTTACCCTTTCTCAGCAGTGTGCTGTTAGTAAGCAGCTTACTCAACACCACACTAGTGGCAGCTAAATCAGACACCATTATTGTCGCTGGCGGCTGCTTCTGGTGTGTCGAATCGGACTTTGAGCAATTGGATGGTGTTGAGGGAGCCGTTTCAGGGTATATCAACGGGAACACTGAAAACCCCACTTATCGTGAAGTAGCCAGCAAACGTACTGGACACTATGAGGCAGTGGAGATTCGCTTTGACCCAGAAAAAGTCAGCGCACAGGAATTAATCGATTTCTTTTGGAAAACTATTGACCCAACTAACCCCAATGGACAATTCTGCGACTACGGTTCCCCCTATAAAACGGCGTTATTTTATCAGAATGACCAACAGAAAGAGTTATTTGAGGGTTCACTGAAGTCTGTCAGCAAAAGCAAATCTTTCAAAGAGCCTATAGTCACAGAAATCTTATCAGCAAAAACATTTTACCCTGCTGAGGACTACCATCAAGACTATTACGTAAAAAACCCCATCCGTTACACACTTTATCGAAAAAGTTGTGGTCGCGATAAACGCATCAAAGAACTGTGGGGAGAAGTGGTCAGCAAACACTAATACGACTAGCCGACTTATTAGTGTTCACTCATAATTAATTCAAACTTAAGAGGATGGCCAGGGGCGCAAGCCCTCGGCCTGAATCCAGGCGCTGACCCATTGTGGCATTTCGTTTCCCCAGTCAGAATAGCCCATATCAGCCACGACCTGCACCGCAGGCTCTAGCCCATTTTTGGAAACTAGACCTACTTTGATCAAACCGGATGAACAGATCTCGCCATTCATATGCGTTTCCTGCAGACAATAAAACCAGCGACCATCATGGCAAACTACTTGGCAGCTAGTTGAATAACGAGACCACAATGGAATACGCCGCCGGTAACGAATACTGGCCCCACCGACAACCAGTCCCCATTTTTTTTTGCGAATATAACCCAACAAACCAACTCGTTGTGAAAAATCCCAACGAGATAATTCCATAATCACTAGATGCCGGGCATTATTCAGTTCACCAAAGATATCAATATCCGTGATGCCAGCTCGCAGTTGTATTTCGGTTCTATCATCCAGCGTCACCCTGGATCTGAATTTAGCCTTAACTAACACCTTCACCAGTTTAAAATAAGGAAACATTTGCTTCTCCTGGAATTCGAACTACCATTTACCGTTCTTTTAGAGCAGCACAATTAACACAAAATTCAGCAGCAGGATCAATTGACAATCTGGCAGGAGGAATCTGCTGGCCACAGTCAAAACATTCGCCATAATAACCATCATCAATACGCTCCAAAGCTTGTTTGACACGCAGCAGGTTTTCTTCACATCGAGCATTCATTGCTGCCGCCATTGCTTGCCCCTGCATAGCATCCATACGTGATAAACGGCCAACTCTGGTTTGATCTAATTCAACAGTGGCAGCAGCATCTTCAGACAAATCAGCAACCCCCATCAACTCTTGCTGCAAATCCAGCAATTGTTCCTCAAAGCTTTCTAACTGTTGTTTATTCATTCAAACCGGCAATTACGTCAGCGCCAACTTTGCCGACCTTTGCGCAAGAATTTGCGCTGGAGATTCATCAAAAGCAATGTCCAGTTCTGACAATTGATCTGCCTGCTCTAACTGCAAGCCAGCAAAATCAAATAAATCTGTATCCAGCAAATGAGAACGAGTTACTCGCTGCATCGATTTAAAAATATTCATGACCCTGCCCGGTTGTTGCTGATCCCAATCTGATAACATCGTTTTAATATGCTTACGCTGTAGATTTTCCTGAGAACCACATAAATTACAGGGAATAATTGGGAATTGCTGTATTTCAGCATATCGGGCAATATCGCTCTCCCGACAATAAGCCAAAGGGCGAATTACAATATTTTTCCGGTCATCACTGATCAGCTTGGCTGGCATGCTCTTCATCCGAGCCCCATAGAACATATTCAAGAACAAAGTTTCAACCATATCATCCAAGTGATGCCCCAAAGCAATTTTAGTAGCTCCCAGCTCATTCGCTGTTCGATATAAAATCCCTCGGCGTAGACGAGAACACAGAGAACAGGTTGTTTTACCTTCAGGCACTTTATCCAATACGATACTATAGGTGTCTTCTTCGACTATTTTATAATCAACAGCAAGCTGGTCAAGATATTCTGGCAACACATGTTCTGGAAAACCCGGCTGTTTTTGATCCAGGTTTACAGCAACAAGACTGAAATCGATCGGCGCATGTTGCTGCATATGCAACAACATATCTAACAGGGCATAACTGTCTTTACCACCAGATAAACAGACCATCAGCTTATCGCCTGGCTCTATCATATTAAAATCTGCAATAGCCTTGCCCGTTTCTCTGCGCAATCGCTTCTGTAATTTATTGTTGTCGTACTGTTGCTTTCGTATATCTTTCACTAGTGCTGCCTTAAATTTTTATTGCATCTAAAGGTGATGCTGGTCGTATTATGCGTGATAAATGCTTGATTGTAACGAGCAACAGACGCAAATCAAATTGTAATAATGCACAATCTGTCACATAACGGTAACATAGACCTATTGTAATACTCCCCTACAGAATAAATGTTGATACTGCAATTATGACAAACCATATTTTGATCGTTGATGATGAGTCGGCAATTCGCGACATGTTACGCATGTCACTGGAAAGCAACGGGTTCATGGTCTCTGAGGCCAATAGCGCTCAACAGGCCCAACGTGAAATAGAGCATGACAAACCTGACCTGCTTCTGCTTGACTGGATGATGCCAGGAATTTCCGGACTGGAATTCACCAAACGCTTGAGCAATACCAAAGAAAACAATGATATTGGTATTATCATGGTGACGGCAAAAGACGAAGAAGAAGACCAAATCCGAGCATTGGATGTCGGTGCCGACGACTATATCACCAAACCATTCTCAACTCGTGAATTGGTTTCGCGTATCAATGCTGTTTTGCGACGTTTAAAAAACACCTCCGATGACGAAACTGCTGATTTTATTTCTCTTGGCGGGATCAGCATCGATATGGCATCCCATAGAATCAACATCCATGACAAAGAGGTTGACTTCAGCCCCACCGAGTTCCGCTTACTGCATTTTTTCATGACACACCCTGATCGAGTCTTCAGTCGCAGTCAATTGCTTGACCAGGTCTGGGGAGAGAATATCTATGTAGAAGACCGTACTGTTGATGTCCATATTCGACGTTTACGCAAAATTCTGGAAGAGTATAATTGTGACAATTATATTAATACCATTCGTAGCGTTGGTTATCGTTTTTCAATCAGTAGAAGTGTATGAAGCAAGACATCACAAAAATTTCCAGCCTCTTAATTATCTGCGCATTGTGCGGCTGGGCTGTCGGATATCCACTACAACTGACTTTATTGGCCTCACTCACTGTCATTGTCTGGCTACTGTACCGATTTCGTTCACTGCATCAATGGCTCAACCATCGTCAAGCAAAACCTCCTGAAAGTGATGGTTTGCTCTATCTACTGCATCGCGACATTCAGGTGATGCGCAAGCGCAATAAACAACAAAAACGTTTGTTATCAGCCACACTGAAACAATTTCGCCAAGCGGCGGCAATTCTTCCCGATGCCGTAGTTATTTTAAATATCTATGGGGAAATACAATGGGCCAATAAACTGGCAAGAGAGCTTCTGGGAATAACCTGGCCAGCAGATAACAACCTTCGCATTACGAATCTGCTACGAAACCCAGTCTTCACTGATGCCATGGCTGAGGTACAAACAACCCCTCTGAACCTGGATATAGATTCACCCTTGGACAACAATCGAAAAATCAATGTGAAAGTCATAGATTTTGAGGCGGACTCTCAGATGCTGGTAGCCAGGGACATCACTCGCTTAACAGCAATAAACCAAACCCAAAAAGACTTTGTTGGTAATGTTTCACATGAATTAAAAACGCCATTGACTGTCCTGCGCGGTTATATCGAAATGATACAGGACCACAAAAAACTGGATGCTTCTTTGAAAAAACCAGCTGATGATATGGCCATTCAAGTCAAGCGCATGCAAAGCATGATTGAAGATCTTCTGTATTTATCCAAATTGGAACAGGATACAAAACCAAAATTTGATAAACCTGTCATTGTCAATGAATTGATTCATGATAGCCACAAGGCTTTAAGCTCTTTTATTGAGCAAAAACAACATCGTATTGAATTTGATATCGATACCAAGCTGCATATTATCGGTAGTGATCGTGAATTATTCAGTGTCTTCAATAATCTGATGCTCAATGCCATTAATTATACTCAGGAACAAGGCATTATCAGAGTCAAATGGTTGCAGCGAGATAATACAGCCGTTCTATCGGTTGCTGATAATGGACAAGGTATCGCCCCGAAACATATTGGCCGTTTAACAGAGCGTTTTTACCGTGCTGACAGTGACCGGGCCCGACATAAAGGTGGAACCGGTCTGGGGTTGGCTATCGTGCAAAATATTCTGCAACGCCATAGTGCACAATTAAACATCATCAGTCACCTTGGAAGTGGTAGCTGTTTCGAGTGTATTTTTCCAGAAGAAATGATCGTGTCTCACATAAAAGATTTAAGCAAGATTGTGTGACAACGCAGTACCTCCTAGTAACACAGACAAAATAATACAAGGAATGAGCATCCCTGCTCATAAAGCCAGCTTACAAAACAATAGATACCAATAAATTGCTTATGTGAAGCTAAGCTTTCCTCCTAGTGCTGAACGCAAAAACCATAATTGTTTTCGTGCCAGCACCCTACCCCACGTAGAATATTCAAATCTCGAATGCAAAGGTCACAAACCAGATTTGGACCCTGTCTTCGGGATCCTGAATACCTGGCAAACGAAAGCTTATTTCAAAGAGAAAATCAGTTTGTTTCACCAGCATACATACAAGCGCAAAAACCGCGCTTGGTAAATAAACCTATCCCCATACATTTATTTACAGTACAGCTTCAGCATACGCCAATTAGCAAAAATGAAATGTCAAACATTGTTAACCCTTGAACAAAAGTTTGACGATCACCCTATCACTCCAAAGGGGCTTTACACATTAAGCAACCATAAGGGGCGGTCACCATAACAACCATCACTCACTAATGAAAACACCCTGTGGTTCTTTTCCATTAGAAGAAACATATCATTCATCAACTAGCCATTTGTACATAACAAAGGCATCGATTAAGCCTTTTGAGGGGTGGTCAAATGCTTTTGGCAACTGCCCAACAGTGGCAAAGCCCAGCCTGGTCCATAAACGAATTGCTCCAGTATTGCTCGAAGCCACGAAATTAAACTGCATTGCCTTATAATCCAGATCCCGGGCTAGCTGCTGAGAGTGTTCGCACAATGCTGTTGCCACTCCTTTACCTCTTGCTTTTGCAGACACCATATAGCCACAATTGCAAACGTGATCTCCTGGTCCTTGCTGATTGCTCTTAATAAAATACAGCCCCAGAATTTCACCAGATTCCTCAAACACGAATAACTTACGCGGCACATCATAAAGTAACACTCTAGCTTGTTCTTTAGTACAGTCAATGGCAAAAGCATAAGTCTCACCGGCAGCAACGATGTCATGAAAAATAGGCCAGAGTTCATTGAAATCAGCCTCTTTAGCTTCTCGAATAGTCATATTAAGATAATAATCAAAAGGTCATTGTTCAAAGTATATCAACTACGATTACAGATGACTTACTTTACTCTCAAAACGGACTTCGAGAATAAGGTGTCTATATACACTCCCTGTTATAGATTTACCGGTGGTTCTTTTAAGTTTCTCATTTATTCTGACTCAAACACTTATCCAGATGGTTGGCAAAATTCATTCGATCACTTTTACTCAATGCTGAAGGGCCTCCCGTATGAACACCGCTGGCACGTAGGGTATCCATGAAATCACGCATATTCAAACGAGCTCGAATACTATCGGCGCTATACACCTCTCCTCTTGGGCTAAGCGCCTGCCCACCTTTTTCAATAACGTCAGCAGCCAACGGAATATCACTGGTAATTACCAGATCATGTGCCACTACTCGTTTGACAATTTCATTGTCAGCTACATCAAAACCGGAACTCACCTGCAACATTCGAATCCAGTCTGATTGAGGAACGGATATCGATTGATTAGCTACCAGAGTAACCAGCGTTTTTGTCCGCTCTGCGGCTCGAAATAAAATATCTTTGATCACTACGGGACAGGCATCTGCATCGACCCAAATTTTCATAGCTTTACTCATGGTTAAACAACAAACCATGAACCTAACATCCGTTTTTATCGATAGCAATCAATTGTCAGGTAATAAAGATTTCGTTTTCCGCATAAACTAACCAAGATTCAGCAACCACGCCCCTTCATCAAACTCAGACGGGCCTGATGAGTCAAGCTCTACGCTGACAAATGGAGTGTACAAATCAGAACTGTCCAGACGTTCACCTCCTGCTCCTGGATTCTGACTGGCATAATCAGCCTCACGATCCATGATTTGCTGTGGCACATCTAATAGTTGCCAATAATTATCACGCCACTGCTCTACCCAACGTTCATACCAATACTCTCCGCGTTCAACAAAATCACTTGGTTGCCCAGTTTCCTTCATCTGCGATGTTCTTTCCCAAATTCTCATAACTACCAATTCCTGACACCATAGACAAAATCGATCCTTTACACGCAAACTGACACCGTCAATGCTTCCATCAGCTTGCATGGTAGGGTCATCTTCCGGGTTATCCTGTGTATATTGAAAATTATCATGGCTGCCATTCATCAGACATTGATATTCAGAGTGCCAGACTCCCAGATGGCGATTACCTCCTACCCACAACCAACCCGCCAGAGGCGATGCACTATCGCCGGATGCCAGACGTGGTTCTTTCCCCCATGGGCTGATGTGATACCAGGGTACAGTATCTATCGCATCACTATAGCTTAAGTTGGACAAGTTCAAGACACTGCGTCGAGCAGGATCATCATTGCTGGATTCAACCTCACGCTTGCCATCACCAATATACTCATCCTTTAAATGTGCAAAGGCATGACTGAATTCATGAATATCATCAACCCCCAGAGCAACCCGTACCATTTTGGTATCATCCGGTGCTGGCCTATAGAGTTTGATAGCACGGCCGGATGCATTCCCATTGCTGCTGTTTTTGACCAGCATGCATACGACCAGATTCCGATACATACCAAACAACCAGTCACCAACATCAATTGTGCCTTCATTAAAACTGTGTCCTTCAGGATAGCGGCGTTTATTGATATCAGAAAATGAGTCCACATCGGCAAACAAAGTTTGCTTGAAAACTAAATCATCGCCCGTGTTGTTATCGTACCAACCATCTCCACTGACTCCTCCCGAATCAGTCATCTTAACCCGATAATAGGAATCACGTGCAGAACCGCTACGCGCAGCCGAGGAACGGTATAAGGCCCGTATGCGAAACGCACCTTTAAACACCTCATATACCGCCAGTTTAAAGAAATCGTCAATCCATGCTTGCAAGCTGCTTTCAAATTCCGTTTGGCTTAGAAACCCATCTCCCAAGATCAACACATCAATCAATTGCCGCTCTAATAAGGTAACATTACTGGTTGGGTCATTAATATCAGGGACGCTTCTTGACTGCCAATTAGGCTGCCCAATGAGGTAAGGTACTGAACCATCTGCTCGCGCTGTTTGAGCGCTGACTGTTGTATCGGCCATTAGAATGTCCTCAAAAGCGCATCAAAAACGCATGGGCGAACGTAAAATTCTCACCCCAGTTGTCGTATATGAGTCACCCGGATTTTTATGGTGAAAACTTTCCACACCATCATGAGTAACTTGAATTTGTAAATCATCACGCATCGCATCTTTGATCAAGGACAGCTCAGCCATATACATCGGCCGGTCCGACGCATCCAGATTCAAAGTAAACCAAGCTCTGACTCCTGCGATGTTAATCCAGTCACTCTGGTCTTTAGCTTCTGTCAGTGAAAACCAGATTCGTGCGGTATTGCGTGTTTCAACTTCGATGGTCCCTACATATCCAACTGTTCTAGCCATTACTTATCTCCTGATATTGAATGACTGAAATTAGCGGTTTTCACTGTCTACCGTCAAATTTAGTTGCTTGATTTTTCAACTAAATAATACGCTCTATCCCACTACACACATCAAAAATCACTACTTTCACTGGCAATAACGGTAACTTCTGCCGTCATATAATCTTCTACCTCTCGGGATTCATCAGAAGAAGATGACTCTCTATAAGAGCGCCAATAATCTAATAAAACAGAATCATCCAACTCTATAACCTGCTCCAGTACTTTGTTAACCAGATCCTTGTCATTAGTCTCCAAATCAATATCATACACTGCCTGCAGATACCGAACTGCACTCAGCAAAATACCCCTCTTTTCCACTTATCACCCCCAAACAAACTACTTATTACCCAATTAATACACAGTCTAATATTATATATAAAATACTACTTGCCAAGTGTCAAACTCTGTGAATAAAAAAGTGTCAACAGGCCCTAAGGAAAAAGGCCGATAGTTCTTGGTATTAATCGCTTTTTTTTATAAGCTGTATGAATGAAAACTGCCTTGCAAACTGCTCTTTTACTCCTGTGTTTAACTGGCAGTGTATGGTTTATAAAAGGAATTATCGATAAAAATAACAACAATGCTCTATCAAAACAGACAAGTACAACGCCAGCTATATCAACGGCAAGTAAACGCCCAGAGGAAAACATCTCTACTACAGAAATCACATCTCAGGAACCCAGCCTGCAAGCAAGTAATATCACTGAAATCATTTTAAACGCGATAAAACAACAAAACTATTCATTCGCTATTGAACAATTTGACGTTAACTATAGCTCTCTCAATGATGTAGACATTGCAGCTATTGAAAAAAGCCTGTTAGATACTGCCAACAAGCATATTCGAAACAATGATGCGCTTACAGCTATTGCAATACTTAATGAGTATTTACGTTATTTTCAAAACTCTAAAGCCTATATTGCACTTGCCCGAGGACATGAATCTCAACAAGGTTTTCCAGAAGCCATAGACGCTCTGGTTATGGCTTACCAATTCGAACATAAAATCGAAGCTTTAAATTTATTGAATGAAGAGCTTGAGTCTCTGGCTTTCCAATACAGTCAAAAACTCTATGAAAATAAGAATCCTGTCGGGGTAAACCAATTCCTGTTAAATCTGTACAACCAATTCCCAAACAACCCCAACTTCCAATTAAGACTGGCAGAGTCGTATATTGCATTACAAAACTTACCTGCCGCCAGACAACAACTACAGAATCTGGAATACAATACGGAATACACAATCCAGGCGACACAACTGTTAAACCAAATAAACCAATTAGAAGCTTCTGATCAGACTGAACCAGAAAATATTCATGCCAGACCCGATAACAGCATTGTCATCCCATTAATCAAATTCGGCAGTAGTTATTTGGTCAGAACTAAAATCAACAACCTTGAGGTGTCTCTGTTGCTCGATACAGGAGCTTCGATCACCTCTGTGGATACCAATGCTATAAACCAGCTCAATCTAGTTAAAACAGGACGTAGCGTCCGACTAAATACCGCTAATGGTCAGCGTACATCACAGCTTTACACAGCAGATTCACTGGTATTGGGTCGATTGCAACTTAATCAACTAACTGTAGCTGAAATTGAACTCAATAACCGAGATAAAGTGCAAGGGCTATTGGGCACCGATGTTTTGCAGCAATTTGATTACCAGATTCAAAACTCTACCAATTCATTAATCCTTTCACCTAAAAAATAATGGCAAAGTTATGTTATGCAGATTGGCTAATACCAATCACCGGTAAACTTCAATCTTGCTCACATTACTGAGAAATACCGGCAAAACAACAGAGCCTCCATACCCGTTCTTTTGAACCTTCAATTTGGAAGCCGAATAAGACTTCAGTCTCCCCTTAAGAGAAGGTTTACCTTTACGGCTGACTCGAACCCGATACCCAATATATCGCTTAGCATCGCTAAGCCTCACAGCTTGGTAGCTTTTCTTTGTTGCAGCTGCATTGTTTTTTCTTGTCGGGTCAGCAACTGCCGGCCTGTCATCAATATCATTACTCAAAACACTTTCAGGGGCAGTATCTTCAACGGGCTTAGCTGCATCGGCCAATTCTTTACTCGGTAACTGCATCGTCATTTCAGATATATCCCCTAGATCTTGGCCATCCAGAGCAATCGATAAGTGGAGCAAAGAAACAATATCACTGGGCTTATAAACCTGTAGATTGCTGAGACTTTTTAATTGATTACTAGGCAGTGACACCACTTCTAACTCTGCTTGACCTCTTGTGTATTTCTGTAAGGCCTGTCTGACACTTTCACCCAGATCAACTCCTAGCACCCTCAGATAGTCAGGAGCTCCAACAACATTAGAAACGTACTCATCAGCGCTCATATTCAACTTTTCAGCACAATCCGCTATCACATCTGATGCATAAATTGGATCAAGTTGAGATTTGACACTGATTTTATTAATCGGCAATGATTGGCCCTGCAGGCTGTACTGGTCTAGCTGACTGGCATCAAATTCAACCCGGGAACTGATATACGACATTTCTTCAGAGTCTACAACCACATCAATTGAGCTATTAAACCGGTCAGAAAAGTTTGCTTTCAACTTAAAATCGCTGACGACACTATCGATACCCAAACTGGAAAAATCCACTGCGGCATGGATAAAACGACATTCTTCTCGAGGATTAACCTCCTGACCAAAACTCGGGTCAGTATCGAGATCTTCAACAGTCATGCTTAGAATATCGGGCATTTTCCCATTTTCAAAGATTTTGTGACCCTTGACTAAAAACATTCGATCTGAAGAAAAGAATTTAATTTTTTTGGCGGTGAATGATGCATCCACTGTCGTGGGATAAAAACGAACTCCCGAGATTGCAATTCCCCCATCAAACTCTATGGCAACCTTGTTATATTCCAATGTTGCAAAAGGTCTGACCAAAGCTGCCAGTTTATCCAATTCTTCCTTATATTGAGCTTCGAGATAAAACTTAGTAGCCATCAAAACTGCGGCAACAACAACTAATCCCAACATAACCTTCTTCATAATTTCAAACTCACTTTTTCGTCACATCATTGTCACGATATTTTCAATAACTATCAGAACCTTAAACTGTTTTTCTCATATTGTGCAAGAACTATCGTATGAATATTACCCACTCTGCTTATTCAAGACAAATCCAGTTCACAGATCTTTCTCTAACAATAAAACGAGCCACAGTGATATTCGATGACGTTAAAAATAACGCACATAACAAAAATAACGATATCCTGAAATACTGTACCCCAACATGATTTGTTTTGTTGCCGATCGTTTATTGCAAACACAACCCTACTGATAATATGTGTGAAACGCTATTTATTGAAGAACATTTTCGTTCTTCAAACATAACAATGGATAGACCAGCAATGAAAGCGATGTTGTTTTTTGAAAAGATTAAAAAGTGCAGGCTCGATAGGATGCGACATCCGCTTCAAAACCATCAGGATAGCACTTGGCTGCAGCAGCTGTTCTCGCGTATTTACGATTAATATAGGGAATATAACCTCTAGCCTGGCTCATCGCTTTGCTGGAACTGTACGTTGACGGCTTAAATTCCCATACTTTACATTGCTCAAAACTAACACAATCGGCTCGTCCATTTCCCGCTTTTACTTCAACAGCAGAGCAACGATACTTTCTCTTTTTACCCATTTCAACGTGTTTGCGTTGTCCATTAACTGATGCAGCCCGAATTCGAGGATTATTCGCTCCCTGCAC
>JBOEHE010000026.1:0-39342 GCA_050633785.1 Arenicella sp.
AAAATGACGATGATCTCGGCTTACTAGGTGCCCTCGGGGTAAAAATTTAGTGTGAACAGGCCCTAACTTATCAGCTCCCAACTTTGAACGTAATTTGGCCTCTTTACAGGACTCTCCATTTCTGGAAAATCCAAGCAACCAGGCGAAGCGGAAGATAATAGCCCAGCTGAAAAATGTTAATCTAGGTTGATGCCAGTCCAAAAATGGTAATGCCGATTCTCGAAAGCATGGATCAACTGTATTATTTTCTCCTCCCCCCAATAACTCGCACGATATAATAGCTCTTGGTAGATCACTGCATATTGAAAAATGACATTTCCCAGCCATTCTTCTGGAATCGCTAGAGGGCTGGCTCGAAGGATCTAAGGTTGACAGAGCATAATTATGGATTATCTCTCCGAGTTGAGCAGAAGACATTCTCTTGAATTTAATAGCTTCAAAGTCGAAACCGGGTTTTCCGTGTCGCATAATGACTATTTTCATTTTGCACTCCTGACACTGAGTTTATCAAACACCACAAACATTGAACAAAGCTCCTTCCTTACAGAAGATAACGGTTTAAGCTTATTCTAATCCTTTCCATCGTTGAAGCTACAGTCAACAAGCTGATCCATAATAACGTGCTACTCAATAAGAACCCGTTCCGCAGACTGTATTTTAGCGTCCAACTCTTTTTCCCATGTTGAGTTTAGTGAATCGTTTATCAGCTTTCTAACGCTACTGCTTCCATCTCCAACTATCCCATACGATCGCAGATCCTGTAGCGAAATTCCAGCAGGAGACCTGCGTGCTTTTTCTTCCAATTTGCTTATTTTTTCACTCATCAATGTATTGGCCTCAACAAGCCTGTCATTTTCATCAGCCAAGTCATTTTTGATGTTTTTAGCCTGATAAATTGCTGATGACAACTCAATTTTCGCATTCGCAATTTCTATGGAAACAGAACTTGAAAAATACGCAATATAAAGAAGGCCAAGTGTTGCAGCAACCATACAAAAACTCATTGCATGCCAAAAGCTTTTTGGTATGTGTGATATTTCCATCATTATCCTCCTCTTCCACATCGTTTATTTGGCGTGCGTAGTTGTAGATGCAACGGCACACGCATTTTGTGTGACTACAGACTGATAAAGCCCTTTTTTGTTTCGAACAGTTTTTTCAAAAGGTTTGCTTTGATTTATTCCATCTCATCTACAGAACAGAATAATTATGTACTTTAAACAGGTTCAAACCCAGTTCCTTCCATCAATACAGATAAGGTATATACTATAGTAATTATGAATCTCTTATATCCCTGTTTTCAAAACTGTCATAGAACTCGTACAACTCAGCTTATTGGAAACATCACCTATAGCGTTGCAATAGGCTTTCAGCTGACAACCACTTATACGAAAAGAGTATAACCGCTCAACGGATAGTTGCCGTAATTGCAGCATCTGCGCATAATAAGATAATGCAACGAGCCTCATAACAATTAAAATAGATGTGTTCATCTTGGAGGATAAATGTCAAAACAAACAGAATCATTCCTAAAATCAGTCGAAAAAACGTTTGATCAAGCAGCAGATCTGGTTGGAGTTTCAGATGGTTTGCGCCACAAAATCAAAGTGGCCAACTCCACATACACAGTACGTTTTGGGGTTCGCTTGCGCGATGAACTACACACCTTCATTGGTTATCGTTCGGTTCATTCCGAGCACAGAGAACCGGTTAAGGGGGGAATTCGTTATTCACCGCACGCCGACCAGAATGAGGTGGAAGCACTGGCGGCATTAATGAGCTATAAATGCGCGCTGGTTGAAGCGCCTTTTGGCGGTTCAAAAGGCGCATTGGTGATTGACCCCAGTCAATGGGAAGCCCATGAACTCGAAAAAATCACTCGACGCTTTACCCAGGAGCTGGCCAAGCGTTCATTGATCAATCCCGCCCAGAATGTACCTGCACCAGATATGGGAACTGGCGAACGGGAAATGGCATGGATGGCCGATGAATACAAACGTTTACACCCTACCGAATTAAACACTTGGGCCTGCGTGACAGGCAAACCCGTCAACAAAGGAGGCATCAGAGGACGTGTGGAAGCAACGGGCCGCGGCATTCAATATGCTTTGAGAGAGGCCTTCAGACATCCTGAGGATATTAAACTCTCTGGCCTGTCTGGGTCACTTGAAGGCAAGCGAATTGTGGTTCAAGGTTTAGGCAATGTGGGCTACCATGCATCTAAGTTTCTGGAAGAAGAAGATGGTTCCTTAATTATCGGAGTAATTGAACGCGACGGAGCAGTCATGGATGAAAATGGCATACATATTGAATCCCTATTCCAGCACATCAAAAATACAGGTGGGGTGAAAGGCTATGCTGGCTACACAGAAGATTCCGCCTCGTGCCTGCAAGCAGACTGCGATATCCTGATTCCTGCGGCAATGGAAGGCGTGATTACCAGTGAGAATGCGGACAAGATTAAGGCAAACATCATCATTGAAGCAGCCAATGGCCCCATTACCTTTGGTGCCAACACTCTGTTATTGAATCGAGGTTGCTTGATTATTCCTGATTTGTACGCCAATGCGGGCGGTGTGACTGTCTCTTATTTTGAGTGGGTCAAAAACATAGGGCATATTCGCTTTGGTCGTTTACAGCGCCGTCAACATGAACGTCAGACTCTGAATATGGTAGCAGGCATTGAAGAGGTGACAGGGAAAAAATTCCCGGAAAAAAGACTCAATCAAATCATTGAAGGCCCAACCGAGTTGGATCTGGTACGCTCAGGTCTGGATGATGTTATGCGTGAGGGTTATGCCTCAATCAGTGAAAAATGGCACAGCGACAAACGTATTCCTGATTTACGCACCGCAGCGATGATGATAGCCATAGAGCGTATTCAAAGCTCTTATAAATCGCTCGGGATATAGGATACACGCTTTTACCAAGTCCTTAACTCAAAGTTCAAATGAAGTCGCATGTCACTCAATGCTTACCAAACCGTGATGTGTGACCATGTTGATTCCCCCCTTGAGTCACCAGCCGTTAAAAGCTGATTTAATAATTTAAAAAAACTGGTTCGACGCAAACGAAACACTATAAAATGGCTGAATCTGACCATAAGATTATTATCACAACCATTTCCTGCAAAAGTATCTACTCCAAAAAGGCTTCCAAGTTTTAAACACTAAGTTCTGAAAGTGTCAGTTTCTCCATAAATGGGATCGAAAAAATTGAAACAAAAAAGGTTTACTCAGCCGATAAAATTTAAGCCTGTGATGTGATATGGTAGGTTTGTATAAAGCCCATTGACGGAAACGGTTGATTCCCAATTTACCTTTTGAAATCGTTCATATTCTCTACCATGAAAAAACATCATCAGCACAACGAGATTATATTTGAGTGTTTGGAGAGTCGTTCCCAGCAGACGAAGCAGTACAGATTTCTTTATTGCCACGTGTTCCAACAATTGAAGTCGATGCGATATTGGTGGTTGAGTAAAAGATATGGCCTATAAAATATTGATTTAAGGATAAGAAATGATGGGACAACTAACCTTTCGCACAGTCTTTGGTGGCCCGGAAATGCCGCGGGACTTTGAAATCGAACTCCGTGATATCAAAGGAGTGCTTAGAGAACTAATATTCGAATACGAACTGGATTTATGCCTAACCGTCGGTGCAGACATGATCCATGTTACTCACCCAACTGGCCTACGTTCACCACGCATTCAGGTTGCCAATAAAAGAGTCACTGGGCATATTTGGATTAATGATAAAGATACGATGCGACCTAAAGATCACCGCGCTTTTTTGCGTCAAGTGATTCACACAGCCGTCAGTGAAATATTTGACCGAATGGAGACTAAGAAAGTACCATTTTCTAAAATCAACCATCTTAAAAAGATAGCATTTTTACTGCACTAACATATATCGCGCATAATACTATGTTAAGAGATAAACCTGTCAAACTCTCATTAACCGCAAGAGACAGCCATTGCGTCAAAATACAATCTGGGCAAGGAAGTTTTTCTTTTGGGCCCGCAAAACATCGACACGCTAAAAAGTTTGATGCCATTGTTCAGCCTGATGTCCCAATCAACTGGGCCGTTTTTGAACAATTTGCGGGTTGGCCTCGATATTTTGATTACACTGGTAATGATGCGGGATTTATTCAATGGTCAGTAAAACGTGAAATTGAAAATATCACTTGGGAACCTTGCTCCTCTCAACAGCTTGATTGTTCGGGCGCAAATATCTATCATTTTTTTCTTGAACTGGGAGACAACATAGAACTCACTCTAAGCAATTTATCCGTTCATCACTTATGTGTCAGAGGTCAGTTAAGCAATCTTGCACTCCACGACAAACAATCTAACGTGGAATGCCTGTCATTTCAGCCTGATTGTTCCAAAAATGCTAAATCAGAGCCTTATCAACTGCCAGTGTTGCCATCACTTGCTCAAGTTGAATCGATTAATATACATGTCGACCCTATGGGCCAGGCGTTTGATTGTGCAAGCCTTTTGCAGTTTGAGAATTTGACAGACATTACACTAAGTGGAAACTTGACCAATTTTGCGGCACTAACCAAGTTGGATCTGCGTAATCTGGCTATCAGATATTGCCCGAACCTGACGGATTTTCCCTCACTAGACTCTTGGGCAGAGTTGAACCAATTGATCATTTGGAACGCAGAAGAAACCAACGGCAAACGTTTGCGTTCAGAGTTGAATAAACTGAAAAAGGTAAAAGGGTTAGAGCATGCCTCTGTCTCAAAATTACGCAAAAAGGATTGGTTTGTTACTGAGTATGGTTTGCCTTTTTCTGCTTGGACAAAGGGGAATGAAAGAATTGCCAACAAGGCTTATAAAAGCGCCGTCAAAGAAATTGCAGTGGCCATAAATGAACAAGAAATCAAAGCGGCAATTTATAAGTTGGTCGATGCAGTCAATCAGCTGGATGATATTGAAACACCTCATCGAGATGATATGGCTCTAGCAATCGATAACTTAGCCGATGTTTGTCCAATCGACATTGACCATCACAAGTTCAACCAATGGTTTGACGATAAACGTGAGTTTTAACCTTGTTTCCCACGTTGTACACGGATAATCATGCTGCCGAATAACAAAGAAAGTCTAAAAAAAGAATACTATTCTTGGTTCAATAAAAACCAACCCAGTGGCTATAAAGCAACCATTTCTAATGCTATAGAGGCTATTTACAGCATTGAACATACAGGTGTTGTGAATGATGATGATGTAATGTCACTAAAAGCTGCTTTAGCATTACCACCTTCACTTTCCTTAGGGAAATATTGCTGTTACTTAGCACTCAAGCATAAATCTGTCGAAGATTTGATATTAACGTTTTCGCGACATTCCTTAGCGTCTATACGGTTCAATACGCTACTCTTTTGCTTTTATAAAGAGCCACAAAAAATGATCGATTCCATGTTAAAACAGGGTTTAAATGATCGCAGTAAATGGGTACGAGAAAAAGCGATTGATATTATTTGCAGACTGAATAAAACGTATCTCAAAAGCGATTTAAGCCAAAGACTTGAGAGTGAGAAGAACACGGAAATACAACAATTGCTGAAAACCAGTTATGGTTTGTTGGAGAAAGGTTATGCGCTAGACCTTCATCGAAAAAACCATTTAACGATCCAACTCTCCAATGGCGGTCAAACCAGCATAGATATTTCTGCTGTTGATTTAAATGACCCGATGACACTCGCAAAACTGGAAGAAGAAATCGATGAGATTCGTGGTCAATATGAAAAATAATAGCAAGTGGTAAGATAAGTACTGTTATCGATCGTAACAGAATTCATGTCAGCATCGAAAGCAGCTAAATATACTGGTTAACTCCATACTCAACAGCAAAAAGTTAAAACGATAAAAAATTCGTTGATACGTATTTTTCACCCCTAAAAAGTATAAAACTATAGCATTAAACAAACACCTCGATTTCGACCAATACCATTATTCAGATTTAGCTGACATTGACGCTCGCTTAACCGTTCTGGGCACATCCGCTTTCACTTTCGGTCTATAGATGTGGGCTTGCTCTTCATCATAGAGATAGGAATCTCGAAATTCGTCAGTGCCTAAGACATGCCCGACCAGAATCAGTGAAGTACGGGTAAATTTTTTCTCGCGAACTTTGCTGACAATGTCTTTGAGTGTCCCTGTCACTTTGTCTTGGTCTGGCCAGCTGGTGCGATAGCAAACAGCCACCGGGCAATCCTCGCCATAATGCGGGATCAGTTCCTCAACAATTTTATGAATTCGAGTCACACCAAGATGAATCGCCAATGTGGCGCCAGAAGCAGCCAGTGCAGGCAACCGCTCTCTCTCAGGAAATGGAGTTTTGCCTTCATAGCGTGTCATGATAATGGTTTGAGAAATACCTGACAGAGTCAGCTCTTTGCCCAACCAGGCTGCTGAGGCAGAAGTCGCTGTAACGCCAGGAATGATTTCATAATCAATACCAAGCGTTTCCAGATGACGAATCTGTTCTCCAATCGCTCCGTACAGAGAAGGATCTCCCGAATGCACACGTGCCACATCTCTGTCAGCTTTATGAGCAGCGACAATGTGGTCAATAATTTCTGTCAGGTTTATTGATGCCGTATCAATAATGTGCTCCGCAGTGTTTTCCACATCAGCAAATATTTCTCGTGGAACCAGAGAACCCGCATAGAGAATTACGGGACACTGATTGATCAATTTTTGCCCTTTAACAGTAATAAGTTCGGGGTCGCCTGGACCAGCACCAATGAAATAGACAGTCATAATAATCTCTTTATTTTTTCAATCAGCTTAAAGTTTTTTCGAATAGCCACGTGGGGTATAAACCCATTCCTGTTCGCCGTTAATGATGTGCTTTGATTCACTGTTGCCAACCGACACCAGTGTAAACATATCCACATTATCAGAGTGCAACTGCTCCAATGTTATTATCGTCAATTGTTCATCATCACGAGTCAACTGCCTGCCAAGTATGACGGGAGTTTCCGCAGGCCTGTAACGCATTAAAATATCGCGTGCCGTATTGATTTGCCAATCACGTTTGACCGAACGAGGGTTATAGAACGACACGACAAAATCCCCTTCACCGCAAGCGTGCAAGCGCTTTTCAATCGTTTGCCAGGGTGTCAACAAATCTGAGAGTGAAATCGTGCAGAAGTCATGCCCCAACATGGCACCAGCTCTACTGGAAGCAGCCTGCATGGCTGAAATCCCAGGTACTACCTCTATCTCAACCTGCAACCATTGTGGGTGAACTTCTTTACCTTGCAATTGCTGGTCAAGCAACTCAAACACCAGCGTTGCCATGGCATAGATACCAATATCACCACTGGAAACCAAGGCTGTTGTTTTCCCACTGGCAGCCAGATCAAGAGACAAGCGGGCACGATCAATTTCTTTACCTAAAGGCAGGTCATGATGTGTTTTACCGTCACAGACTTCACCCAGTAAATCAAGGTAAAGGCCATACGCCACCAGGTCTGTGCTCGATGTTATTGCTGCTATGGCTTTAGGTGCAACCAGATCGTGATCCCCGGGACCCGCACTTACCAGATATAATTTCGTCATATTTTTCTACTGTTATTTATTATCTTGTTCAAACAAAGCACCATCACCGCGATAAGTTCGAGCGATAGCGCAGGTCGCCTGAGCATTTTTCTGTTTTTGCAACACTAATTCTGCTGCATCATCTGGAATACTATTTTCGTCAAGCCCTTTATATTCATCACTCAAGGCTTGCGCTGCCACCAGAGCAGCCGCTTCTGCGACACCATAAACTCCGACTGTTTTGTAGACATATTCGGACTTCACACTCAACAAATGTTCTACACGTGACAACTGTTCTTTATCAAATGTTTGAAAAGGCTTTTTACAGGTCGCAGCCAGTTGAATCAAGCCTCTTTCATCGGCTTTGATATCGATGCTGTTAATGCTGTTGATTTGTTCTATAAATAAGCCAGCTTGTTTCAAACTTGACTCCAATAAATTCTTGAGTTGTTGTTCCGGACAATTCCTTTCACACCCCATGCCAACAGTATAAACCGGCTGAAGATATGGTTTAGCCGTTGTGAGCACCAGTTGTGCCTCCAGACATTTTGCCACCTGCGCCGCCAAGTCATTGGCACCGCCTTCATGACCTGAAAGCATTGGCACCACAAAATGTCCCGTTTCATCCAACACCAGCACGGGAGGATCTTCATATTTCGTCTTGAGTACAGGCGCCAGGGTGCGCATAACAATTCCCGTTGAACAGATGAAAATCAACCCATGACCCGCCTTGAACGCTGTTTGTATTTGTTGCGTGAATGGCTGTGGTTTAAACCAAATCTCACTGTTCGGAAACTGCTGCTGCAAATGTTCAGCTAAGCGTTTTCCAGCTGCAGTCAAGGCGACAATTCGCATCGATCTGGCATTTTTTTTATTCCCGACTTTCATGCCATATCACGATCTTTGCGCAATACCACAAACAGGGAAAAGTAGGGTCCGACTTCGCCTTCCAGTTGATGAATATCACGCTGAATGTATTCCCCTTCTCGACCAATATACTCCAGATAAGTAGCGTCTTGCTCACGGTTGCTGGTCGCCAGAGCAGCCATAATTTTCTGACGCGAACGACCTGCCTTCATAATTACTACGCTGTCGTGTGTCTGCAAGGCTGTCAATAATTGCTCGGCTGAATGCCGGCCACTGACCACCGCAAACGACTCCTGCAACACCGTCAGTGGCAACTGCAAGGTTGACGATGCTGCATGCACTGAAGAAATACCAGGCACTACCTGACAAACATTTTTGTGTTGCAAACGCTCCAGAAGGTAAGCGAATGAACCAAAAAACAACGGATCACCTTCACATAGAAAGACCACGGTTTTACCTGCATCAATAGCCTGTTGAATCAATAAAGAGGCTTGATCATAAGCCTGGTTTGCCAGACTGCGGTCATAGCTCATAGGCATGACAATAGGAATATATTCCTGCTCTTTACTTACCGTCGATAAAGCGTCTGCCGCAATGCTTTTCGATTGAGACTGCTTGTTTTCAGTTGCCATGTAACTGATCACATCAGCACTTTGTATCAAACGCAACGCCTTCAATGTCATCAACTCAGGGTCACCTGGACCGACACCCACACCTATGAACTGAGCCATCACTGTACACCACCTTTTTTTATAAATTTAAATACTTCCACCGGAAATTTGGCCGTGTAATCTAGCCCAGAGTCTGCTAAGCGCCCACGCTTTATACTGACTTCCACACTTTCCACCTGATCTGCATCCAGACCTTCTGCAAATCCGGTCAATATTTGCCGGGTTTTCTCAAGCACGGCACTGGCAACCAATAAACCCTCTTCAGGTAAAACAGACCATACTGTCCGCAACAGACCAGCCAGTTCTGTGCCACTGCCACCAATAAAAACTTTGGTTGGATTAGGCAGATCTGACAAACATTCCGGTGCATGACCACTGATGATTCGCAAATTGCTGACGACCCCAAAGCGACGCTGGTTAGTCGCCAAATGCTGCAGGCGCTCTGCATGGCACTCAACGGCATAAACCGTGGCATGTTCATTCCAATAAGCCAGCTCAACAGCAACACCACCGCAACCTGCCCCAAGATCCCAGATAACATCCTGATTCTCAGGTTGCAGCATAGAAAGTACACACAACCTGACCTCCCGCTTAGTTAGCATACCCTTACCTTCTGGAGCGCCCGTTGCATAAGCAGCATCCGGTATGCCTGGAAATTCAGGCATAATGCCCCCTTTTCCAGCCACCTCAATCATAGTAACATGCAATGGTTCAAACGTTTCCGAGCCCAATCCCTCATCATCGGCCAACTGTTGTGCACTGTACTTACGGATACGTTCATGGGGGTAACTCAGGTTTTCAAATACCGTTAATGACGATTGTTCAAAGCCAGCAGCAAGGCATTCCTGCGCCAAGGCTTTAGGCTGACTGTGTTTATCTGTCAGGATCAGCAGACGGGAGTGTTTCTTGAGCCGGGTGCGCAGCTTTTCCAGAGGGCGTCCATGCAAGCTGAGCACCGTAACATCCTGCAAAGCAACACCAGAACGATGACAGGCCATTTGAATGCTGGAAATGGCCGGATAAAACGTCAAACGAGCCGCTTCATAGTGTTTGGAGAACCATCGCCCAATGCCATAATACAATGGGTCTCCAGACGCCAGAACTACGATAAACTGGCATCCCTTCTGGTTTGAATAAGAGTCAATCAACCCATTTAAATCAGCCAACTTGGGTAACTCCAGCCAATCTGGCTCAACAGTTTGCTCCACTAATACGCCATCAACAAAAAGTGGCTGCACCAATTCAAGTTGCCTCTGAGACCCAATCACCAGATCTGCCTGCTTTAAAGCCAACAGGGCATCTCCAACCAAATCTGCGGCTTGTGTTATTCCGACAATATGAATACTTGCCGCTCTGTCAGTTAAGATAGACGACATTTAATAGTACTCACCTCGATTACAACGCAGCAAAGCATTGCATGTGGCTGATGTTACAGCGCTGCCACCTTCTCTTCCCAGCAAGGTGATGCACTCAACACCCAGTCTCTCATGCCAGTCCCACAGGGCTTGCTTTGACTCTGCTGCACCCACAAAACCAACCGGCATCGCAATAATTAATGCCGGTTTTTCTGCGCCAGCCTGCAACATTTCAAGCAAACGAAATAAGGCTGTTGGCGCATTACCAATCAAAACAACACTGTCAGCTATCGTATCCTGCCACAGTTGCAACGCAGCCATTGAACGGGTTTCTCCGTGTTGACGAGCGATTTCAGTCGTTCGTTCATGATTCAAAAAACACTTGGGTTCCTGAGATATCATTCGTTTGGTTACTCCTTGCTTGACCATTTCAACATCACAGAGAATAGGCTTATTGGAAGCTAAAGCTTGCATGCCTGTTTGGCAGGCATTGTGGCTGAAGCGGATGTTATCCGACAAATGAGGCAAACCAATACTGTGCACAACCCGCATAATCACCTGTTGCTGTTCTCGGCTATAGCCAGCCAGATCGGTCAATTCCCGGATTTGGCGAAAGCTTTCACGTTCTATGGCCTGAGGGTTTATTTCATAATCAAACGACATTTACACACCTTATTATCAACGACATTATGCTTTATCCAACGCTTGCTTACTGTAGTCCAGAACCGCCTGTCCACAGGCATCAATATCAGAAAACACGGCATAACTCTGATTGCCAGTTTGTGTCGGTTGCGGTCTTCGCAGCATAAATACAGACACTCCCAATTGCCTGGCTGCCTGCAACTTGGCAACCGTTGCCTGACCACCGCTGTTTTTGCAGATCAAAGCATCAATTGAGTGTTCTTTCATCAAGGCTATTTCCTGTTCTAGAGCAAAAGGACCAATCGCTTTGACCCAATGAACATTGTCACATAAATCCATTTGAGGTTTGACTGCCGTACGCAATAAAACTCGGACTCTTTCTGAAAATCCTGAAAGCACAGATAAATCAACCTGGCCGACAGTTATAAACAGTGACTGTTTGCCATCCAACATGGGCAGCAACTCACCCCAATCACTATAGTCAAGCCATGTGTCTTGTGTTTGTTTTCGCCAAGCTGGGCGATGATACCGCCAACAAGGTAAGCTACAGGCTCTGGCCGCCTTGCTGGCCTTCTCACTCATAGTCATCGAATACGGGTGGGTAGCATCTACAATTCCTGTAATATCATGGCCACGAAGATAGTTGACCAAACCACCGTATTGGCTGAAACCACCACTGATGACTGTATAATCAGCCACAGGCAATCGCACTAACCCAGCCAAGCTATATATGACGGATATGCCTCTTTGGTGCAGGTTTTGCGCTAATCGACGAGCGTCACTGGTGCCTCCTAAAATCAATAGTTTCATGGTTCGCTTATACCTCTACTGCCGAAGCAATAAACTCGCCTTGTCGATCGATAGCCCAGACTTCCAATTCCACGGACTGGGGTACGATTTCTCGCACTTTCAACAGCGCCTGATCGCAGATGCTCTGGGCTAAGTTAATGCTCTGTTGTTGACAGATATTTAAAGCTTCAATACTGGTATTGGCAGCCATAATTTCCTGCTGCACTATCTCATTCGCACCTTGCTCTTTGGCCAACAAAGCCATCTGCTTAAAATCAATGGCAGATTTCCGACTGTTAAGGTTTAAATGGCCATTGGCTAATTTGGTAATTTTGCCAAAGCCACCACAAATACTGAGCTTGGCAACGGGAACTTTTTTCAAATGTTTCAGCACCGCACCGGCAAAATCCCCCATTTCAATCAACGCTATATCAGGCAATTGATAATGCTTTTTTATCGCTTCTTCGCTGCTGTTGCCTGTGCTGGCGGCAATGTGTTTTATGCCATTCGCTTTGGCCACATCAATTCCCTGATAAATCGAAGCTACCCAGGCAGCACAGGAAAAAGGTCTGACTATTCCGGTCGTGCCTAAGATAGACAAGCCTCCAACAATTCCCAAACGAGGATTCATTGTTTTTTGGGCAATAGCCTCGCCATTTTCAATTCCTACAGCAACTTGAAAGCCCCCAGAATAGTGATATCTTTCAGCTATTTTCTGTAAGTGTTCATCGATCATTTTACGCGGCACCGGGTTGATCGCAGGTTCACCCACCGCTAGTGACAAACCTTCACGGGTCACTGTACCTACACCGGCAGCAGCCTTAAACAGTATTTCTGGTTCCGCTATCAAAGATAACTCAACAAACACGGTTGCTCCATGCGTTGCATCTGGATCATCACCTGCATCTTTGATCACTTGGGCGCGAACAATATTCTGACCCAATTCATAGCCCGTCAGCTGAAAATCAACTTTTTGACCTTTGGGTAAAACAATACTGACCTTTCCCAGGGTTTCACCACTGAATAAATACTCAGCAGCTGCCACAGAGCAGGCAGTAGCACAGGCTCCTGTAGTCAGCCCGGTTCGCAAGGGTTTGGGGGATTCTTTACTTTCTTCCCACATGGTTATTGATACTTTTCAGGTGCATCACAATCCAGCCTTTATCAACCAGAATGTACCTAAGCCCATGGAAGCAAAAGCCAGGATATGCCGGCTCCAGTCAAATACTTTTTGAAAGCGTTTCTGCACAAACTGCTGACAATAAACAAAGCTCAAACCACAACAAATCATAGACAGCATCATACCGACAGAGAACAACGACAAATAGAGAGTAGCCAGCAACACATGCCCTTGATTCAATGCCGGAATCAGAGCCAAAGCAGGAGCACTGCCAGCCAGACCATGTAACATACCAATCATCAATGGCTTGTGAGAGTCTTTCAAAGATCTGCTGCTATCCTGCTCATGGTCACTGGTATGCCAGTGAATATGCTGGACATCTCCATGAGTATGCAACTTCAACCTTGCTTTTCGAAACTGCCATAAGCAGGCAATGCCCAAAACGATCAAAACAACACCTACAGACAGTTCAGCTAACCATTGCAATGTTTCAGGAATCATCACACCAAAACCAAACAACAGAATACCACTGAACAATAAGACCCCACCATGACCCAAAGCCCAATAGGTGCTGCAAGAGACGATGCGCCGCAAGCGAGTTTTCTGGTTATTCAATGTCAGCAGGGCCATCACATGGTCAGCATCCAAAGCATGCATCATACCCAGGCCAAAGCCCAGCAGCAGAATAGGCCAAAGCTCAGCAGACATGGGCTAAATCCTGTTTTTCTTGAGGGTTTATATCAACAGGTTCATCAGAACATGAACCGGTAAAGATGTTTGCCAGTGCTTCAGGGTTAGATGCAAAAAACAGATGCAAATAGCTGGCAGTTAAGCCTTTGGTGCGATATATCGCTTCACCTGGCGCTGGATGGCGTTGACGTTTGCCAAAGGTGATAGGTTCAGGCGTGTCAAAGCTGCGTGATCTGTGATGTGCATGCGCGCGGAATTCACCTTCAGGCAGAACAGCTGACTGCATTCCCTGACAGCCACGTTTACCTCGCATCATGCCATGACCTTCAAGCAGCCCAAGCATGGGGAATTGCTGTTCCTCAAGATCGGTCAGTGTCTGCAAACAATATAAGAAGCCACCGCATTCTGCCAATATTGGTTTTTCCTCATCAAAAAAAGTTCTGATCTGCGCTATCAATGATTGATTCTCTGACAGACGCCTGGCATGTAACTCTGGATAACCTCCCGGCAGCCACAGCACATCCACTTGCGGTAAATCAGCATCACTTAATGGAGAGAAGAAAATCACGTCAGCTCCCATATCTCGCAGCAAGTTAACGTTCGAGGAATAGATGAAGCTGAATGCAGCATCCCTGGCTATCCCCACACGAACACCTCGCAATAATGGCGGTATGTCAGCAATGTTGTCTACAGACAGAAATTCAACCGGTTCCAAGGGGGCTATGATATTTCCCATACCCGCTTCCTGCAACCAGTCAGCGCCAGCCTCGAAACGTTGTTCCAACTCTCTGGTAACTTCGCTGGCCTGAACAAGACCCAAGTGTCGTTCGGGCAAGGCAACTTCTGTGGAACGTTTCAAGGTTCCAAGCAAGGGCAATGATGCCGGCAAAGCATCTTCAATCAGTTGTCGGTGACGATCAGAACCACAGTTGTTGGCGATCATGCCAGCTACAGTATAATCGTCTCTGAAATTAGCCAAACCAACTGCAACTGCCGCCGCTGTCTGTGCCATGCCCTTAACATCCATCAAAATTGCCAATGGAATATTAAATCGTGCAGCCAGATCAGCACTTGAAGGTTCACCATCAAACAAGCCCATAGCGCCTTCAATCAGGATAATATCGGCTATACAGGCAGCTTCATACAATTTTTGCTGACACCATTGCTCACCGGCCATCCACATATCCAATTGCACCACTGGCTGCCCTGAAGCCTGTTCCAGGATTTGTGGGTCAAGATAGTCTGGACCTGTTTTGAAAACACGTACCACTTTTCCCTGCCGACTCAGTAAACGGGCTAAAGCAGCAGTGACGGTCGTTTTACCCTGACCAGAGGCAGGGGCGGCAATAAATAGCGCTGGACAGGTGGCTCGGCTCATTAATACTCAATTCCTTTTTGCGCTTTCACTCCCTGACGAAAGGCGTGTCGTTCATCGGCAATAATAGAGATCGTATCGGCAATCTCCATCAATGGCCGCGCTATCGTTCGGCCAGTGATAATCACATTTTGCATCTTCGGACGTTTTTGTAATGCCTCAACGACTGGAGCAGTATCAAGATACTTATACTTGAACATATAGCCCATTTCGTCAAAGACCAACATATCATAGCGGTCGTCCTGCAATAATTGTTCAGCTATGGCCCAGGCTTTTTCAGCCGCTGCAATATCTTGTTCTTTATCTTGAGTTTCCCAAGTAAAACCATGCCCCATGACATGCCAGTCAATTTGCGGATGGTCTTTGAAAAACTTGTATTCACCCGTTTCCATTCGGCCTTTTATGAATTGGATAACAGCACACTTTTTGCCATGACCGACGGAACGGGCCATGGTGCCAAATGCCGAACTGCTTTTGCCCTTGCCATTGCCCCTGAGCAAAATCAAGACTCCACGTTCTTCGGTAGCCTTGGCAATTTTTTCGTCAATAACGGCCTTTTTTTTAGCCATCCGAGCTTGGTATTTGTTATCACTCATTCATTCTCACCATAAATTTATGCACTGTTTATGCAAACAAAGGCACATAGGCTGCATTCAAATCATCGGCTATGCGTTTTCCCTTACCACGTTTCACTGCCGACTTTTCAACATCAATCAAGGTTACATCTCCTATTAAATCGACGTGACCAAAGGACTGCCGTGTTTTTCCATCCGTAATGATATAGGTGTTGATCAACAATCCTGGGACTCGACGCAACTGCTGTTGCTGGAATTGCACCGCATGCTCCAATGCCTCACGAAAAGGCGTGCCGCCCGCTGCAGGAATATCATCCAGAAAAGCGCGCAACACTTTTGGCGTTCGTTGTTTGGAAAGCAGAGTCTCAACACATTGGTTGCCAAAGCCGACTATAGATAATTGTTCCCTGGCTAAATAAGCTTGTTTCGCAATAGTCAAAATCACAGCTTTAGCTTCAGCAAACAAATGATTTTTCAAGGTTGATGCCGATGTATCCAAAAGCACCAGATGCAATACTGGCTGACTTGTAGTTGGACGACAAAACCTGAGTTGCCGTAAAGGCCATTGCCCGGCATTTGTCAACAAACTCGACAACCAGTTCACTTTTCTGGAAACATGACCAGCTGAGTGCCTGTTTTTATTGTTCAAGCCTTGAAATTTTCCAGCTTTTTTTGACGCTGTAACGGCCGATAGCTGTTCTTTCTGACTGGGAGTTTGTCGGTTGAAAGATCGTGTCGGCATCTCAAAATCAATGCTATCTGCCGTTTTGTGTTGTTGCGGCTCCATCACTCCCCAGTCCCCATCGGTTTGTGGGTTTCCATTGGTTTTGGGACTCGGTCTGGAAAATGGTTTCTCAGGAGGTTTTTGCGGTGGCTCCGGGGGAGTAGATTGATGCTTACGCCGATGGTTTAATACCAACTCTTCTACTGCCAGAATATCCTCGCCAGTCACTGACAAACGTTTATGCAAAGCCGCGTGAGCGACGGCAGATCTATACCAGACAATGTCAGCACGCAAACCTTCAACCCCGGCATCGTGACACTTATGCGCCACCAGTTCACGCAACTCATCATCAAATTGAATTTCTGGCAACAATGCCCGAGTCTCCAGAATATCGTGTTTTAATTGGGCTTGTTGCCCTGAATATTCTTTTGCAAAAGATTCTTTGTCTTCATCAAACCACTCTTGTCTTTGAACAATTTCCATTCGTTCTGCAATGCTGTATTCATTGTTTAGTTCTACGGATAAGCCAAAGCGGTCCTGCAACTGAGGTCGTAGTTCGCCTTCATCCGGGTTCATCGTACCAAGCAGTATAAATTCTGCCTTATGATTATGACTGATGCCATCACGTTCTACCTGATTAACTCCGCTGGCAGCCACATCAAGCAGCAAATCAACAATGTTATCCTGCAACAGATTCACTTCATCAACATAGAGAACACCTTCATCCGCCTTAGCTAACAGACCGGGTTGAAACTCAACCTGTTTCTGATCCAGAACCTGCTGAAGGTTCAGAGTTCCAATCACCATTTCTTCAGTAACTCCCAAAGGCAGAGTCACAAACGGAGGAGTCTTGCCATTCGCTTCGGGCATAACATCCGCAAGCCCTTTAGCCAAGGTTGACTTTGCCGCACCTCTGGGACCACTGATCAAAACCCCACCAATAGCCGGGTTAATAACAGCAAGCGTTAAGGCTAGTTTAAAGAGGCTCTGTCCAGTGACAGCGGTAAATGGAAAATTAGGCGTCTGTAACTGCATCCTGTCCGACGCTTTTGAGAAACCAGGCTGAAACAAAGCCCAGAACTATCCAGAACAGAAAATTACTGGCGCTACTGGCAACAATGAATTGTTGGTGTATAGCCGTCAAGGCTTCGACTGCAGCAGGATCAGGGTGACTGAACAATGGACCTTCATGATGAGGAGCGCCAATAATATAAGGTAGAACGATACTGACAAGCCCAAGCACCTTGAATTTCAAAGGCGCAAAAAACAGGACCAGTATACCAATACCCACCCCTAAAACAGCAAACAACCACCAGAGCTGGCGATGTTCAACCTGAGCGGCTTCTACACCAGGTATTTCAGGTGGCAAACCAATTGCCGGAGCGACAAAAAAGGCGGCAAAACCACCCAGCCCCCACATTAAACCTTGCCCCAGGTTCAACTGGTTCCGGCCATTCTGTAATTGCAACTGACTCATCAGAGACAATATAACAGCCGCAAAACCAATACCCGTCAAGACATTAGCTGAAACCGTGTAAAAAGTCCTTTCCAAACCATCTGCAGGTCCCCATGCTTCTTCATCATGGTTGTGCGAACCATGATCATGAGACTCCGCAACTTCAAAGGTTTCCGCTTGAAAAATGAGCGGATTGACGAAAAATATTTGCGCGACACTGAACACACAACCAACGATGATACCAATCACTATTGATCTGAGAATTATCTGGCTGAAACCCATGATGACTAGTTCCGGTTAGAGTGGTAAATGAACGATTAAAGGTTTACAAATAGCAATTAGTGCTAATGGCAGGGAAAAGCTAATGCATGTCGAGTGTCATGAGCCGCATTATGTGCTGCATCGATCGGCATAAACCCAACGACAAACAAGATAGCGATACCAAACAACATAACTGCAATATTTCGACCAAGGGTGGACGTAGTACCTGATTTAGTACCTGATTTAATACCAGATTGGTCAGTTGATAGAACAGGATTTGTCATAAATTCTCCACAGTTGAATGCACTTAATGCATTGCAAAAATAATGATACGTTTAGTATGTTAAGTCATCGAAGTCCCAGACTGGATAGCGTTTTATGATTTTTATGACTACCCTGAACCAACATCACGGACTTAGCTGGGATTATAAGTCATACCCTGCAAAAAAAGAACTGTTTTACTCTGGCATGTCTCATTTTTGCTAAGGTATGTCTCATTCAGACAAGTCATCCGAGAAAAGCCTGTAAATTTCTTATTTTATTGACATTAGCTGGTAATAACTTGTGTCGATTTTTTTAGAGGAATGAAACAATTCTATGCAGAAACCAGTTGATTTCAGTTGAGCGTTGATATTGCTGGAATACAATTCCGATCTGAACTCTTTATAGGCCACCTGCCCCAAACTACGATCATTGGTCAGTAAAAGTCTGTGTAAATCAGGCAATGTGAAAATAAAAACACTTCTGTTGTCATTGCTTTGCGGAACAGAAATATCACGTATATCAGGCATAGACAAAACCAATGTTGAATCCTGAGCAATCACTCTTTTCAGAAAAACCAACACCCGTTCTGCAATAACGTTCATCATCTCAACTCTTAATGCCTGGAACAATTTGAAATGAAACTCCAGCCTCAGTCAAAGCTGCTATCTCTTGCCCATCACACCCAGTAATAAAAGAGTTTCCTTTTTTCAAGTATGCAATCCGTTTACCTTGCCTAGCGTACTTAACCAGTATCTGACCGGTTTTATCAGGTGACACAGTATAATCATCACAGCGGTCAACACAAAAAGATTCTGTCTGCGGTTTGAGCAGGTCTCTGATTTCTTCCTCTACCAGGCTATCGTACAAAACGACTTCCGCCTTTTGCAACATACGCAATGCACGAACGGTCAACAAGTCTGGGTCACCAGGGCCTGTGCCAATTAAATACACCTCTCCGGTTTTAACAAATATATCGGCTTGTTCCAATGCCGTCAGCAAGGCTTCATTCGCCAGATGTTTATTACCAGTAAAAACAGACTCTGCAATGGCTCCCTGTAAAACAGTCTCCCAGAATTTCACTCTGGCTTTAACATCTGGAATAGCCTGTTTAACCCGGTCACGATATTGACCCACTAAATCAGACAGCTCACCATAAGTGTCAGGTAAATATCCATCAATTTGCTCCTTTAGCAAACGGGATAAGACTGGAGAAAGTCCATTGTTAGAAATGGCAATCGTAATAGAGTCTCGAGTCACCAGAGAAGGAAAAATGACATCGCAATCCAGATGAGAATCAGCAATATTAACTATTATATTATTCACACGTGCAAATTGCTCTACGGCTTTGTTCACTTCGCGTACATCGGTTGCCGCGATAATCAAACAATAGTCCGTTGAAACCACATCAGTACTAAATTTTCGAGCAAATACTTCTCCGCCTGATTTATGGATAAGGGCTGCCAAATCGACACCCAGCTCAGGGGCTACGACATCGAGTTTCATACCCGCAGAGACTAAGATCTTTGCTCTGCGTAAAGCAACAAGGCCGCCGCCTACAATCAGACCGCGCTTGCCTTCAACTCGATGAAATAATGGAAGAGAATTCACTACGAAACCTTAATGTAAGCTGACACTTTATACACCCGTAAAAACATATCATTTATTTCAGTTTATAACATTGGTTTATCAGACTAACACAAACCTGAACCCTGACACCTAATTGATCAACTTACTTCAACCAGCATTTCAGCAAGTAAAGCACCAATGGGCAATAACGGTGTCAAACGTTTAATTGCCACTCCTAAAGCTGGAAGCACAGAATTGCCTTGAGTTGAACCTAAAGAACGGGTTTGAACACAGTCATGATTATAATGAGGGTATTTCTCTGGAATAACCGCACAGCAAACTCCCTGTTCAACTGCTGCCATCATCAATCCAACGGAATCTGTTTCCAGAAAGGTAGAAATACTGACACTTTCAGCCGTTAAAATATTATCCAGATGCCTCCTGAACAAATGAGTGGCATTTAAAACTCCCAAGGGAAGCCCGGTTAACTCCTGCCATTTTAAAGACCCTTGTTTTAACAAATCAGCATTTTTTTCTGGATTAAATGCCAATTCAAATCCTCTTTGATGCAGTTTTTGAAAGACAAACGCCTGATCATTAATGCCTTCATCATAGACAATTGCAGCATCAAGCGAATTATCAAGCAAGGCATCTAACAATGCATCATTATGATGATTGATAATACTCATACTGAGTTGCGGGTGACGTTTGTGCAATTCATCGAGAATAGGAATAGGGTCCAGAGTGCTTAAAGGCACCTGTCCAAGACACCCCCGCCCCACTAGCTGCCCCTTAAATGCAGTAGCTTCAGCTTTCATAGTTCCTTGGATAGCTAGCAATTCTTTGGCTCTAGATAATACCTGCAAGCCCTCAGCGGTAAATCCCTCAAAACGGTGCCCACGATGAATCAATCTCAAGCCCAGCTCTTCCTCAAGAGCTTGAATTCTCATTGAAAGAGTCGGTTGCGTTACACAGCATTCTTTAGCTGCAGCACCAAAGTGACGGGTTTTCTCTAACGCACACAGAAACTGCAACTGTTTGAAATCCATAAACCACCTCAGGTCTGTCGATAAGTATTACCAATCAAACGATCATATCTTTCGATTGGTATTTTAATCAATAAACATTTAGCGTTGTCAGCCAGTTATTATTAAAAAATGCACTCCCTTGTATAAACATCCAAGCGATGTCTTAAGAAACTGTTTTTTAAGCCTGAAGGTGCTTTAACATCATTATAGAAAACACATATGGCTAAGAAAAAAGTATACAACTACAAAGGGGCTGCTGGTGGTTGGGGCGCTCTCACCAGCACATCCAAACACTTATTGAAAAGCGAAAATGCAATAAAGAACATTCGCAGTCTGCTGAAAACAAACCAACATAAAGGCTTTGATTGTCCAGGTTGTGCCTGGGGTGATCAAAAATCCAAGAACGCCGTTAAATTTTGCGAAAACGGCGCTAAGGCTGTCAATTGGGAAGCGACTTCACGCAAGGCAGATCCTGCTTTTTTCGCCAGGCACAGTGTCAGTTTTTTGGACAAACAAAGTGATTATTTCCTTGAATACCAAGGACGTCTCACCGAGCCAATGCGTTACAACCGAGCTACCGACCACTTCGAACCCATCAGCTGGGAAGCTGCATTTACCTTGATTGCCAACAAACTTAATGCCCTCGAAAGCCCAAATCAAGCTGAATTTTATACCTCAGGTAGAACCAGCAATGAGGCTGCCTTTCTTTATCAATTGTTCATTCGTAGCTATGGCAGTGACAATTTTCCAGACTGTTCCAACATGTGTCATGAGGCCAGTGGAATAGCCTTGAATCAAAGCATTGGAATTGGCAAAGGCACTGTGACACTGGACGATTTTGAACAAGCCGACGCTATTTTCGTTTTTGGCCAAAATCCGGGTACCAACCATCCCAGAATGCTAGATGCTCTCAGGCATGCTTCTAAAAATGGCGCCAAGGTCATCAGTTTTAACAACCTGAAAGAGCGAGGTTTAGAGCGATTCACCCACCCTCAACAACCGATCGAAATGCTGACTAATGGCTCCACCAAAATCAGCAGTCATTTTTATCGACCTCGACTTGGTGGTGACATGGCTCTGGTGCGTGGAATAGTCAAAGCATTGATCCATCTGGACAGACAATCATTAGCATCCAAACAACAGAGCATTTTTGATCACCAATTCATCGAACAACATACCACGGGCATCGATTCCTACATTAAGCAGGTCGAACTGACACCTTGGAAATCATTGGAACAACAATCCGGTATTTCCCAATCTCAAATGTTGGATATCGCAAAAGTTTATGCCAGCAGTGACAGAGTGATTTGTTCCTGGGCAATGGGTTTAACCCAGCATAAACACTCAGTCATCACCCTTCAGGAAATAATCAATCTGCTATTATTACGCGGCAATATAGGCAAACCAGGTGCAGGTGCATGTCCAGTAAGAGGACACAGCAATGTGCAAGGTGACCGTACGATGGGTATAGATGAAAAAGCCCCTGAAGCCTTGCTTGATCAAATGGAAACGACATTTCAACGCACATTTTCCCGTTCCCGAGGTCACAATGCCATTCAGGCAGTTGAAGCTATGGCCAATGGTCAGAGTAAAGTATTCTTTGGCATGGGCGGTAATTTTGCCGCAGCAATGCCAGATACTGAAAAAACGCGCCAGGCTATGCGCAACTGCGAACTGATGGTTAATGTCAGCACCAAATTAAATCGAAGCCATATCACACTCGCTCAAGAGTCCTTGATATTGCCCTGTTTGGGACGAACTGAAGTTGATCTCACTGAGTATGGAGAACAACGCATTACAGTAGAAGATTCAATGAGCATGGTGCATAGCTCAGGCGGTGTATTGCCCCCTGTCAGCGAGCACTTGAAATCCGAGGTGGCTATAGTCGCTGAACTGGCTCAGGCAACATTGGGTGAAGAACCCGTAAAATGGAGAGAATTAGCAAAAAATTATGACCTTATTCGCGGCCTTATTGAAAAATCAGTCCCAGGCTTTGAGGGTTTCAACCGGAAACTGGAACAACGCGGCGGTTTTCAACTCTACAACAGCGCTGCCGAGCGTCACTGGAAAACAGGCACTGGCAAAGCCAATATCATCACTAATGATATTCCTGCGTCATTGATAGAAGAAAAAATTGCCGAAAAACTATCAGATCAAACAGTATTCAGCCTGCAAACCATGCGTTCACACGACCAATACAACACGACTGTCTATGGCTATGATGATCGCTACCGAGGAATCAAGGGCTTACGCAACGTGATTTTCATGAATCCCAAAGACATCAGTGCCTTGGGGCTGATCAACGAGCAAGCTGTCACTATTACCTCTCATTGGACAGATGGCACTACACGGGAAATCTCAAATTTTATAGCCGTTCCATACGATATACCACAAGGTAATATGGCTGCTTATTACCCCGAAGCCAATCCACTGGTACCTCTCGACAGTTACGGTGATCGAAGTTTCACACCAACCTCAAAGTCAATTGCAATCACCATAAAGCCTTATACCGACAAAGTAAGTTATCCAACTCAATAAGAGAAAGATATTATTAGTTCTATTGCTTAACAATTACTATGAAGGTTAATTTTGATTTCTAATCTGATATAGAAAAGTTCGTTCTCAAAGTAGATTTCCAGCTTTGACCCAGAAGATTCAGTGTCACCAACGATGGCGCTTGTAACGCGTCAATCAAAGTCTCAAATAATGGCAAAACTATCTTTGCTTGCAACTACAGTGACGACAAATCCTAGTTGCAAGCATCGCCCATATCCAAGCTTAGATTCACCACTTCCGTTTTATAGATACCATTATCAACAAAGGTCATACCAATAAATGCGTCTATGTGTTGTTCATGCAAAACATCAGACATCACATGTGTGTAACCGATATTGTAAAGAGTTCCAGATGTATTGGGGGGGAAAGTTGCTGGGTTGCTCGCATTATGTGGTTGATGACTCCAACTTGTCCCACGGTCACATGACCAATGAACTTTATATCGATCAATTGCTACCACTGTATCACCATATGCCGTCATCCCTCCAAGAGTCTGCATCTGTGGAATGGCCAATTTCAATGGTTCATCATTGATATAACGGATAAGATAACTTTCTTCTGGCCCAGGGCTTCGAATGTCTGCCAGAATATAAATGGTTCCATCCTGAACCTGTTTTATCGCATTTGGGCCTACAAAATAATTGTGTGTAGACGTGCTTTCATAATCCGGATTCACACCATTTACCCCATCAAAAACAAAATGATTCACTCTACGTTGACCATAGTAGCTTGAGTCCCAGAATCTCCAGTTTTCTCTTTTATGAAAACCTTCTTGTCCACTGGTTTTCCAAAATCCTGCAGCCGAGTAAACCCGAAAACCATGACTGCTTATCACCGGGTACAGAAAAGAACCGTCGGTTCTAGCACCATAATATCCCACATTATTCTTCCATTTCGCCGTTTGTGCTGCCGGGGCATACCAGACTCCATTAATATAGCTATGAATAAGAAATGACTCTTCTGTTCCTTCCGGTTTATTATCATAGGAGGCGATATAGATAATTCCAGTCAAACTATCTGCAGTAGCGGCCATGTATCCAAATTTATAGGCTTCTAAAGCACTGGTATCCACCTTTACTGGTGTTTGATCATAGGCATCGACAAATCGATAATGAAGCAGTTTATTCGTACCATCATAGTAAAGCACATGAATACTATCGTCTTTATTACACACGACTGTCGGTCCCTGAAATCCCGTTTCAGTTGACACCCAAACCTCTTGCCAAACGCCACTGACTTTCCGATATAACTTAACGTGATGATTTTCAAAATCCGGGGCTCTACCAACAAATACTCGTATGCCATTCGTGATGCACGCTTTGCTGGAATTATGTCCCCATAACGGGTTAGTTTTATCCGTCAAAACATTTGAATACACAGATGAAATAGAAATATCAGGTTGAGAAAATACCACATTGGCAAACGACAAAAGTACGAGTAGAAAATACATGTTTTTCATCTGACACCTCATTTTGTTCGGATAAATGATTCAAATTGAAAAGTTGATTTAAGGCTGAAGCCTGATGTTAACTACCTGTCCTGCGCCACCATTTTCTGCACAGCGAAACTGGTTGTCGACGTAAGGATCTCCATCCATTTGAAAAGGTAATTGGATAGGCGCTCTGGATGTAAAACAAACCTTGTCCCTAATTTCTTCAGAACCTCCAGCGCCCACATTGACTGGCATGTGTCCAGGCAAGCGAACCCGTGCAATTTTATCTGCATTATGCGGACACCTCCGGTCGTTTGGAACGCTGGTGCGCGGGACAAACCCCGTAATCACCATACCGGCAGGCACCCGATCACCATTACCCAGACACACCTCGGCAAACTCAGGCGTAGTTGCATTATTGTCCAGAATATTCCCTTCAATGAATCTATAAACATAAGCATTGTTTGGAAATGTTGCATTTCCACAATTGGGTTGCTGTCTGGTGCCAACAGGTAAATATCCACCAGGAATACTGGAGAACTGCGATCCCGTGGTACAGATTGGACCAGAGGGCAAACCCGCAGTATAAAACAAACCACCAGTCCCACAGATTGATGAATTAACCGTCGCCTGACGTATGATGATACCGGATTCAGGACGATAGGAATTTGCACAGCCTCCACCCATGGCATCAGGTAGAGTGAGCGTTATTTTTCCGGCCCAACGCCGCATTGCTATGCCTTGTGCACAACCGTTGTCTTGTGCCGTCGCATGCAGTGAAACTGTGTGAATCCCCTGGTTAGGTATAGTAAAATCTGTTCGAACCCTTGCCACTCCATCTTTAAATTCATAATTCTTGGAATCCTGATTATATTCATAACGACCCAGTTGCTGGGATTGTTGCAGAATGGTCTGTTGCCCCATAGTAACTCGAAGCGTCATACTGGCACAGTGACGCAGTTGGGGAGCACTTGAAAGTTGATATTCAAGTGTTGCCTGCCCACGCCCAGAAACGAAAGTAAGATCAAAACTGTTATTGTCGTTCTGACCACACTCTTTGCTATTACCATCACAGGCTTGATAAAAGTTCCGACTGATTCCAGTTTGAGCCATTACTTCAACAGCCGCATTACTCAGTATCAACAGAATTAGTAATAAGAATATCTTTGGCATCATAGTTTCTCCTACCCTCTCTTGCTAATAACAAGTCATATCAACTGACGTCAAAATAGGACTCATTCGTGATTTATTGATAATTGTCAGGGCAATACGACACCATTGCAGTGCTTATTCGAAACACGCTTTCTATTTCAGGGTCGTCATTGCTATACCGATCAGTTTAGCGCCTAGCCATAGTGTCGCCATCCGTGAAACCACAGCGATTGATTACGTGAAATCACTGAGTGACAACTACTCTACCGAAACAAGTCCTATTTTGATGGCATATCGAGCAATTTCTGCATTATTACCCAGACCTGTTTTAGCACGTATTCGCGTCATATGTGTTTCCACGGTACGTAAACTGATATGCAGACGACCAGCTATCTCCCGTTGGGTAATACCTGATGCTATCAGTGTCAAAACATCCAGTTCTCGCTTTGACAAATCAGGCATTAAATCACTTTTTCCAATGCCTTTTTGTTGCGCTGAAATACTCACATACCGTTTGTTATCCACGATTGAAGCCAAAGCAAGTTCCAGTTCAACAAGAGAATCATTCTTTGACATGTAGCTGCTGTTAGACACTTTGAGCGCTTGACTGACCACCAGCGGTTCTTTGTGCACAGACATAAACACAATTGGAACGTTATTGCCTTCAGATCGTAATCGCTTGGCGTAATTCAGTCCATTTTCTTTTGGCAGATTCAGATCAAGCAATACTACATTGACCTCCTGTTCAGCTAATATTCGGTCAGCCTGTTCAGTGAGTTCAATATCCGCCACCACCAAAAGATTATCAATAGAGTTCAAATGGCGCGCCAGTGTTTGCCGCAAAAATTGATGGTCATCGACAATCAAGATTCTAATCATCGGTTTATCCGGCAAGAGGCAAGGCTACTTGAACTGAACACCCTTGAGCCAACTTTGAACGAATATCCAGACTACCACCACAGGCACGTGCGCGCTCCTGCATGGCAATCACTCCTAAACCTGACCGCTCGGATAGTTTAGACATATCAAAACCTTTACCATTATCATTAATCGTCAATATCCAGCGTTTTCCTGTTCGGGTCAAACTGATAGTGATCTCATTTGCACCACCGTGCTTTACTGCATTATGTAACGCTTCCTGAACGATCCGAAAAAACTGGCCGGATAGCTGTTCAGGAATTTCCCCTACTTGCGCGCAAAGATCTGTCGTCACAGTCACTTTCGACTTTGAGAGTTCGTCACCTAGCCAGCAGAATGCACCAGCAAGACCCAGACCTTCTACTAGTTCAGGACGCAAATCACGAATGATTCGGTGCACGTCATCCATAGCAGCACGTAAATTCGAAACAATATCATTTTTTTGTGAACCTTGACTCTGCTTAAGTGATTCCACCTGCCAGCTAATCGCGGCCAGCTGTTGTCCGAGGCTATCATGCAACTCATTGGCCACGCGTTTGCGCTCTTGTTCCTGTGAATGCAGCAAATCTCTGGCAAACCATTCCCTTTCTCGCATACGAAGCATACATTCAGTTGCTACCATCGCTAATGTTATCAACACCCAGAGTAATAAAAGCAACTCAGCGAGATATTCTCCTATCATGCCAGGCAATAACTCTACTTTGATTAAATCTGCCAGAATAACTACCGCCAAAATAATAACCATAATGCTTGTCAATCGCTCTTCTCCTCCGAGCTTATAACTACGAATTGCATACCAGATTAACAAACCAGTAATGACAATAAATAATGGCATACCAATCAGCATTTGATACTGATACCAACTCCCTTGTGTGACTAACCATTGTTCAACCACAGCATAAGCACAGGTGATTGCTGCCAGGCAATAGTCCAACGTGTTATGACCTCCACGACACGCTTGGGCAACATGCAAAAAACAACAGGCAACTGCGAACCAGCTAAATAACAGGCTCGATAAATAACTGCCTTGCCACAACCACCCCGCGATATTTCCCAACGTTGAATATGACAATAAAAGAGTAATCGCTATACAAACAATCCCAACCATATAATAAAAATGCCGCCAAGGCCGCCCCAATGCGCTATCAGCCAATAGTAATAATACGATACAAACAAAAGCCACTAACAACCATAACAGTTCTAACATGATCAACTTGGCAGTTTCTTTCTCAGCAAGATCCGTTGCCGTTTTTTTTGTACCTAAAAAGACAGGGCCCTGCACTGGTCCCAGTCGATTCCAACCACTTTGAAACCGCACCGCAAGCAAGTTGCTCTGTTCATAGCGAATCAGCCTTGCAGGTAAACCAGCCACTACCGGTTGAGGCCCATTTGCAGCATAGCTTCGATTCACTGCTTCACTTAATGAACCGAATTGTTCAATTTTCTCACCATTAAAAAAAATTTCTGCAGCTTCCCAGATTGACCCCAGATACAAGGCAAGGTCAACATCCCGGTGTTGTTCCTGTATCTTGATATGTGTTCGAGCCCAACCAATAGACTTATCTGGACTCCAGACAGCGCTCTGTGACCAGAGGTCTGCGGGCAAAGAGACCTTATTCCATTTCGAGTGATCAAAATCAGGGCTGGAAAACTCAAGATTATCCTGTAGCGATACGAACCAATATTCTGGCATTTCCACAACAGACAACTCATGAGCCTCGGTTGTGTTTGAATCTGCCAACGATCCATAGCTGAACAAAAATAGCGTTGCGGCTAAACCGTATTTTAAAACACGGTAAGTTTTAAATGACCTTGCAAAAAGGTTAAATAATGGCGTCCATCTTTTCCCTGTCATACCTGTTGAATACCTTAACCCAATTAGCATCGAATAAGTCTATAACAACAGCAAATGCTGAATCAATATTTAGAATCTGTTTATTTTATGGATAATTAAAAACCCGCTGACTAACCATAACAATGGCCACCGCATAACTTGTGCACTTACGGTTCAACCCCACTTAATCCGCAAAATGTCAGAAGCGTTATATCCAATAGCGCTGTATTATGATCTATCGTACAGCGACGGCAATACAATCAAATAGCATTCTGATATGAATTAGAAAAACCACAAACTAAAAACAGATATTGAAAAATATGATGTGAAAAGTTGAGACCACCGTTAATTTTCAACAAAAGCTTCACTGTATCTTTTTATGCGCTTTGTTGCTGTTGAAATCAACCTGCTTTTACCATGTTGCCTACATAAATTAAAACACTCCCTGACAAATGATCATTATGACAGACATAGCAACAATAAAACCGGTTTCTGTTGCAATGGCATAGCGGCTTTTTTGACAAAACAAACCACTCGCTACAAACAAGCTGACAACGGTGAGAATGAACAGTATTGCTGTTAACAGTGACTCAGTGGCAGCGGTTACACCTATAACCCATGCGAGTAAAAATGTGCCCAAAATCTGTACAATCATTGCCAGAGCAGATGGACCAGCTCCATCCAGCTTAACACCCACACCTTCAGCCCATTTGGTTCCAAACAATTTCGGCGAATACCAGGCCCAACCTAATAAAAAAGCCACAACAGCTCCAACAATGACTCCTATCCAACTGACATTATTTGTAATTTCTCCCATATGTACCCTCTTTAGTTTTTAAGAAATTGTTCCAATTGCATGAAAATGCCGCTCCACCCTTGTGAATGATGTTGTGCAGCTTCTGCCTGATCAAACCCAGTGTGGACCAATTCAACTTCCGTTTGTTCACCTACCTCTTTAAAATTAACCGTAACCAGGGTATCCATGGAATCATTCCCTTCCCAAGCCCAACTGTAGACCAGTTTGGTTGGTTTATTAATCTCAATAAATTGCCCAATTGCTGTATGTGTCTTGCCATCAGCATCAGTCATAGCAATCCTATAGCTGCCACCAACCTGCAAATTCACTTCTGCTGTTGTGGTCATAGTGTCACTAGGTGCGTGCCACTGACTCAAGAATTCAGGCTCAGTGAAATACGTAAACAAACGCGAAATTGGAGCTTCAAATATTTGCTTAAGAGACAGTTGATCCGATTGAACATTCAGCGTGGGCTCAGACATGGTTATTACCTCTTCTTTGATGTTATTGGTCGAGTGAACCCTCTTGCTCTGCGATTAGCTTTTTCAGTTTTGAAAAGCGCTGTGTCCAAAACTGCTGGTAGAAATCAATCCACTCTTGAGCATTTTGTAATGGTTCAGGGTTCAGTTGGATAAATGTTTCACGCCCTCGCCTGTTACGTGTCACCAAGCCAGCCCGCTCAAGAACATTTATATGCTTAGACACCGCAGCGAAAGACATTTCAAATGGTTCAACGAGTTCCTTGATACGGTGCTCTTGTTGCTCAACAAGCATACCGATAATATGCCTTCGCGTTGGATCAGCCAGTGCATGAAAAGTATTATTCAAGTGTTCATTATTAACCATATGGTTGAATATTAATGTATTCAGTCACAACATTCAACCACATGGTTTAATATGAACATTAATTTCATTCGAATAAAATACACCAACCTCTTTTCCGGTAATAAATGAGGTTGGTGTTACAAACTGTCAGTCAGGCCTTAATCACCAATAGATTTTCCTTCACGTCGAGGGTCTGCGCCGCCTGACAATCCATCTTTCGTGATTAAAATAGCATGTAAACCGGAGTTCAGATCTCTGATATTGGTCTCAAAACCCATGTCTTGCAGTGATTTGGACATCGGGCCAACATGAGATGTATTCTCTTCAATATCGTATTTCCCAAAACGATTTACCGAATTGGGCAGATTAATAGCTTCCTGCATATCCATACCCCAGTCCAAATGGGCAACAATTGCTTTAGCGACATAGCCAATGATACGACTGCCTCCCGGCGAACCAACGGCCATATAGGGCTTACCATTTTTTAGAACAATAGTAGGTGCCATGGACGATCTCGGGCGCTTTCCAGGTTCAACACGGTTTGCAATGGGGTAGCCATTCTTATGTGTTCTAAATGAAAAATCGGTCAACTCATTATTTAACAAAAAGCCATTCGTCATCAACCGTGAACCAAATCCATTTTCAATTGTTGTAGTCATTGAAATCACATTTCCATCTTTATCTACAATACTGAAATGACTGGTCGAAGGAAGTTCAATAGACTCATCATCTGCTTGTTGAATGGCGAAGTCCCATTCAGGCTTTCCTGCCGACACAGCCTGTTTTGCCAAGGCCTTACCTGGTTGGATCAATTTTGCGCGCTCAGCTAAATAGTCGCTATCCAGTAGACCATTGACTGGCACTGGAACAAAATCACTGTCTGCCACATAACGCCCACGATCAGCAAATGCCAAGCGGGATGAATCCCCAATTAACTGCCAGGCAATTGGGGATTCAGGTCCTAAACCAGCTAAATCAAAAGACTCCAATGTTCCCAAAATTTGCCCTACTGCAATGGCTCCAGAGCTGGGAGGACCCATCCCGCAAATATCAAATTCACGGTAGGTTTTGCAGACAGGTTTACGTTCAACAATCGTATAAGCAGCCAGATCTTTCAGAGTCATTTTTCCAGGATTACCAGGAGCAGTTTGTACTGTTTTTACAATATCTTCGGCTATTCGACCTGTGTAAAAAGCATCAGCTCCGTTCTTTACAATCGCTTTTAAGGTGGCTGCATACTCGACATTTTTCAGCAAAGTCCCTATAGCCAGTGGTGACCCATCCGAAGCGAAAAAATAGGATTTCGTTATATCAAACCGGGATAGCCTTGCAGCATCTTTGCTTATGGATTTGTGCAGCCGAGATGATACAACAAAACCCTCTTCTGCCAACTTAATCGCGGGTTCCAGTACTTTATCCCATGGCAAATGACCATATTTTCGGTGTGTTTCCCACAATAGTTTTACCGTTCCCGGCACACCCACTGATCGCCCTCCTACAACGGCATCGTAGAATTTTAAAGGTTCACCCTTTTCATCAACAAACAATGCAGGAGTCACATTGCCCGGTGCTTTCTCACGCCCATCAAAGGTTGTCATTTTCTGCTGTTGAGCATCCCAGAACACCAAAAAGGCGCCTCCACCCAAGCCGGATGATTGCGGTTCAACCAAACCTAATACCGTCTGGACAGCAACCATGGCATCAATCGCATTTCCTCCAGCACGAATCACCGACGCTCCTGCCTCACTGGCCAAGGGATTGGCAGCAACCACTATCCAATCATCCGCTTTGACCAGCTTCTTTTGTTCAATACCTGTTGAAATTTCTGGTGCAACACTGTCTGCTGCGGCTCCATTTACCTTAGGCTCTATCACACAGGCTGACAGGGAGGTGAGCGATATAAGAAGATACACCAAAGAGTAAAATTTAGACATAAAGTGCGCCTCATTGAATGTTGTTGTGTTATTTGTATACAGCAAACCCACTTAAAATAACATTTCCTGTTGATCAGATGAATATATTCGTACATTCTCTCAGATTCCAGGTATCAAAATGGCATTCTCAACCACTGAAGAAACCAATTTATATAAATCTGCCCAGATATTCTGATGCTGTTTTGCCTTTTGTTCTAAGATACGCTTCAATCTGCTCATGACACTAGAGCAGTCATCTAATCGGCTCTGTTGCAATTAGTGCGTACTAGGACACCAAGGTGTATCATTTCGATGCATTTGCCAACGTCAGTCCGCCACATAGGCTAATTAAAACATTAAGTGTATTTGAGGACACTCTCTAGCTTTATTTTAAAATCTATAGCTTAAACCGATGCCTCCAGTTAATTGGCTGAAAGTACCTTCAATATCTACAATTGGGCTGTCGGCAACTTCACCCAAAAGTTTCTTGTATCCAATGAGACCAATCAAGCCCCAGCGTTTATTGAACTGGTAATTAGCAGTAAGAGAAAGATTAATACTATTAATACCACTGTCAGCATTAAACTGAGGCAAGCCTGATCTGACAGAGTTATCAGCATCAATACTGAAATATGTGTTATTGAAATCCGTTGAAGCATAAGTCAATGCCATTGACGTACCAATGCTCCATCGTCGGTTGGAAGAGAAATAACGGTAACTGGGACCAAAGGTGATTAGAGTACCTTCATGGGTATCGGAAGTGTCTGTAAGAATATCCACTTCTAAAGCCATTACATCGGCTTTGCGCAATACATTGCGAAAAGGAAAGCGTACAAATGCGCCAGCATCAACAGCACTGTCTACTTTGCGAAGGCGACTTATCACATTATTCTCAATACTGCTATCACGCGCTGAACGATATTGAACACTGGGGCCGAATTCAACGTTTTGAAAGGGTGAGATATTTAGATGTGCACCCATCCCACGTGTTTGGATGTAATAGTGATTGTATTGCAACCTCGTAGCGAAAAGAGGTCCTGTTTCTGTATCTTCTGAGCCTTCGAATTCGGGGACAGTCAAAACACCAACACTGACAAAACCGATTAGCGTGTCTTTTGGCATATTGGGATTGGCAACAGCAGGTGTGACCTTAAATATAATAATTGCAAGAATTAAAAAGACTATTTTTTTCATTGGATGGTCTCTGTTTAGTTGACGGTGTTCTTGGATAAGGTTTGTGCAGCAGCGTTTGTAGGTGTTGCTGGTTCAAAAACTTCCCAGCCTCCGCCCAGTGCTTTGTATAAGGCAATAAGATTTGTTAATACCCGAGTTTCGGACTGCACAAGTGCATCTTCTGTAGTCGTAAGTTGCTGTTCGGCATCCAATACACCGACAAAATTAGTTAGGCCATTCTTATAAAGCACATTAGATAACTCGACAGACCGGGTTGAAGACTTTACGGCTCGTTTTAACTGAGCACGAGTTTCCTGCTCCTTGGCATAGCGGACTAAAATACTTTCGGTTTCCTTTAAGGCTGTTAGTAGCGTTTTTTCGTATTCAATCGCTGCAATGGAATGACGTATTTCAGCAACATTAATTTGTGCGCGTATTTTTCCAGCGGAAAAGATAGGAAAATGGATTGAAGGCGTGAAGAGAAAAGTTTCGCTGGCATTTTTAAATAAATTGCTGAAATCTGCAGCAGAAAAGCCAAGGGATCCTGTTAAGCTAAAGCTAGGGTAAAGTTTTGCCACTGCAACACCTATATCAGCAGTAGCCGCTGCCAGTTTTTTTTCAGCGACTTGAATATCAGGCCTTCTTTTTAGCAGATCAGATTTGAGGCCCAATGGAACAACTTCCTCTGGCGCAGGCAGCGGTTTACTTTTTTCTAGAACCTTATATAAAGCATCTGGTTGCTTTCCTGTTAACATTGCCAGACGATATGTTCCAGCGCGAACTTCAGCTGCTATATTAGGTATCAGAGATTGAGTGTTTGCCAACTGTGATTCAGCGCGCGTTACATCAACCTCACGAGATAAACCATTGTCAAATGATGCTCTTAGCAAGTTAATCGTTTGCTGTTGAAGTGCAACGTTTCTCACTAACAAAGCTATACGTTTTTGATGGCCTCGCAACTCAATGTAGTTACGTGCGGTTTCTGCAATAACCGATAAAATAATATGATGCTTAAATGCCTTTGTACTTTCCAGCCGGGCAGTACTTGCTTCTATAGCGCGACGATTGCCTCCCACAAAATCTATTTCCCATGCGGCATCAAAACCTACCTCATAGGCGTCCTGAATAGCGTTGTTTTTTTTGCTGCGCACATAAGAGCTACTTGTACCTAAAGAAGGGAGTAAGGCAGCCCTGCTTACACCGCGTAATGCTCGGCTTTCCAATATTCGTTGCTGGGCTATCGCAATATCAAGATTATCAGAAGCAACACGTATCACTAGGTCATCTAACATCGGATCATTAAATACTGTCCACCATGTCGTATTAATCGCGTGGTTGGCCTGCCTATCAATCCAATCGTTGGTATGCAGTTTTGGTTTATTAAAATTGGGGCCAACAGTACAGGCATTAAGTGCGATGGCCGCTACTGTTATTAGGATAGTTTTTGTCATGCGATGACACCCTGATGATGTTCGAGAGAGGTTTGTTCTTTGCGGTAGTACCTATCGGCATATACTTTATAAGCAAGGGGAGTAAAAAGTAGAGCAAGCATAAGCCCGAAACCAATACCGCCTGCAATGACCACCGTTAATGGCGGCCAGAAACTTCCTCCTGAAAAGAGTAGTAGTGGTACAAACCCTCCAATGGTTGTTAAGGTTGTGGATAAGACGTGACGACCACAGCCATAGGTTTCCTCAATGATCGACTGACTATCTCCTCGTCGCGCTTTTTCATTCCCTAAGATTGCGGCCAGAATAACGATTGAGTCATTAATAATGACACCAGCAAGACCAATAGAGCCAATCAGGGGATTAAATCCTAATGGATAACCTGCGATTTTTAAGGACAGCATTCCCAAACCAACAGACAGTATTGCCACAATAAAAACAATGCTGGCAATAGCAACACTGCGAAAGGCAAGAATAATGACGGTGACCATTAAGGTAAACAGTACGGGAGCAAATGTGGCTAGACCACTGACAGCATCCGCTTGTTGTTCGCTCTCTCCGGCAACGTTAATACGATAACCTGTCGGGATATCAATATGCTGTTGAATAGATTTTAGAACATCTGAGGAGACAGATACCGCTTTTGCATCTGGCGTTGTATAGGCCAGAACAGTATTGACTCGTTGGCCATTATAGCGAGTGATTTCAGAAATTTCCGGGTGCAGCTCCAAACGTCCTATTGCTTCGGCAGGCACCCATCTATTTTTACTCGGTGAGCTTAATTGCATGTTGGCAACACTGGCGATATCGGCGCGTTCAGCATTATTTAAGCGTACTCTAATGGGCAACTCCTCCACACCCTCCAATATGCTGCCACCGATGTAGCCTTCCAGGTTTCCCTGAAATTGATTGGCAATATCTACGAGGTTTAATCCCGCCAGTTCAGCCTCGGCTTCGTCTGCTTTAAACCAAAGTTTAGCCTGTCCGCCTTCGATGCTGGCGCGGGTATTGATGATTTCCGGATTTTGGTGCATTAGGGCACGGACTTGTTCACCAAGTCTACGTAAAGTATCGACTTCTGCTCCCAGAATTCGAAAAGCCACAGGGGCATCGGCAGGAGGACCTTGGGCGAACTTTTTCACGATAGGTTTAACGTTAGGTAAGGTTTCGCTCAAGGCGTTTTGTACTTTAGAGATTAGGCGGTTAGCGGTTTGATTATTCGTGGCCGTTATTACGGCTTGTGCATAGGCGCTGTTGTTGTCCTGTTGCGGTATTTGATTGTAGTACACCGCGGGGGTTGAACCGCCTATCAACCAATGGGTGGCAGTAACACCGGGTAATGATTTGATCACATGGTCTGCAATATCAACTTGTTGTTGAGTATAAGTAATTGAACTATCACTGGGCAGAAACATTTGTACTTCAAACATATCGCGATCAGCTGCTGGAAAAAATTCGACCTTCATGGTGCCCATCATTAAAAAACCGACTAGGCATGGAATCATCGTCAGCAATAAATAGCGCTTAGGACGTTCTATCGCATATAGGCTAAAACATTTAAAATCTTCAAATACTTTGGGTTTACCTAAACCGTTTTGCCACCAGATAGTGTTTTCTACTTTTGATACTACGCTAGCAGCCAACGCGGGAATAACCGTTATGGCTAAAAAGAATGAAAACACTAAGGCCAGAATAACGCTAATGGCAATGGGACTCACAAAGTCTCCTGCGTTTCCCGGTAAAAGAAAAATTGGCATAAACCCCAAAATAGTGGTCAAGGTAGAAGCTAATAGAGGAACAAATAAATGATGGACTGAATGCTGCAAGGCTTGCAGTCGGTTCATGCCTTTATGAATAGACTTGCGTACCTCATCGGTCATCACAATGGCGCTATCGATCAATAAGCCAATCGCAATAATCATCCCGAAGATAGACATTTGATGAATACTTTGATCAAAAAAGTTGAAGGCAAAGATAGATCCAGCCGCAGATAGCGGCAGCACAGAACCGACAACCAGTGCTGACTTCCAACCCATTGTGAACAATACAATTATCACGACGAACAAAGCACCCAACACCAGATTGCTGACCAAATCACCTAAACGTGCTTCGGTGTAATGGTTTTGTTGAAAGATAATATCCATACCAATTTGATCAGAATATTCTGCTTTAAAGGCTTGATAAGTCTTTAAAGCATGCTGAGTCCATTGATCTACTCGCACATTGTCATCTGCACGTATTGCGACGTAGAGTGTACGTTTGCCGTCCTTGATTGCTACTTGTTCAACGGGGCTTTGGTAAGTTTTTTTGACGCTTGCGATATCTCCCACAGTTAATATCATCCCTTGATCACTAGACATCAGCGGAATCCGGGCTACCTGTTCAACACTGGAAAGTCCACCATTAACTTCTATTGGGATATTTTGATGGATTGACCGGAGCTGACCTGCGGAAACTTTGCTATCTGCCTGCGCAATAATTCCAGCCAATGCCTCGGCACTCATATTAAGTGAGGCTAGTTCGCCCTTGTCGGGAGTGACAACAATTTCTTCATTGACACCACCAAAAATACGCACGAGTTCGGTGTTGCCTGTGTTTAGCATGCGATCTTTAAGGTCGAGGGCAATCCGCTGTAATATATTGAGTGGTGGTTCGCTCTGACCATTCCAGCTAATTCCTATAATGAGTGTATAGGCAGTAACTCCACGGTTGTCCTCTAATACGGGAATACTGGCACCAACGGGTAAATCACCTTGAATATTCTGTAAGCGTGAGCGGACTTTTGAAAAAACGTCTTCATTTGTTTCCGTGGTCACTGAATCCTGTAGCCCAATGCTAATACTGGAAACACCTGAACGTGCTGTGCTTTCAATGGTTTTTATATCGCTAATTTCTTCAAGCGTACTTTCAATTTTTTCGTTGATAAGCGCTTCAATACGGTTAGCAGAAGCACCTGGTAGAAAAGTTAAAATAGTGGCATTTCGGGTAGTAATTCTTGGGTCTTCCAGCCTCGGTAAATTCGACAGCGCCGCCCAGCCACCTATCAATAAAATCACTATGGTAAGGACCAACAGGTGCCGGTTGCGAAAATACAGCGTCGCAATATCTTTTTCAGGAGCGCTATGCATCATTGTCAACCTCTAGCAACCTCACTTGTTGCCCTGGCACTAGTTTGGCGGCTCCTTGTGTAATAAGCACTTCACCATCTTTAACTGAGCCAGATACAAAAGCCTGATCTCCGTTTGTATAGTGAACTTCAACGGCACGACGTTCGGTTATAAGTTGATTGTCAACAATATAAAGAGACCATAAGCCGCGTCTACCCTCTTTAAGAGCAGTAAGAGGGATCCAAAAGCCAGAAGTTGTCACTCTGTAATTCAGCGGTAGTTGAACTACATCACCAGGGCGGATTTGCGTGTCTCTTTGTTGTAGTTTCAAAATGACATCAACAGTCCGTGTCTGACCACGCACTGGTAAAATGGTGGTAATGGTTGCAAGATATTCCTGACCATTGATATTGACTTTCTTGGTGTCAGAAACAGCCAGACTTTTCGCCACTTCGTGACTGACACCCATTCGAATATCGTAATCTGAATCTTGTTGAACCTCCAAAATGGCTTGTGCCGTATTCACAACAAAACCTTCATCCGCCATTCTGCGAACAACTGTGCCATCAAAAGGAGCAATCAATCTGGATTTTTCAACATCCACACGAATACTTTGATGTTGCGCCTCAGCAACTTTAACTGCGGCTGCGGTGGTATTTCTAGCTTCTCGAGCCTCATCCATTTCCTGATCAGAGACTGCATTCGCCAGTCTTGCTGCCTGAATGCGCTGGTAAGTAGTCTTGGCGAGTTTGGCATCGGCCCTAGCCCTTATCAGGTTAGCATCTGCTTCATGGGTGCGTGCCTGTAAGCGGGCAGTATCAATTTCTGCTAAAACATCGCCTTTTATAACATTATCACCTTCGTTATAAGTAATAGTTTTTAGCCTGCCGCTAATCTCAAAGCCCAATAGTGCACTTTGTCTGGCTTCGACTTGACCAACAAAGTGTCGTTCATACCAATATTCATTCTGGTATTGAACTGTTTGTACACTCACAGTTTGTACCGTTCTGGTGGTGTCATTTGTCAGCGCAATCCCGAATGGAGAAGGACTTCGTATGAGGAAAATTAAGACCAATAATCCCAAAAATACACCAGTTACTGTTAACATTCGTAAAGTGGAGTACCCCAATGAGAAACGGTTAATAGTCAGTGGCTTCATTGTTTATTTAACCTATTAAATTGAATTATTGAACTGTTGCGTCCAATATATACTCATTATATATTGGACGCAACAGTTC
>JBOEHE010000027.1:0-105706 GCA_050633785.1 Arenicella sp.
CGAATCCCCTTGGGGACGCCATCTATTATAATGAAAGTCGGCTAAAAATAAGGTTTTTAGCCGACTTTTTTTATTACCAAAATAAAATGTATACCACCTCGTATACACATGAGGGTTTACTGGCGTTGAGCAATCCAGTTTTGAACTTCGCTTAGCTTCCATCCTACACTGACTTTACCAAGGGGAACTCTTTTGGGAAATTCACCTTTTTTTTCCTTTCTCCATATTGTTGTTCGTGATAAACCTGTCATGCCTTGTACCTCCTTGTCTCGAATAATTTTATCTGGGTGGTCTATAGGGTGTTGATGGACTGTTTTATTAGATGTGGTGTTATCTAAGAGATGAGCTAAAAGCTGGTAGCCAAAGAACTGAATATTATCTTGGGCAACTTTAATATAGTCGATATTACCTTGTTGTCTGAGTTCTTCTATTTCACTAATGGAACAATGCAAAAAGTCACTCGCGTCATCCAATGAAAACCGTTGGTATAAGCTGATACCCATATCATCGGCAATTTCCTTATAATGACTTGGCAGATTTTGTCTCATTGATGATTAAAGTTATATCCAATTTTAGAAAAGATATAGTATAGTTGAACCATGACCATATTTAACCCCTTAAATGATTCACTTGCTGAACGAATACGAGCTTATCGTAGCGTGCAAAAAGCATATGTGAACATTGAAGCAAGTTTAAAGTTCGCTGATGACCCTGAGTGGATTGATACCTTGGGAGAGACTCAAGACATAGAAGAAGCTCATAAAATCATTGTAGATAGCCTTCAGGAGGCTACTCAAGCGATTACAGTGGAAGATATAGATAAAGCGAAGGAGCAGGGTTTAATGAGCGAGGATGAGGCTTATGAGTTTGTGAAGGAGAAGCTTGACCAGCAACGTGGGGTTAATAAAAGCCTTTCTCAAAAAGGTAAACAATCTCACGGTTTAAAGATTTAGGATTTACTTCTCTCATTAACGGCTGATATCAAATTGGCAAAATCCTCAAGGTCTCTTTTCAGTTCATCTGGAGTGGGTGCTGGATTGTTTTTAACCGACGAGGGGTCATGGGCGTTTACTGTATCGTGACACTTTTGTAGTAACCTTTGTGTTTCATTGATTTCTTCTTGTTTAATGCCAACTACATTTTTTAGGTTTCCACCATTTATGTATGCCCGAAACCTAATAATGGTGCCACAGAATAGCTTGGTTTCTATAAACCTTTCAATAGTTGCTCGTAAAAGGTCGTATAGTCCTCTTATTTCGCTTTGTTGTTGATGAGAGGGATATGCAGACCAAGGTTGGTCTGCAAGTTTCTGCTGTTTTTGTTCGAGTTCATTAAGTCTGCTTTTGACCTTTTCATGTATCCACGGTAGTCCATCAAAAACTACACCACATTTATTATTTAACCAGCCTAAATGTGATGTTTTTGGTTTTATGTTTTTTTTGAAGCACTCATCTTGAAGTTGTTGGAGGAATACAACTTCATGAGTGAAAATGATAACTTGTCTTACAGTTGATTCCTCAATCAACCTTTTTGCAACAAGTTCTCTTCTGTAATGGTCAAGAGATGAAATAGGGTCATCGAAAATTATTCCACAAGAATGATTTGCGAGTGATAATTCTGCAAAAAAAGAGCTTAATGATATTGCTCGTTGTTCTCCTTCGCTTAAAATTTCCTCTGTCTTTTTATTACTTGAAGGTATATCTAACAGGAGTCGATGGTACACCTGACCGCGACTATTCCTATCTTTTACTTTAGTTTTAATATGTTCTAACTTCATTTTACGAAACTCATCATCTAATGCTGCTTTTAAGTTTTCTGTGATGGATGATTTTGCAAATTTTTTCGCTTGCCTTGATATTGGTGTAGTGTCGAAGTTGGACTTATTAGTCTCCAGTGCATATTTGAGCTTGATATTGCTGACAGTATTTAAAACTAAAGCTAGTGTTTGAGAAAGATTTTGCCTTGCTTGAAGTTCATTAAATTCAAGGGTTAATTTTTTTCTTTTTTCCTCATCTGATGATTGAAAGAGTTTCCTAGCTTCACACAATGATGCAGCAGCAAGTTTTCTGAGGGTATATCGTGGAGAAACTGCGATATCTGGTGGTGTTGATAAATCGTCAGTTTTCTTTGCTGACAGCATCCAACGTTTTCTAACTTCTATGCTTTTTTGAAAACTGTTGATGAGTTCTATTATGTTAGGTGCTTCACTCTTAAGTTGCTCAATAAGAATGGGGTCAATTTGAATATCTAAATTTGAGTTCGTTATTTTGGTTTGTGCGTCTGTTAGTGCTTTACGAGATGCGTTAGCTTGGACGCTCACTTGGTTTTGGACATAGTCTTCAAATCTTTCTAACCTATGGCTAGCTTCAGGAGGCAAAACTTCTTGGCAAAGCATACAAGTATTGTTTGGGAACTTGCTATCAGGGTTTATGTGCAATGAATAGCTTCTAGCAGCTTCAAACATGGCTTTCCAAATTTCGCCTCCTGTATCAGGGAGTAGAGCCTCGTTATTATGGAGCGCTTGGATTACTTGATGTTCAGAGTTTTCAGCAAGTTCCTTTTTGTTAATAAGCTCTCTCAGTTTTTCAATAGCTGATTGTTTGACCCATTTAATAGGTTCTTCTAATTTATCAGACAAAGATATAATTCTTCTTGCTTCAGCTTTTAAGTTGTTGGCAACACTTAACGGGTCCGAAGTATTTAAGATTCTATTAAGTTCTTGAAGTCTTTCTGTTTCATTGGTATTGAGTGTTCCAAGCTTTTTCAAAGCTTCTTCGTCAGTATTCTCGTTGAGATTATTAAATATTTTTCCTACTGCTGTTTCTCCTTTTAGGAGGTCAAAGTTATGGATATTCGATGAAGCCAGTTGTATTTCTTGTTCTAGTTTTTTTGATAGTTGTGGAATAATAATATTGGCTAAATTTTCGACAATATCTAGTCCATAAGGGAGATAAGCGACATCTTGTTCTTTAGTTAAGTAAGCACGAGCACAACTAGAGTCAAACACAGAAATTTTAGACAAATCATTATCTGAGTTGCTCTGGTTGTTCCATGTAATTTCTTTTTCTTCATCATTATGAGTGATGATGAAAGTAGCTTCAGGAGAGTTAGGGGGAGCTTCATCGATTGTTAAGTCTGGATATATAGGTTGTAATTCGCCTCTAGCACGGCAAGCATGTTTCATTAATCTTGCATAACCTGACTTTCCAGTACCATTATCACCATAGATTATGGTTAGGCCATTTTTATAAAATGGCAGGGTTTGGTTTTCAGCTATCCTATTGACATGCTTTAAATTTGTAAGAGCCTTAAGAGAAATATTGGTGTCAGGCTCAATTTGAGCTTGAATATGTTCTTCGGATAAAGGAAGTGCTTTTAAGTCATCGTTTTGAATCAAACCATATTCTCTTTTGAATAGTTCATAAATACGGTTGATTGTTTCTGGGGTAGGGTTATTTTTTGTTTGAAAAAGTTCCCTGATTGCATCTTGCTGCCAAAGAGGTATTGTTTTTGACCATTCCAGAATATCGTTTAATAATGCCATAGTTGATAGCGCTTCTTATTGTTGTCTCCATAAAACTGCACCATGAAGGTTTTCTTAAACTCAGATTAATCTTATTTTGTGTTTTTGCAAATAAAGCTTAATTTATTTTGACTCAATCTAATGGGACTTATCGCTAGAGTCAATGTGAAAAATTTGACTATTTCGTTAATCTGATTAGATTAAAGGGCAAATTATTAGCTTTTATTGGTGTACAGTGTCACTTTAACCGTTTCACACAGTTCTAAAAAACGTTGTTGGTGTGATATTGCGTAGTCAATAATTTTCTTAGTTCGACACTGCACAGCAATAGTCACCCCATTTGAAAAATTAAGAACTTTTATAAGTTCAAACAGCTCGTTTTCTTGAACATAGAGCTGTTTTTTTGTGTCTATAGAAAGTTCAACACAAATCATTTTCATAATTTTAACTTTTTTGTCCAAATCACCGTTTTTCCAGACTGTAGTGAGGTTGTTGAGTAGTTCGATACAGTTGAGTGCTGACTTCAAAATATCATCACTAATATACAGAATTCATTCCAGTAGTTTTTCATACTGAATACCCTCATTAAGATATTTTTGTCGTTGATTATCGAAGTCTTGTTGCGATATTTTTTCTTCGCACAACAAGTTAAGAAGGTTTGCTTGTTTGTTATTCACAACCGCGAGCTTGGCTCTGAGTTGTTGAGCATTATTACTCGCATCTTTTTGCATATCTGAAAAATAAGCTTTCATCATTGCAATTACTGTGGATTTTACACGTGCATCAGTGATTACATAATTATCAAGAGTTGCACCAAATGACTCTAAAATAATATTTTGATTAATGTTTATACTTCTACCGTTATTTGAATATTTGGGAGCTGATTTATAATAGATGTGTCATTTTTTCTGATAGCCACTTAAGGTCATTTTATTGTCCCAGTGTGCTTTCAAAAATCATTTGAGAGGGAATATGTCCACAAGAGTTCTTTTGAATACTCTATGCTCACGTTTTGCACGAATTTCGTTAACATATTCTGAGCTGACAACTAGCTGGTGAGTGTGTTTGAATGTTCTTCCTGCAAAATCGTAGATTCCATCATGAAACTTATGGAAAAGCCACCGTCGAACTTGCTCTCCAGATACAGGCTTGTTATTTTTCGTCATCAAGCCATGGGTTTTATATAATGTCAGAGCAACATTACGATAGGTGAGTCAAGAGCCTAGTAGTCTCAACATCTCTTTCCAAATAAACTGTTTTTCAGGATGTGGTCTAACATCGGTTGGTGATTTTCATTGCCTAAAATTTTGGTACCCAAAAGGGGCTTTTGTCAGTAATTTATTTTTATGTTCCGCGATATAGAGCATTTTATCTTTAGTCGATTTTGCTTTCATTTTATTATCAACTTTTGCCCATTGCATCATGTCTTCTAAGAGTTTGACTTCCATGATACTGCTTCAAGAAAAAGTAGTGGAATGGGTAAAAACATATTTGAGCTTTCCAGTCTCCATTAAGTGAACAATCATAGCTGCATCGATGGTACTTCGTGAAATCCGAGTAGGTTCATCAACTACAATTGCTTGTGCTTCGCCCTTTTCGATTAAGGCAATCATATTATTAAATCCTTTTCGAGTTCAGTGTAATTTTGCACTCGCACTTTCACTGAATCGTTTAATCACCCTCAGCTTATGTCGAGTGATGGTTTCTTGGTTGTGTTGATTTTGAGCGGCTAAAGATGCTTGCTGTTTATCTTCACGGTCAGTAGATTTTCGTTCATATGAAACCACTGAAATATTGTCAAAATTCATTGTCAGTTAAGTTAAAAAATAAGGAATGGCTTATCTATGCTGGTTCGCATACTTAAGCCGATATTAATAAAAGATTAAATTCAAAAAAGGTTTGATTTTGTCATTGTTTTTCATATCTTCGTATATACGAAATATATACATTAACCCCAAATAGCAAAATGATTGTACGAGCAGATAAAGAAATGAAATATCGAGACATCGAAGAAATCGTTCATGAATTTCTCATTTATAGACGACATAAACACGGGAAAGACCCTCTCGATTAATCATGCTTTTGTACTAACTTGTCTATTAATAAGTTTCCTACAAAATCTGCAATATTCCTACGGATGACATGCTCACATATATCAATATTGAGCTGTCGATACCAACCTGTACTTTTTCATAAAGCCATAATAGCTACTGATTCAAAAAAATCATAATTTCCCTTGATTTTCCCATGCATTCGAGGATGTACAAATCCATAAGATTGAGGCACCTCATCAGTGATTTTCTGGGTATTTATCCCTTTTGACTTTGCTATTTTCAGTAAAACTTGGGCAGTTATTTGTGAGACGAGTTCTTCATCAATAAATCACATGCTTGCCATTTTTAAGAGATGTTAAAAAATAAATATAACCAAAACTATTATATTTAAATATCTTGAGAGTCAAATTAAAAGTAATAGAAAAATTTGAAAATATTACCTTTTTGGTTATAAAAGACTCATAACCTGAACGAGCCGCTTGTTTTATAATATTGGCGATAAATAAGCATTATGAGAAATATTTTTATCATAATGGATTTAAATTAGTCGCATTTTTTATAAAAAAATAAAACCAAAACAGTTTTAAAGGTTATGTTTTTACCTCTTAATTTTTGATACATGAAAAATACACCAAAGGTAATAGATGCACTCAGGTTTATACAAAACCTAGAAATGACATCATTGGAAATGCAAATGCTTATTTCTGAGTTAGCCGAAATTTCAGATTGAATCAGTGATTGGTGTAACTCGTAGCTATGGCTAGAAAACCAAAGCTGATGCGAGTGATTTATCTAAATAAATATACCCAATGAAAAACCAGAGAGGAGCTTTGGCAACAACTGGAAAACTTTGATAATTGGTGAGTGTTTAGTCAGATAAATCATGTTCGCAAGCAAAACGGGTTTTTAACACCTAGAGAATTGAAGAAACAGCAACAGGACTATCATCGTTAGCTCTCTATCACTCGCGATACAGTATTGTACTAACTCCATAAAATTACAAAATCCGCTGCACATACTCAATCAGTCATGCAATATCATGTGAGTTTTCAGCCATGATAAACATATCATCACGGAGTATCCCATCAAGGTTAAAGTCAGAAAATACATGTCAAGTTCAATAATATTTGCCGTCAGGCAAATACAGCGACACGCGATATTTATAGGCTCTTTCTTTCATAATCAAAAAAATATACCCGCAATATTGGGATGTAGGAACTCGTTATATCTTTGTGCAAAAAACTAACCAGACCTACACCCCACAGTGCGGGCATATAATGAGATATTACGAGTTTTATAATGTTAGTTTTTTGCTCTACTGTTATATCCAGAAACGAAGAAAATGCAAATCGGAATAACTGAGTATCAGCAGAGCTGTTCTATCATGCTGAGATATGTAGATACATTTATTACCTCCTTACTTATTATACTCTGCACCCTTGTCGTCAAATACCGCGATACTCGAACGGTTTTTGACCCCTACAGGTAATGCAGAGTTTTACATGAAGTGTCGGTATTACCATCGACATTTTATCCTATAAGTATTGATATTATGAATACTAAAAAAATAGTGCATCGAGTGGTTCAAGGAGATTGTTTAGAAGCCATGAAAAAAATTCCAGATAACAGCATCGATTTTATCTGTTCTGACTTTCCCTACAATATTTCCAATAACCCATGACTTATGATGAAGTGAGATAAGGTCGTAAAAGCTGATTTTTGAGAATGGGATAAGTTTGATAGCCCCGCAGCCTATCTCGATTTTGTATTCCAAGTCTGTGATGAGTACAAACGAATCCTCAAGCCCAATGCCAGCATGGTGTTATTTTTTGGCTACCGACAAGCAGGTTGGATTGCCTATGAACTCGAAAGACGAGAACTCTTCACTTTTCGCACTCCAATCGTTTTCAATAAAACCAACCCCCAACCACACTTTAGAAAAACAGGATTTCGTAGTTGCATGGAACAATGAGTCTGGCTGGTGAACGATAATGGAAAATTCGCCCGCCCAAAGACTTTCAACTTTCTTGAGCAGTCAAAAATGAAAAATGTACTCAACTACAAGATTGGTGCAAACTGAAACAAGCAAAGCCAGCACCCCACTGAAAAACCTGAATTTTTAATAGGTGGATTAGTTGAAGTTTTCACAAACCCCTGAGATATTGTGCTGGATAGTTTTGCCGGTGGATGAACCACAGGAGTAGCTTCTTATAAGGTTTGAAGAAATTGCATCTCAATTGAGAAAGAATCACAATTTATAAAAATGATACAAGCCCGTCAGGCACGAGCTGAACAGCAAAAGGGTAGCTAAACCCTTTTGCCTATCCCATTGGTAGCTGAACGTTCAAAAACTCAGCTATCAATAATTAGCTCCCTATTTATTGTATCTCCCTCCTACAACACTCAAGTAGTAGAACTCGTCCCTCGTGATCTACTACTTGAGTGCCACAGGAAATGCAAGATAAGTGCTCAGTACCGATACATTAATTTTCTAACGAATTTTACCTATGAACTCCATACATGAAACAATATCCTATTTCTGCCCATTTGGGCATTTAGATATACAAGCCGTCTGTGAAATAGGTGACCAAATTTGAATCTATGAACGTCAAATATTTGAAATCATTGACCAGTACCGAGAAAGTATCTGACAAGAGAGCTTTGAACACATCGACCCAGTCTATTGTGTCATGGAGCATGTGCTCCAGTACGTGAGGGGTATCATAGAGACCGAAATCGGCTATGATTTTCAAGATTGAATGGAAATTTACACACACTGAAATCTCATGTGTTCAAGCTACGATTATTCACAAGAAGCAGTGAATAAACTCACAGACGTTTTGGAGTCGGCATCTCCCGATGAACAAGAAACTATTTTAGATGATGAGAAATGCCAATATTTTCTCAGTGAGCTAGGTATAAAATTACAACAGAAGGAATAACCCATCTGTTGTAGCCTAAGACTATCATTATTCCCTAAACCATATACTATGAAAAATAAACAAACCGAAAGTACCAATGAAGATTTTCATGTGGATTGGCAGGTGTCACATGCACTGGGTAACTTAGAAAACATTCCTATCTGAGAACTCAGTGAGCCATACCAAGATAGGATATTCACACTTTCAAATAAAATAGCCAGGGAGCGAATGAAGCGAGGGCAAAAAATAAGCTCTTTAGCTGACTCCAAAAAAGCTATTTGAGACTTGCTACAAATGAAGCAAGAGGAAGTGATGTCGGTTCTTTTTTTGGATGGTCGGCATCGTCTCATTTCTTATGAGGAACTGTTTCATGGTTCTATTGGCTCTGCTGTGATTCATACGAGAGTGCTCGTAAAAAAAGCATTAGCTCATAACTCAGCCTCCATTATTTTGGCACATAATCATCCCAGTGGAAGTCCTGAACCCAGTAGGGCGGATGTGGAGATTACTCAACGGATAAAAGAGGCGATGTCATTGATTGAGGTTCGCTTGCTTGACCATCTTGTGGTGGGTGTGGAGGGGGTTTATTCGTTTGCTGAGAATGAGGAGATTTAGATAAATGAAAATATATATTGAGTAATTGTTTCAATGTAAAGATGGATGCAAATATTGTAAATATCAAAACTTATTCATTTATTAGCTCAAAAGTATGGCTTATATAAGAAGAAAATACCCCAATAATCATAAGGTAGACGAAGCCTGTGCTAAATATGAATAAAGGTATAATGACATATGGTAGGTTTTTATTAAAAAGTAAAGCTAATGCAATTGAAACTAATAAATAACTGGATGCATGCCAAGTACAGCTATGACTAATTTTTTTTTGTTTCTGCTTGGTGTCGTGTAAACATACACCTGCAAAGTGCTTAACTACAGAGTGTGTTTTTACAGTACATCCTATTATAAATATGGATAATAGGATTATTGATATATAGTTTATTAAAATCAATATCGACTTTATATTAATCGTAGCATCTTTTTCAGTGACTCCAATAAAATTAAGTTCGAATTCTGATAAATCTCCAGATAAAACCCTAAAAAAATATGCGACATACAAGCAAAAGAATATAAGGCTTAAAATCGAAACAGAGTCTGAAATTTTAGAGAGGTTGTAGTTTTGAATGTTTTCTTTTACTTTTTTTTCAAATGAAACTGAACGTCTAAAATTTTCTCCAGTTGAAACTTGGGTTAATTTAAGCATTTTTTCACGGGCGTCATCATCATTAAATGAGCTAATGTCAATGGGGTGTTTCTTAGCTAAATCCTCTATTTTCTGTTCTCCTAGTGCCTTGACTTTTTTTTCAAAGTATCCATTCACCCTAGAGCTTAGGTTGTAAAGTACTGGAAACAATAAGAAAAATGAGCAATAGACTGCTAAGAAGTCAAATGCTCCATCCTGAATGGAATAAGGCATATATTACTTCTCAGCTGTAATTTTTCTAGGGTTTAGTTGCTTTTTTATAAGCCCAAAGTAATTATCAAGGGCTTTAAAGGTGATTTTGTCTCCAAAATTTATAAAAGCCTTGTGGTTCTCTTCTATTCTATACCTATAAGCATTTCCAAATAAGCCGAATGAATCAACGTCATCTATTTTTTGATGAACTTCAGAGTCAGGCTCAATTGATATTTCATAATCGCCTTTGTCTGTACTCTTTTCAGTTAAATTTATTTTTGGCAATTTGGCTTCAGCGGTTTCTGAGTAATCAAATATTTCAATAACTTTCAAACTGAATTGTTTAGAGAGTTCGAGTGCAATTTTAATAAATTCAGAACTCTTGAGGTTTTCGTCAAACTTATTTTTTCTTGGGTCATTAGAAATGAGTGTCACAAGTGCTGTATCTTGGTCAACATCGTCAAGATTGTTCACAACCTTTTCTACATATTTTTTAAACGCCTCTATAACGATATCTACATCAAAAATATTTTCATGAAACCCTTTTGCAAAAACTTTGATTTTGTCATGATGGGAAAGGTTATCAATCATCACTTTGTGTGCAAGAGCTGTTTTTGAGTGTTTTCCTTTGAGGCTCACACAGTTGCCATCATTCGGGTATAAAAAATCAATCTCTTTAAATGCACCTATTGCGAGAAGTTTTGTATAGTGAATATCCAAAAAATTTTCTACAGGAGTTTTATCTTCAAACTGTAGTTCATCAAGTGAATTTACATATTGCTCGTCAATCAATTTTTGTCCTTTATCCATTTGTTAGGTTTTATGTAGCTTATAAGATACTTGCGATTAAAAGGTTATGGGTTAATGAACCTTATGGGAGGTTTATAACCTGTAAAAACAACTTACTACTTTTAAATTAAGTCTAAAAAGCCGTCTAATAAACTCACTATAACCAAATTTATCATGAAAACAAACTCATTTTGTATGAAAAAAGCTTTAAATGGTGGATATTATGGTGCTCATTGGCGTTTTTAACAAAGTACAAATGGTTCGTTGACCCATTGCAAATATAAGGACATATGCTAACATTTAGACATCATTTAACTCACCCCGTGAGTTAAGCAAGATTGGAAGTTGGCGACAACACAGGTGTTGGCGACTCAATTCCTATCTTGCAAGGGGGGTACAGAACTGCCCCCTTTGAACCCCCATGTTTTTTCTCAAATATCTATTTGAGTCCTTTTGTGAAAGGATGGTGTACCCCGAAGTTGTTTATATTTTAACGTAACTTTCCAGAGTACATGGACAGAAAAACCTACCAAAAAGCCAAATATATCGAGCGCAAATCAACGCATAAAAAGGTCGCTGTGACGATGACCTTGAGTGAATTTAAGAGTTTCTCTCGTCTTGCCAAAAAGGAAAAAATGACTCCCAATCGACTCATTTTATCGTATGCGACTGCCTATCGTGACGGGCAACAGCTTGTGCCCAAGGCACTCAAAAAGAGACTCGACGAGCACAATTTTCTCATTCGCAACATGGCAAATAATTTGAACCAGATGGCTCACAGCTCCAATATTTTCCACGATGCTGAAAAGCAAAATATTCTCAAAAACCTTGAACATCTCAATAAGGCTGTTACCGATTTAGTTACTGACCTGACCAAACCATGATTATTAAATCACTGTCCCGAAAAAATGGTTCCTACCGGAGCTTCCAACAACTCTACGATTACATTACACGAGACGATGGCTGCGACCAGAGATTTAATTTCACTCACAACTTCTTTGCTGATGATAGAGACTCCATCCTCAAAGAATTTACTCGAAATGCTGGGTTCATACCAAAGCGACAAAATGGGAATTATCTCTACCACGAGATATTGTCATTTACCCGAAGCTCACAGTTGAGTGAAACCCAACAACTAGAAATCATCCGCAAAGTTGCGATTCGCTATGTACAAGAGCGAGCCAGAGGCTGCTTGGGCTTTGGTGGAGTCCATACTGACAAAGATAACCAACTCCATGTGCATTTGATTCTCTCAGCGAACCAAATAGACCAGACGAAGAAACATAGTCTGAGTAAAGATGCATATAAACAAGTACGGAGAAATTCTGAGGCTCATGTTTTAGAAAAATATCCAGAGATGGAACAAGAGAAACTGATTAACCAAACAGTTGCTGAAAAACAAGCTAAAAAATTGAACCGAAACGAAGCACGGGACTTATTCACTGAAAGAGTTAGAGCTATCATGGAGCAGGTGAATTCAGACCAAGAGTTTAAAGAATTATTAGAGATTCATGATATTGCTTACAAATATACGAGAGTCAATATTGTATTAACCAACCCTGAGACGGGTTTGCCTCATCGTATCAAAACAATCAATTTACAGGACACTTATGATGCCATGATTGAGCGAGGGAAAAATGCAGAATTTACTCAGTCTCAGCAAGAGGAAAAACAACACAGTCAGGAACAGCAGTCTGAGCAACAATCTAAAACACAACAATCTCGCCGTGGTAGAAAGCTGTGATGAAACAATACACTGGTGGAACTGATGACTGATTGCAAAAACAAAGTGACTCAAATTTTGACACTCACTGAACTGTATCAAGCTGGAGTGAAGCGAGTAAAACGTGCATCCAAACGGACTTTACAACTAACCCTCAAACCATGGCAAAAGCGAGGCATGAAATAATGAAAAAATATTACCAGTCACGAGTATGGTTTACCCGACTCGCTGAGTCGTATATCCAGATGAAATATCTCAGCCAAAAAGCAGGGGCGCGATTTTTGAGTGATGATGAGATAAAGCTAATATTTTCCTCGTGGAACAAGGGGCTGATAATTAATGGTAAGAACCTACGAATGAGCGAGAAAGATTCGTTTGCGAACCTCGCTGTGTTTGCTAAATCAGGAGTGGGTAAGACATCGAGTATTTCGTTCCCTAATATTATTGACCTCGCGGAGAGAGATTGTTCACTGGCACTCAATGACCCCAAAGGAGAACTCTACGATGCCTTATCTGGCTACCTCAAATACAAAGGGTTCCATGTCATTAAATACGACATCATGGAAGTGACCAACCATGACTCCCATTTCTTCAACCCCTTTGCCTTTGTACAAGATGATGTTGAACTCGATTTTATCTGTGACCTCATCATCAATGTAGGAAATCCAAGTGAGGGGAAATCCCAAATCTTTAATAATGGTGCTATAAAACTCATTCGTATTCTTGCCAAGTGCCTCAGCTACGGAGACCCAAAAAAATACAACCTCCCTGAGTTGTATAGCAAGCTCAGAGAGTTTGGCAGTATGGGAGAGGGGCTGAAAAAATGGATATATGAAAATAGTCAAAACCCTCAAACTGGAGATAGAGAAACCTATCACGAATGGGTGAGTTTTTTGACGGGCAACGAAGAAGGGGTCATGTCATTTGTCCTCACAGCCCAAACCAGTTTACGACAACTGGCCAATGATAATTTCAGGTCTTTTTATTCAGACAATAGCTTTGACCTGAATAGTTTCCGAAAACAAAAGACAGCCGTCTTTTATGTGACCCCTCCAGACAAGCAACAATACTTCTCATTTTCTACCAGCATATTTTTTAGAACCCTCTTTAGTATTTCCATGAGAAAACAGTACCTCGATGAGAATAAATTCATTCGACCGTTTTACTGTATCTATGATGAATTTGGGAATAGTTATGTTCCCAGCTTTCAAGACATCATCACTACCTCACGAGCCTACAAAATAAGCTGTACCATTATTTTACAGTCCATTACTCAGCTTGAATCTAAATACGGCAAGGTTGATGCAAAGACCATTATTGATGGTGGGTTTTCCACCTATATGACTCTGCATTCTGGAAACCATGAAACCAATAAATTTTTTGAAGAACTGGGAGGCAAGGTGGTGGAAACCAAAAGACGGGATGTGTATGACCATCGAAGCGAGCGAGTAGAATATAACCTCGTGAACCAAGATGAAATCCGAAGAATGGCAGACGACCAAGCACTCATAGTCTACAAGAATAAACAGGCTATGCAGATTCGTTTATTGCCTCACTACAAGAATAAGAAATTTCGTGTTGCTAAAGAGTTTGGAAGGTTGAGAGTGAAATTACCACCCAGACATTATTTGGGAGTGTGAGAGATGATGAATGACTGCATTATTAAAGTGGGGCAATCTACCCAAGATATACTGACTATACCAGAGATAGAACAGTATTCTCAAACTGCCATAAAACATTGATTTATCAAGAATTCTCAATAATATAGAGGCAATAATTTATAAGAAATACGTATGTCTACAATAACTCTCAATCCAGAAATTACCAAAATTGCAGAACAGTACTTTGATGAAAACAGAGATGACTTTATCCAATCTCTTGCTCAGCGACTTCAACAAGGAATAGTTCGAGCAGAAAAGGAAAAAGCTAATGGCGAATTTATGGATTTAGCAACCTTTAAACAAAAATTATTTGCTATTGATTTGACCAAATAGTAAATGAAAAAATATCGTGTTCAGGTATACAACACTACATTTTCTAGACTAGAAGAAATCTTACTGTTCAAACTTAAGATGAGTTTAACCAGTAGTTGAGCTATCCAATTTAGAGATGAAATTTTTCAAGTCATTGAGGGCTTACAAACGTTTCCAAATATAGGAAAGCAGCTCAATGGAGGTTATCGAGCTAAGGTTGTCATGAGTCACTGGCTCGTATACGAAGTAGATGAGAAAAATTGAATTGTGTATGTATCAGATATTACTGACCCGCAACAAAACTCAAAATCCAACCAATATCTCTAGCCCCATCTTGCATCAAACAGAATATGCTTTATTATACTCAGTCCATGCAGTGAAAAGTAAACGGATGTACCTGAAAAAATAATACATAACCCAGAGGGAGCCACAAGGTGTTTGAATTTCTCAGCTACTATAACCAAACAGAAGCTTGGGTTATAACAGGACTCGTATTTTTCTTAGGACTCACACTCGGCTGGTTTTGTAAGTTCAACATCTATGCCGCTATTCTCGGAGTGCTTATCTTCATCCCAGTACTCAACCTTTTAGTCACAGTTGACCACTGGTTTTTCAATATCCCTTTTATCGCTGGATTTCTGGTACATACCCATAAAAAAATCATTTCATTTTTTGTGCGGAGAATATAGCCATGTTTGATTTCTTCTATAACATCTTGGCCACCAGTGAACAAAAAAATGGGTTAAAACTCTAGTATGAAAGTACAACCCAAGCGTGAACAATGAACACACAACGATTGTTTCCAGCATGATCTCATCATTTAACAATGATGAGACATTGCAGATAAACAATCGAAGTTCTTTTTCTTAACGACACACATACATTAACTATAAAAACCTCATATGGACTTCATCATAACCAGCATTCTCGTATTTGGAACTGGACTGCTCGTGGGACGTTTATTTTATAAACTCAACCCATTCCTTATGCTCATAGGAATCATGATAGGAGGCTCCATGTTTGTCATGGCACTCCAGCTCAACCCACTCTATTGCATCTTTATGATAATAGGGCTTTTCTATGGACTCGCTATCATGCGAAGCCGAAACATTGATGTTTCCAATAGAGTCGATGCAGACAGCTCACTGCTCGGCAAGATATCTGAGTTCTTCTACCTCCAATTCCTCCTCAAAGATGCTGAGAAATTCAAACAACAACAGGCACAAGAAGACTCAGCCTACGACCAGTATAAGCAGTATGAACAATATGCCTACGAAGATGCTCAGCAACAATCCGAGGAAAAAAACAAACGAGCACAGCAACAAGAACAAAAAGCCCGTGACCAACAAGAAGACATCCATAAACAGTGGGAACAGTTTGAAGAAGCCAAACGACGATACCAACAACAAACTGAGTTTGAAGATGCCCGCTCCAGCCATGAAATTTTGGGAATTGATGAATCAGCGAGTCTCGATGAAATAAAAAAAGCCTACCGGAAACTCTCTATGAAACTCCACCCTGATAGAAATAAAAACCGTTCCCCAATATTTATCAAAGAAGCTGAGCAAGAGTTAATCAAAGTTAGATATGCCTATGAAATACTCACAGGGGAAAAAACGTGAGTGAGTTAATCTTTCTGATTATCAATGCCAGTGTGGTTTGCTTTATCGCTTCCTACTGCCTGCTGAAAATATTCAGGTCAAAAGTATTGTTGGTATGCCTCGTGGTCAGCCCATTTATCCTCATCCCTGTCATAACAGGCTCATTGCAAGAACTGCTGATAGCTTATCTGTTCATACTCCAATACGGATGTCTCGGCATAGCTTTTGGAATCCTACTCTTTGAAATAGACCAGATAAAACGAGCCAGAAAGCTCAGATATCTCACGAGCTTTGTAGCAAAAATAGTCATAATATTTCCAAGCCTCTATCTATTTCTCTTTATCGCTAAACAGTTCATTTCCCATAACAGGGCTATAGAACACTCGATTGAAATCGCCTCAGCATTTGGATTCATTGAAGAAGAATATTTAGTTCTCATTGACTCCATTGATAGTTACTTCACTTTTATAGGAGCGGTACTTTCAATCATAATTATCCTGCTGTGCCTCACCACTCTTATCTTCAATAAATACCGAGCCTTCAAGGAAGTGCAACGAATATGAACCAACCAATACCAACCAGTAGCACACAAGCTGAAAACCAAACACCACAAGCAAAGAAAAAGCCAAATATCCTCATCTATGCAGCTATAGCGATATTCTTTTGTATCGCTTTGTATAATGTCTATTCAGCCTACAGTGAAAAGAAACGAGTCAAAGCTCAGCAAGAAGCCCAACGTATCGAAACACTAGAACTCAAGAAACAACAACAGCTCGAAGCCCAGCGACAAGCCGAACTCGAACAAGCACAAAAACTCCAGGAATTAGAGCAACAAAAATTAGCAACTCAACTTGCCCAGGCTGAACAAAAACTCCAGCAACAACAAAAAATGGCAGAGTACCAAGCCACTCGACAAGCTCAGGTTCAAGCCAAAGAGGATAAGAGGCTCCAAAGACGAATTGATGATGCTCGGACACTCCATAACCCAGAGGGTCTCCCAAGCAATACCGTGCAAGGTATCCAGCAAGCCACCTATCTCACCATTCGTAATAATCCAAAAGATTATCTTGGCAACTACCAGCCTCAATCTATTCTCAAAAGTGCCAAACTTACCAAAGGTGGTGCAGATGGACTCATGTTATTCTCAATGGTCAGCACGGACCTGAAAGCGATAGCAGAAGTGATTCAAATTGGGAATGATGTGAATGCCCAGAACAAATCTGGTTTTACCCCATTAATGTTTGCCAGTGCTTACAATACATCTGAGGTGGTTTCGTTTTTGATAGAGCAGGGTGCAAAGAAAGAAACTACTGAATATATAACCGAGGGAAATGCCCTACATGTTGCCAGTCGATACAACCCAAAGCCAGAGGTGGTAGAGGCATTAATAAAAGCAGGTTTTGACCTTGAGGCAAGAGATAAAGATGGCAATACTCCATTACTGCTGGCAGTGAAGTACAACCAGAATTTGCAGGTGGTGGAGAAGTTAGTAGAGCTTGGGGCTGATATTTCAGCCAGTGATGCTACTGGCAATGTGGCTTACTCTCATGCACTGAAACGGACCCAGAAGAAAGTGCCGATGGGGCGGTTTAAGAGGGTGAGTCGGGAGTATGAGGATTTAATAATTGGAAAACTTAAATAGGTGCTAATCATGGAAAAAACAGAAAACATCCAGAAAACAGTATTAAAGAAGTTTGAAGTCTTAAACACTGCTATAAAGCTCTTTGGTTTGCTAGCACTATTGACAGGTGTATTCGGACTAGGTTTCCAGAAAGGAGTCATTAAGAGTACCGGGCTAGGAAACCTAAATGGAAATTATGATGTGAAAGAAATATTTGATTCAGCCATACAGGGTGGATTGCATGCTTGGAATATGGTTGACACCACAAATATTTTGGGTGGATGGCAAGCATTTACAGTGTTGTTTGTAGTCGCATTACTTTTATTTGCTTATTTAGGTGTTTCATTATTTTTGGTAGATGGTACAGATAATAAAAGTATAGCTCGACTTGCTCAATCAATTTTTGGTAAAGAGAAACTTTCAATCAAAAATTACAGCATATTTAGTATTGTAACCAGTCTTTTATTAGCCACTTTAGCTTATTTTTCAAGCATTATAGCTAAAGTCGTTTTCAAGACGGCATTACTTCTTTTATTACTATTTCCGCTTCTTGGTTACTGGGCTGGCGAGACATGGGTATCGGAATCATTACCTAATGACCCGTGCGGCGCTATCACAGAAAAAATGAAGGAAAATAAGGTGATTCGTCAATGCACTCAGTTTTTTTTCGAGGGTAAACAAAAGCTTATGGGAAGAGTTATATTAGAAAATACTGATGGTTATATTATTAAACGCAATGAGTCATTTCTTTATTATTCTAAAGATGGTAAAAAGTGTTTCTACAGCAAATACATCGTAACAAAAGAAAAAAAATACGATATCTCAAAAGGAATAGATTTTGAATTAGTAGACCCTGATATAACTCAATTCTGCACGAGAAATGAAGTGCAGAAAAAATAGTATTACTGCATGGAGCGTCAGTGTAAAACACTCGCATTCAAACAGTTTTATACTGACAACGACCGCTTAAATGATTTAAACTCCCGAGTATTGATAAATGTTTTTATGAACAATAGTATCAATCTCAGGGGGGGAATGAATACTTTGGACGTATTTGAGTTATTTCAGTCGGAACAATAGACGTAAGATATCGTTGATACTACAAGACGAAGCACCAGAACTATTGAAAAGCATATGTGCAGTGAGAAAAAATAACAAATGCTCAAAATAACGAGCAAGTAGCCATTAAGGCTTTGATTTCTAGCAGAGGGGAAAATAATGGATTTTAAAACAAAAATGTTACTGACTGTATTCTATTGTTTAGTCTCAATGAATGCGAGTGCAGATGCGATTAGGTTTGGTTTCAATTCTAATTCTTTAATATCTAATGATGATAGTTCAACCGAATTGGTAAGTATTGGTTTTGATGTTAATTTTTTTGGTGAGACATTTAGTGACTTATATATTAATAATAATGGAAATATTACATTCGACCAAAAGTTGAGTACGTATACTCCGTTTGACCTTACAACAACAGATAGAAAAATCATTGCTCCCCATTTTTCTGATGTTGATACCCGAGGAATAGGTTCTGTTATATATGGCTCAGGTATAATTGAAGGAAAGAACGCATTTGTAGTTACATGGAACGGTGTCGGTTATTTCAACTCAGGAACAGATAAGACAAATACTTACCAACTTGCATTAATTGAACGTTCAGATATTAGAATTGGTGATTTTGATATTGAATTTAACTATGGACAGATTCAATGGGAGTCTGGTGATTCAAGTGGGGGTACTAGTGGTTTGGGTGGTTCTTCTGCAAGAGCGGGCTATTCAAATGGAACAACAAATGCAAAAACATTTTTTGAGTTATCAGGTTCGGCACAAAACGGAGCATTTTTAGATGGTGGTTCAAAGTCATTAGTAGCGAATAAAAATAATGAAAGTACAGTTCTAGGGCGATATGTTTTTGAAGCTAGAAACGGTAATATTAGTAAAGAGAATGATGACTTGTTGATGATGGTTGTTCCTGCGATTGCAGCGGCAGCAAACAACTTACGGTTTGATGATTCAAGGGTCAAACATAGAAATTTACAACATGTGAATGATTCATTTAAATCATTTAGAAAAATCAAAACCGTGATTGTTAATGGTAACAGCAAACTTTTAAATATTTATGATTTACTTGATTTAAGAACTAAACAGAAATTCAATTCTGGGAAAGTACGTTTATTTTATAATGGCTCCGAACTCTCTGGTAAAAATGTTCAGATTCCAAGACCCAGCAATAATCGACATAGTGCATATAAAGTTTATTTGAGAAAAAATAATTCATCAAAAATTGAAGATTCTTTACTCGTTATAGCAATACCTTATAGCACTCAATCAGCATATAATAGTTGGACAACACAACAAAGGTTAGATGGAAATGATTGGACCTTATTACTTCCTAAAGTATATAAAACGCTGACCTTGTTAAATGAAAACCCTGAGCCATCTTCTGGTTGTAATAATTGGTGGAGAGGTGCATCATCAGACTTTCATCAGTCACAAAATTATTATCACCCTCAAATGGTGTATGAGATGAGGTCAGTCATGGTTAATGGGTATGGACACCAAGCTACCTATGATGAAAATGGTGTATTAATTGAAAGTGGTGTTTCAGCTGGAAGCGCAGATAAATCACATAACTCAAATCGAGTAGGAGCAGACTCTCATCGTGAAGTCGATGTACTACCTTTCATTAGAGCAGCACAACTTGACGGCAATCCTGTAAATGCAAGAACTTGGCTTATTCCAACTAATCTTTCAAGACCTCTTATAAGAGAAGGATTATATCTTCGACTGTATTTAGACTTTCGACCAGAGCTAACAGCTCTTGCGACTGATGCTGGTCAGTGTACTACCCTTCAAGCTCAATAGTACTTTTGACTTTATTTATATTACTCATACCATGGATTTAAATTTATTATTTAATAATTATTAAATGAAGAAAAATATTTGGTTTGTACTTTTAGTGGTAGTTATTTTTGTGGCTGCCCTTGCTTATTTGTTTTTGAAATACTCACCTAAAGAAAACATAATTAATGAGGGAGCGAATATCGTATCTAAAACTGAAATATCTTTGATGGAAGTTTCTGAAAAGGCTAAAAATATAGACGAAGACTATATTTTTATAGGTGAACAAAAGTTTTTTGCTGAATTTATACCTTCTTTACCTTCAATAGAAGATAAAGAGTTTGTGTTAGAAAATATAAAACAAAGTACTGAGCATGCTGTTATAGAAAAAATATCAAAAATTGATAAAAATCAATTTTATAATTGGCTTAGCGATATTGATGGTCAAGTTTATGAAATAACATTTTCTGAAAATAGTTATAGTATGTTTCCTGAAGAATACTTTGGTCATTTTGGATATCTAACTAAAATGGATAATGACAATTTTACACTACTCTTACATGAGGATATGTACTTGAAGATATTGGATTCAAGAATGTACCAGGATGAGTTGGCTTCCTTAGAATTGATTGTTGATTTACTAAATGAAAATAATTTGATTGATAAATTAAGTATGTCTGAGATGAAGGAATTATTTTATTTATCTAGGGGTGAATCGTCATGGGTAGATGAATATTATTTTAAGAATATCAAGCGTTTGGAAAGTTTGACATTCGAAAAGCCTGACATTGCGAAAATTCAACAAATGAAATTAGGTGGAAAACTGATTTTAATAGCGGAGATAGACGTTTATGATAAAAAACTGAATAAAACCTATGTAGATTCACTGGCATATATCGATGGAAAATGGCAGTTTTATGTAGAGTAACTGAATCACGGTGATATCGAAACTAATAAAGAAAACTGATGGAAGAAGTTGTCACTATGTATAATTCCAACAATCACCAAGATATAAGACAAGCCATGCATATACCGGAGAGCATGTCACAATCAAAAAACAAACCAGTGATAATTCACACTTTGTAGACTTCAAATACAAACCTCTAAAAAACTCTATATCGTATGGGTAGGACTAGGCTTTTAGTTTTTTAGAGAGTGTAAATATATTATTTACTCACATATGGGTGTTGTTCAACAGAGTAAGAGTCAACACCAGTACAACCATTTTTCCGGAGAAGGCTCAACCCTCTATCTAAACCTCTGTCCGTGACAGTAGCTTGAGATGCTAGGTCTTTGAAATTGAAATGAAGAGGAACTTTACCGAGTTGGTTACCCTGAGTATCTTTCACATAAACAGAATAGCTTACTCTTCCACTAATAGGTTTTTTTCCTTGATTGCTCAAGACTCCAATGATAAAACAATTCTTACTCGACTCTTCATGGGAAACATCCAAATTCAGTTGCGGAATGCTCGAACAGCCAACTATAGCAAGAGTTGTTATTACAAAAGAGGTTTTTATATATACCATGAAATTTAATTACCCAGAAATATCAACACACCCATACATCAACCAACGTAGGAGCCTCCAGTCAAATTCCTACTAAAAATCTGACCGAAGACACTACTCCCACTTATAAAAACAAACTACTCAACATCACTCAGCAGCAACATCAAGGCACCTTGAATCGCTGGAGGTTTCACCCCAGTCAATTCCATATTGGTAACTCCCCAGTTTTCTCTATCAGATGACGATGTTTGAACAAACTCAATCGTATTAATACCCGAATCTACAAAGCTTTCCTCTTCCAATAAAAAGGTATCTCCAGAGTTATATTGACTACTCGAACCACGTGTTAAATACCCAATTCTCCTGCGATTCAAAAACACAGCAATTTCAGTGTTCCAGTCAATATCAAAACCAGTAACCGAAAATTCAACATCAGATTTCACCGAAGCAAACTCAACCCTCATTCCAGTTAAGTGTTTTCTCGTTCCAACTCTGTGACCATACAGCTTGGTATCAGATGAACCAATTACCATGGGAACAGGTGAGTTGTAGTCCATCCTGATTCTACTCACCCTCCAAGCAATTTGACTCCATTTTCGTGGTTTGATTTGTATTTCGTTACTGCCACTTTGAAGCCAGTTACGGTTCAGCATAAACGAATGCCTTTTAAAATGGATATTCGATGATGGTGCTTGCTGTGTGCTATTAAAGTTGATTCTCTGCACACCATTTACCCAAATATCGATTCCATCAACATAACGAACATCGGCATAACTAAAAAACTCTCCATCAAAATCTAATCGAATATCTCGTAAGTCAGAAATAGAAATATTGGGGTTAGAGGCAGAAGCAACACTTAGCTCATTTTTTTGTTCACTCGAACCAGCCGAAGCACCACCATTAAGAGTAAAGGCTAATCTCACTGCTCGGTCAGGGTCATCTGGGTAATCTCTGTGAGAGTACAGTGTATCATCGGTAATACCAAGTCTTGCAGTTTGCCCCAATGGTGTTGGAGGTTTTGGAGGAATCGTTGTTACTGGGTCTGGATTCGTTGGTGGTTCTGGGTCAGGGTTTGGATTGGGGTTCGTTGGGTCGGTAGGAACATTCTTAATAGCCTGAACAGCCCTTGCAACATTAATGACTCTAGCAGTATATCCGGCAACAGGTGTGCCGGTATTGTGTAATACTTCTTTGAGTTGCTTAACGGTTGCATTAGGGTTAGCGGACTTCATTGCCGCAAAAGCACCAGATACTAAGGGGGCAGCATAACTGGTTCCTCTTAAGAACTGATTATCCGTTGGCTTGTTACCAGTTACCTCAGCAAAGTAATCAATCTTGCCGCCTGTAACAGAGCTATATACAGGTATACCATTTCTTACTTGAGCTACTGCAATTACATTGTTTAAACAGGCAGGCCAGTGAATTGGTAAACTTGAACTGTTTCCTGATGCTGCAACCGGGATGATTCCCTTATTTATTAATAGTTGAAAACGGTCATGTGCTGTTTGTTGAGCACATAACTTCGTAGCAACATAACCTAAGGAAATGTTTGCAGAAACAACTTTATTTGAATTGTTAAAAACTCCATTAACACCCTCTAAAATATTATCTCCAGTAGTATATTCACTACAACTATAAGCAGCAAATTTAGTAATCCGGTAGTCGCGTCCACTTATTGGGTATTCTCTGCTTACCAGTGTTGGGTTGCAGTTTTTTATGTGAATATCTGTATAGCTTGAGTCGCTTTCATCAATACTAAAAGAACCTATCGTAACAGGAAAAAGGTTTACTCTCGGAGCAGGCTTTAATACTTGATGAAAAACATTTGTGCCATGTTGTGAGTAATATGAAGTGAAGTTTTTTCTCTCCACCCTCCCTGCGTTTTGATAATAGTAATAGTTTTGCTTGAATCTGGGTAGAGTCTTACCGTGTGTACTGTTTGAGTGTGAATCTGAAGCTTCATCGTTTTCACATTTAGATAGATGTTTGAATAAATATGACTTAGACGTAGTACCAGCAGTACTCCTATCATCAGTAATAACTTCTGTTTTTCTGGAAAAACAGTTTGAACGAACAACCCTTCCCGGGGTGTAGTTTTTGTTAAAACCAGAATCAATAATAGCAACCGTCCAACCAGAGCCATCAACAGCATGTATCGTTGGGGCAAACAATATTGCTCCCAACGTTAACGTTAGGTATCTATATTTCATTAACAAGTCCCTGTCTTAATTATTTTATAGCATCTTGGATAAGTCCATCACTGCCCATTCTTAATACCAAAGGTAAGTCAAAATAGACATCGTCTCTGGAGTTGAGATAATCTAGCCCTTCTTTTGTTAGCCTTACATCAACAGCCATAGATATTTTTTTAAAGGTAAAGTCTGTATATGAATTCATAGGTAAGTCATGCATGACATCTACCAATTTTTTGTATAATTGAGAATATCTTTCTGGAAATTTTCCATAAATAATATCCCCACCTTTACCTCGTAATTCTGAGTCTGTAATTTGCTCTTTCAGTTTGACTTTAACTGCAACACGTTTAACAGAATGATTTATAATATAGCCTTCTTGCTTGACTGATTCTTCTGACCCAGATTCTGGGAGTTTTAATAAAACTTCCTGATAGGTTTTTTGTTTTTCTTCATAGAAATATTGCTCCCAATCAGTAATGCTCTCCGAAGAAAATGTTTGACTAGAAACTATGAGCAGTAAAGCAGCAATAGTGGTTTTTAGGGTGTTATGGGTTTTCATATGGGTAAATAGTCCGTTTAATAATTTTATTGCTAGATAGATGTAATCTAACGGTTTGAAAATTTGATGTCAAAACAATTCCTAACCTGAAAAAGCCCACATGACCTGTGAGCTTTTCCAGTCCAAACAATAAATATTTTATTACCTTCGAGTGCCGATAAAGGTTGTTCCATCAGGAGCACGAGTAGTTATCTTGCTTACTTTATTGTTTGAATCAACTTCGAGGTCAGCATTTACTTTTTCACCACTAGAAAGTGACAAGACAATCTTTTTAGGACTGGCAAATACAAACGAACCACTGTCCCTGTCTTCGGTATCAAAGCTGAATCTGTTAGCTGTAAAAGATGCATTAAAGTTTTCACCACTCGCTCTCCCTTGTCCCCGAAACAAATAATTTCCTGCAATCTCAGGATTACCTGATTGGGTCGATGCACTACTGCTGTCACTGTTTGAACCTCCACCACCGCATGCCGTTAAAAAGAAAGTTATTAGGCTCACAATAATTATATTTCTAATACTCATGATTCAAGTTTCACTCCACTGTTAGGTTGAATTATGACGTCATATTGACGTCAAACATGCGGATATAACCATGACACCATAATGATGTCAATTATTTTGGAGTAACTCATGGGTGTCGCTGACCAATACAAACGATTTACACTACGTTTGCCAGAAGAAATACACGACCAATTATTGCAAGTCGCACGAAAAAATCATCGGAGCTTGAATAGCGAGATGATTTATATTTTTCAGACGTATATTGAAAGAGAGATGAAAAAAGGGGAAATAAAAACCACTGCTGATTGAGTGGTTATTTTTGAACTTCATAAACCCAGAAAGCAACGGCTATGAGGCTCAGCATCACAACAAGGACTGTAATTTGAAGTTGAGACTTATCTATTTTAAAAGCGTCTTTAAAAGGTCGCTCTTGAGTTTGTTGGTATTGCTGTTCATAGCATCTTCGAGTAGAGCACATTTTTATAATTTAGAGATATAAAAATGTGGACTGCTTTTATCGTTTGGTCGATATTCTCATGTATGAGTGGAACTCATATTGGACTTTACACATCACGACCACTTAAACCAAAAAGGGAATAAGTAGCTACAATCCACGGGTGACTAAACCAAAACGCAAACCAGCTACTTATCCCCTTGTTATGTGGATGGTAGCCTTGTAATAAGGCAGATTTGGTTCTGATTTAGTCGCTTATAGAGTATTGATAAAAGCTATTAATGCAAATGCAAAACAAAAATTATTCCCATGTTATATACAGCATCCAGCACCGAGAAATCAGACCATGATCTGACAGTCGATGAATCAATGAGGTGACTGTCAGGTCATAGTCTGAACTTCTCTAAGCGATGAACACAAGCGTAAAGCAATAAATTAGCTTGTAGCCTTCAAACTATCTAAATAATCAGCATACCACTGCATCATTTCAGTCCGTTCTTCCAGATACTCAGCATGATTATAAGCACTTCTTACCTGATTATTTTCAACATGAGCTAATTGTCGCTCAATCACATCACTACGAAATTTATTTTCATTGAGAATAGTTGAAGCCATTCCTCGAAAACCATGAGAAACCATACGTCCAATATATTTTCCATCATCGATTCTACGAATAGCCTTATTGACCGTTTCAGAGTGCATGGTTTTCGTATTATCTTTTTCACTCGGAAAAATATACTCACTCCCACCCGTTATTACATGCAACGACTTGAGAAGCTTTTTTACCTGTGAAGGGAAAGGAATAAGGTGGTCTCTATTCATTTTCATGTGCTGTGCTGGTATCAACCAATGGGATTTTTCAAAGTCTATAAATTCCCATTTTGATATTGCCAGCTCACTGGGTCTCAAAAATACATAAGGAGAAATCTGTAGAGCTATCTTTGAAATTATTTTGCCTTTGTAATCTCGAATATCTTGAAGAAACTCAGCTATTTCAGCAGTGTCGGTGAGGGTAGGGAGATGATTGCTTTTTGCTGTTTCAAGCAGCCCTTTATAATCCATAGTGACATCACGAGAGCAGTAGCCTTTCACGACTCCGTGACGAAAGACCATGGAGCAAATACCGTTGACTCGTTTGCCAGTCTGTACTTTCCCTGTTTCCTGTATTGATTCAATGAGGTTGTACATCATCGGGGCATCAATAGATTTTATGGGCATATTGCCAATCGCTGGAAAAGCATGGTTTTCCAGCCGAGCTATTACTAGATTGTTATAGCGAGAATCGATTCCTTTGTATTTCTTTTTGTGCCATAGCAAAGCAACTTCTTTAAATGTTTTTTCAGTCTTTTTTTCTGCAACCTTTATCTTTTTATGTGTGGCTGGATTGATACCCTGACTCAGCAAATCTTGATACTGCTCTAGCTGTGTTCTAGCTTCTTTGATAGATATTTGCGGGTATTTACCTATTGAAATCATATTTCGCTTGCTGAGATATGAATATCTAAATCTCCATAACTTACTACCAGTTGCTTTGATGAGAAGCGTTAATCCCGTATCCACATTAATAGTGTAATCTTTGTCCTTTGGCTTGGCATTCTTTAGCTGAATATCTGTAATCATAATCTTGGTTCGGTTTCCTAGTTGAATTGTATACCAATTTGTATACCAGTTGGTATGAGCTGTGAGGAAACAAGGTGAAACAGGACGAAATACTAAGTCTATGATTTATATGTTTATTCTCATGTTTCGTAACAACGTGAAACACGTTGAAACCCCTAAGCGAGTTTCCTTGGGGACGCCATTTAAAAAGACCCCGCTTTTAGTGGGGTTTTTTAATGCCTGCTATAAACTCAAGAGCATTGTCGGCTATGACCTGATCAATGAATTGAAGAAAGCATGCTTGATGATGGAGGTTTGTGGCCGACGTATAGCGCAAATTCTGAGTAGGCTAAACCTGCTATATGCATAGTTAATAGTGTAATTATCCACCTATTCAAAGCCTGATTGATTCAATGCTCTATAGGATTTATCGTAACCCAAACCACTGCATGTTTGATGGAAAATACTTCGTTTTCTCGATAAGGGAATAACTCATCGTTACTGATTGTTTTGACAGGCTTGTTCTTCCAATAATGAGAGTCTGAGTTAAGCTAATATGCAGAGTTCTGCGATAAGCTTTTGATAGGCGTTCTCCGTCATTGCTGCCGACTAGTCTTGTTTGATCCTGGAGTTTGTGGGTCAGATGTGTAATGTGGTGCCAGAAGGCATTAGCTCATAGTGGGTTAACCCTGTTTCTCTGCAGTATTTTTTTCTAAATGAATGCCCTCAGAAATGCTGGCCAAAGTTGCTAATGCCTTAAAAATAGCCGTTTAGTCGAGTTTTTTTTCTTGATTGTTATAGTGGTACATTCATATAGGGCGGTAAGACTGACTAACTCGAATAAGCTCATATTTCGGATAAGTTGTTGATATATTAAATTTGCTATTTAAAGATAAGATTTAACAAAAATTTACTATTAGACAGTGGACAAAACAAGTTGTAATCCCCTGTGTTCGTGAGTACAATAATTTTTGAAAGGTTCAATGTTCATGTGATTGATAAATTTAATCTATACCATGTAATACCATGTAATACCATGTAATACCGTGTAATAGTTGTATCAGGTTTTGTTGTTTATAAAGGAGTATTTGCGCTAGGGATAATTCATTTTTGCTTATTACTTATACCAATAAAGATTACTAAAAATGCTTGATTTTAAAAATTATTCTAAACGCGCACCCAGATCATTGAATTTGTTCAAGACAAGCAATTGAGCCATCTTTGTCTGTGGCAAATACCTAAAAAAGTTACATATTTTCATCGAATGGTGAGGATGTTTAGTGGCTTTGTTTAGCTTTGCGTTAACTTGAAAAAAACAGTGAACTTATCGCGGCACTAAGCAGTGAAGTCAGCGCTCGATACTCCAAAAAACTCTACCTAACGAACGACACACTCATGAATTCTTTAAATAGTAATTTTGGTTTAAGAACAGATACAGATATCAAGGCTAATTTATCGCACTTAGCTAATGTTGCCAGTGAATTTGTGTTAGATACGGATGCAGCCCAACCCTGCCTCTTTCTCGTTCCAAAACCCTCTATAAAGCCAAGTGAGTTGGAGAAACTCGTTTACAATGCTCTTGGAGCAAGCTGGAATGGGACGTTTATCGCTGTTCAACGTATTCCTTTGACCGATGATGGGAATCCAGACTTTTCTGCACTACGACGACAGGTGATGCTCACCGGTGGTGTTCAACAGGAGGCTTGGAGACAGGCTCTTGAGACACACAAAGATATAGATAAGGTTGCTGTATGCCATGAGTTGAATATTGCGAGCCATGGTCAATATTCACTTCAATCCTTGTTGCCGGATTGGGATATGCCTTCTCAGGCTGAGACTATCCCACCTGAAGATGTACCTGGTGAAAAAAGACCGCCATCAATCAAGTCTGGACCGGTATTAAAACCATTTCCAGAAGGTGGTATCGATGAAGCTCTGCAACGTGCAGCCAGCCCAGACAATTCGTCTCGATGCAGGTTCGTCACGGTTGATAACGATGAGTTCGAAATGAGTTATGTTGACTTACAAGCTCACGCGTTGCGTATTCTTGGAGGTCTTCAAAACAACTTAGGGTTGAGTGCAGGGGATCACGCTTTATTACACATCAGCAACGGAGCCGAGTTTGTTGCTGCCTTTTGGGCTTGTGTTTTAGGAGGCATTGTACCTGTCCCAATCACTGTTCCACCAAGCCACACAAGTGCTAATGCTGCGCTTGATAAGCTGCGAGATGTGTGGTTATTACTTGAGTGTCCACCGGTTTTGTGTGATGAAGTGCTCGTGACGGCGACTCAAGGCCTTGAGTCAATAATGGACATGCCTGGCCTTCGTGTAGGTGTCATTGAAACACTGGCAAACATGGCTCCCGGCCAGCATCATCAAGCCAGTCTCGATGATGTTGCACTAGTGCTATTAACATCGGGGAGTACTGGGGTTCCGAAACTTGTTCCTCTAAGCCATGAGAATCTACTCAGTATGGCTCATGGTTCAATTCAATGTTGCGGTTTCACTGCGCAGAGCACCACACTCAACTGGATACCGCTCGACCATGTCGGAGCCATCATTTTTCTCAGTGTTATGCCGGTGGTGTTAGGTTGTTCACAGATTCACATATCCAATGAACTCATCTTGCGAGAGCCAGTGCGTTGGTTAGATCTAATAGAAAAGTACCGCGCGTCGATTTCATGGGCTCCCAATTTTGCCTACGGTCTTATTGTTGATAGAGCCGAGGAAGTGAACGCGAAGCCTCGTGACCTTTCTTGCATGAAATTTCTGGTTAATGCGGGCGAGGCTAACGTTGCAACAACGGTCAAGGAGTTCCTTTCGCTTTTGCAGCCACATCAATTGCCAGTAGATGCTTTAAAACCTGCTTTTGGTATGTCGGAAACCTGTTCTGGTATCACATGGTCAGCTGGTTACTGTCTCGACACTATTGCAACAGATCAAAGAGCAGTAAGCCTAGGCCCACCGATTCCTGGGGCGCATATCCGTATTGTTAATGATGAAGGTGATGTTGTTCCCGAGGGAACTATTGGTCATCTTCAGATAAAAGGACCGTCTGTATTTAAGGGGTACAAAAATAATTCTCAGGAAAACCAGAAGGTATTTTCAGGCGATTGGTTTACCTCCGGTGATTTAGGCTTCTTATTAGGTGGTGAGCTGGCAGTGACTGGTCGGCAGCGAGAAGATATCGTCATTCGCGGAGCAAAATATTACCCCCACGAGATAGAATCGGTGATTGAAACGATTGACGGAGTAACCCGGTCATGCGTGGCTGCGTGTTCGGTGATTCCTCATGGGGCGCAAGTTGAAGAATTAGCTATATTCTTAGCCATAGAAGCGGATGGCGATGCTACAGGCATCAAGCAAAAAGTGCGTGGTGTTGTGGCTAATAAGATAGGTATCGCGCCACAATATCTGGTCGAACTTTCTGCGGATCAATTCCCTAAAACAGCAATTGGAAAGGTACAGAGGCCAATACTTCGAAAGCGTTTCGAGGCAGGTGAATTCGCCCAATATATAGACGCCGCAAACGAGAGCATAGGCAAATGGTTTTATCGACCTATATGGCAGCCGCGTGCTATTTCTGCTCAAGGGGCCAGTAATAATGTATTGGTCTATTGCGATGAGGAAGGCTTTGCTGAGTTGGTCATTAACAACATGTTGGCTGAAGGTTGGTCAGAGCAGCAGCTTATTCTGGTGAACCATGGAGATTCTTATCAACAGATTACGCCGAATAACTATTTTCTTGATTGCAGTGATTCGAGTCAACATGGTGAGTTGTTTGTCGATCTCAAAAAGGCTAATGTTAATGTCGATCAAGTCGTTTACTTTCGCTGCTACAGCGAGCAAGTTGATGATAATACGGACTTGCTCTCGTTGGAAACACGAAGCGTCGAGTTGATGACAGGTTTGCTGGCATTAACCAGCGCTTTGATTACACAAGCTGAACCAACCATGTTGCGCATTGTCGCCAGTGGCTCTGCCTACGTGAGCAACTCTGATCAGTTGCAAGCCGAACGTGGCTTATTGTCAGGCTTACTGGCTACGATGGAGCAAGAATATCCCGGTGCCCGATGTCAAATCATCGACTTGCCAACGGCTGATTTGTCTAAGCAAGCACAACGCATTGTGGATGAATTACGGACACCTATATTTGACCCAGTGGTGTGCTATCGAGAGCAGCGTCTGGTTCAACGGTTGAAATCTGTTGTGCCTCAACCAGTCACTGATTCTATCGACTCCTCCGGTTTGTGGCAGCGTGGCGGTCATTTCATCATTATTGGTGGTGCCGGTGCTCTTGGGCAGATACTGTCACGCCACCTTCAACAGCGCTATCAGGCTAATATTGTCGTGGTCGGCAGGCGACAAAGTGTCGCGGTTGCCAGTGGCGTTGATTATGCCTGCGCGGATGTCAATGAAATAGAGCAATTAGAGTCTGTTATCACTGAAGCTGAGCAAACCTGGGGGCATTCTGTGGACGGCATTATTCACCTTGCCGCAGAAGCGGATGAATGTTCACTCATTGACGAGGCGCCGAGTAAATTGTTCGATAGTCAACGAGCCAAACTGGTAGGTACTCTCAACCTGTTCACGCTGATTAAAACACGTCCACAAACACGCCTCATTCAGTTTGGGTCGGCAATGGGGCAATTTGGCGGAGCTGGTTTTGGTGCGTATGCGGCGGCGAGTAGTGCGCAAGAACTTATCACACGGCAGCTGTCTCGTGGCATCGAAGACCGTTGCGTATTTCTGTCATGGAGTCAATGGCAGGGTCTTGGCCTCAGCCATAATAGGTCTGCACAAGCAGGGCAGGCAAATGGATTTTTACCCTTAGAGGCTAACCAGGCTCTTGCTAGTTTGGATCTTACTTTGAGCAATGGATTTTCCCATTTGTTCGTTGGCATTGATGGGGAACACCCGAAGTTGCGCCATCAAAATCTTAGCGCAGTAGCCCCAGCCTACAAACTGCACGCCTACATCCAGCCTAAGCATGATGAAGCTAATCTTGATGAGGGTGACTTGTTCGCTTTGGCGTCGAACCCTGAATCGCCGCTTGCTCTCACTAGTGTGCCTGAGTTTCCTACGCAAGAAGACGGTAGTTTGGATATTGACCGTTTAAAGCGTTTAAACAGCGACAAAACACAAGCACGCACGAATACAGAAGCGGTGCTTGTCGATATTTGGGCTGCGGTTCTGCAAACGCAGGATCCAGGTGTCCACGAGAGTTTTTTTGAACTTGGTGGTTCGTCACTCTCAGCCGCTAGTGTGGTGGCTAATGTTCGTAAAAGTCTCAAAGTTGAGTTACTGATGAGCGATGTGTTTTCAGCGCCCACTATCGCCGAGCTTGCTGTTGTTATAACTCAAAAAACAGCTAAGCAATTAGCCGTTCTTCCTGAAATTGTGCCTCTGTCTACGGATGCTGCTATTCCACTGTCTTTCCCTCAGCAACGCTTGTGGCTGCTTGATCGAATGGGCAACAACCGAGCAACATACAATGAAGTTACCGTCATGCAGCTTGATGGTAAAGTTTTTCCATCAGAGCTTGAACGCGCACTGCAACACGTGATTGCCAGAAATGATAGTCTGAGGACCCGTTTTATTGAAACGGCTGTAGGGGCCGAAGCGATCATCGACGCAGAGGCGACTGTGCAGATTTCGGTTCAGGATGTGTGCGGTTTCGACAAAGATCAGCTTGCGAGTCTATTGAGCAAGCACGCAGCGACACCATTTGATCTAGGGTCCGCGCCTTTGCTTCGCGCCGATTTGCTTCGGCTCAGCGCTGATAAGTGGCTTATTCAAGTTGTTATGCACCATATCATTACCGATGGTTGGTCTCTCGAACTCTTGATGAGTCAATGGAGTTCTACCTATCGGGCTCTTCTGAACGGGCAGCCAGGGACAGTCGAAAGCCCGGCGGTCAGTTACGCTGACTTTGCCAACTGGCAACGCAATACCTTACAAACTCGAGTTACCTCACAACTGGATTATTGGCGAAAGCAGCTGTCTGCAGCTCCGAGCCTTATTAAGTTACCCACAGATCGACCCTGCCCAGCAATTCGCAGCCATCGTGGTGGTCGGGTACCTATTGACATTAATGCCGCTCACTTTGATGCCTTGATGTCACTTGGTGAAAGTCACGATGCTTCGATTTTTATGACCTTATCAGCAGTGCTGGCAACAGTTTTGCGTCGTTATACTGGCGAATCAGATGTTATCTTCGGCTTACCGGTTGCGAATCGGCGCAGTGTTCAGATTGACAATGTCCTTGGTTGCTTTGTCAACACGCTTGCTCTGCGCTTTCAAGTGGATGATGACCTGTCCTTTGACGAGTTCTTGCCGCATGTACGTGACGTGATTTTGCAGGCACTTTCAAATCAAGATATCCCATTTGAAAAGTTAGTTGAAGATCTGGCTCCCGAAAGGCACCCAGGCAGAAACCCTCTTGTCCAAGTTGGTTTTACTTACCATGAACGTCCGTTGGCGACTCTTGACCTATCTGGTGTGGTAACCACAAGCCGTCTGCCTGAGCAGGCCATGGCCCGTGTTGACCTCGAATTGCATCTTAGTCGTGACGGAGATCGAATATCAGGACACTGGGTCTTTGCTGAAGATTTGTTTGACCGTGTTTCCATCGAGCGAATCGGACGTTCTTTTTCAGCACTACTGGAAGAGGTGTGCGCTCAATCTGAGGAGCCGCTGAACAGACATTCCGGTATCAGTGATGTCGATGTTGCTTCTCTTATGCACCTTGCTGGCGATCCCGCAAGCCCCAGCAAGACACAAATCAGTCAACTCTTTCAAGAGCAGGTCCAGCGTACTCCGGATCAGCTGGCTGTGAAAAGTGATTCACGAAATTTGACTTACCGGGAATTGGACGAAGCCTCAAATCAGCTCGCACATCATCTCCAAGCGATGGGAGTGTGCAAAGACGTGTGTGTCGCCCAGTTCGTCGAACGGTCTGCTGAAATGATTATCGGTTTGCTGGCCATCTTTAAGGCAGGAGGAGTTTATGTGCCTTTAGATCCGGATCATCCTCTGGATCGAGTTAACTCGCTGCTCGAAGACTCTCAAGCTCTGTTTGTGCTTACCAACAGCAAACTTGAAGGAGAGCTGCCTGCCTTCTGGGGGCAGGTTTTCATTCTTGACGATGATTGGGATACTGTTGCCGCTTTGCCAACTAGTGCACCTGCCACTAGCGCCGAACCGCATGATGCGGCGTATATTATTTATACCTCGGGTTCTACTGGTCGACCTAAAGGTGTGGTGATAGGACACGATGGTTTTTGCGACATGATTCGTGAGCAAATCAGCCTTTTCCAGATTACGCCATCTGACAATGTTGCTCAGTTCGCTAGTTGTGGGTTTGACGCTTCTCTTTCGGAAATGTTCATGGCATTGCTCAGCGGTGCATGTCTGGTTGCCGTTAATGATGATACTCGTGCTGACCCAGCTTCGTTTCTGAGGTTCATGAACGATCAACGCATCACTGTTGTCACGTTGCCGCCCACCTATCTCAGGTTATTTAATCGCGCTCCGATGGCCGAACTGCGTGTCTTATTGAGTGCCGGTGAGGCTGCGGATGTTGACGATTTGAATTTCTACTCGCAAACTATTGCATGCTTTAACGCCTATGGTCCTGCTGAGTCATCGGTTTGCGCAACTGTTCACAAAATTGATCCTGCTCAAAACTATGTTGGTGAAATTCCGATTGGTCAGCCATTGGGTAACTGTCAGGTACTAGTAATGCAAGGTGATCAATTAGCGGCTCTTGGGGCTGTTGGGGAGCTATGCATTGCTGGAACTGGTCTGGCAATAGGCTACCTCGGTCAGCCAGAATTGACTGAAGCACAATTTATCCCACATCCCAGTGAATCGGGCAAAAAAATGTACCGCACCGGCGATTTGGCCCGCTGGAATTCTGAGGGTCAATTAGTATATTGCGGGCGCAAGGATAACGAACTTAAAGTGCGTGGTCATCGTGTTTCTCCTATGGAGATCGAGCAAGTATTAGATCGTCATCCACAAGTTTCAGAGGCCAGCGTTGTTGAACATACGGACAGCTCCGGTGAGTTGGGCTTTGCTGCGTATTATTGCGCGCGACCTATGGTAAGCCTATGGCCATCAGTGGCTGAGTTTTTTGTTTACGACGATGTCCTGTACCAGTCAATGGCGACTCATCAGTCGCGAAACGATTACTACATGCAAGCGTTTCGCCGATACCTGCCAGGCCAAAGTGTTGTTGAGATCGGACCTGGGCCTGAGGCGGTGTTAGCACGCATGTGCATTGAAGCGGGTGCAACGAAGGTCTACTGTATAGAATACCTGCAAGAGACCTATGACAAAGCTCAAGCCAAGGTTGAATCTCTTGGACTCAGCGACCGAATCATTCTGATTCACGGTAATGCAATGGATACCGACTTACCTGAAAAAGTGGACTGGTGTGTATCCGAGATTGTCGGTTCCATTGGTGGGTCTGAGGGTGCAATGCACATTATTGATAGTGCTCGGCGCTTTCTTCACCAGCCTGAGAATATGCTACCTCGCCGTAGCGTTACGCGAATTGCCGCGGTGTCTTTGCCAGAGATTGATAATCTTGCGTTCTCCGAAGTGTCAGCACATTACGTTGAGAAAATCTTTGAGAGTAAAGGCTACCCATTTGATTTACGGCTTTGTGTTAAGAACAGCGGGCGGCAACATATTCTGTCAACCGATGATGTGTTTGAAGATCTTGATTTCACCCAACCGGCTGATGATGGTAGCTGCCATGATATTGATTTGAACTTTCTTCGTGCGGGTACATTTCATGGATTCTTGGCATGGTTGACGCTCGCAACGGATAGTGATTTGGTATTCGATAGTCTTGATTCCCAAAATTCATGGTTACCAGTATTTCTTCCGGCAACTGATACCTATTTTGCTGTTTCCAGTGGCGATCGTTTTGTTGGCACAGTTGAGCGGTCACTCAGTGAAAATGGTCTCAACCCTGACTATCGAGTCCGTGGTACTTTGCATCGAAATGAGTTTGAGGATATTGAGATTGATTATACGTCTCATCATGATGCCCCCCAAATAGGCACCAGTAAAATGCATAAACGGCTACTGTCGAATCCAAGCAGCCTGCCTGTGATGGCGCCGCTGACGGCAACAAGCTTGCGTGTCTTTGCACAAGAGCGGTTACCTCGATATATGCTGCCTACGTCGATCACTGAAGTTGAAAGCATCCCGATGACAAATAATGGCAAAGTTGATAAACAGGCATTGCCGGAGCCGAAAATTCTCAATGAAATGACGTATCAAGCGCCGCGAGATGAAACCGAATCGATCTTGGCTGATATTTGGCAAGAGGTGCTTGGTATACCCAAAGTTGGTATCAACGATAATTTCTTTGATCTCGGTGGTCACTCTTTACGTATGATAAAGATCCACCAGCTTATCGAAACACGTTTTGGGGTTTCTTTGAATTTTGTCAATATGTTTGAATTTCCGACTATTGATAAATTAGCTGCCGCCTTGCGAAGCGCTGATAAACAACCACACGTTTCTCCACCTGAAACCCAAAAAACCGAAGCATCACGTGCTGACCGACGCCTTGCGCTCGCTCGACAGAGAGAGTCACGGCGCTCTAACCGAACACGTAAGACGCACGCATCGTCAGGATAATATAGTGACTAGCATTGACAATGGCATTGCAATCATCGGCATGCATCTGCGTTTTCCTGGAGCCAACGATACCGAGCAGTATTGGCGTAACCTGCGTGATGGTGTGGAATCAATAACACGCTTTGATCGAGATGAATTGTTGCAGTCCGGTGTTGACAGGAGTGTGTTGGATGGCGATCGTTATGTGCCTGCCAGCGCCGTTATTGATGATATAGATCTGTTTGATGCCAATTTTTTCGATATGCCTCCGGCTGAGGCCGAAATTCTTGACCCACAACAGCGAGTTTTCTTAGAGCTTGCGTGGCAAGCGCTTGAACGGGCAGGTCATGATCCGCAACGCCCGGCTGGCCTAATCGGGGTATTTGCAGGAGGCGCTGCTAACACCTATGCTGCTGCTTGTCATTTGATTCCGCCGGGTGGTCCGACGCACATCACCGATGTCTACGATGTTTTGATGGGCAATGACAAGGATTTTTTGCCGACTCGTGTGTCATACAAACTAAATCTGCGTGGACCAAGTGTTAATGTGCAAACGGCGTGTTCTACTTCGCTGGTTGCAACCCATCTGGCTTGCCAGAGCTTGCTCGCTGGTGAATGTGATGTTGCTCTTGCTGGTGGTGTGTCGATCATGGTGCCGCAACGCACTGGTTACACCCATCGAGAGGGCATGATTCTTTCTGCGGATGGACATTGTCGTCCTTTTGATGCTCAAGCCGACGGCATTGTTGGTGGTCATGGTGCGGGTGTTGTGGTACTCCGACGCTTGGAGGATGCATTAGAAGATGGTGACACTATTCGGGCGGTTATTCGTGGTTCGGCTATTAATAATGATGGGGGTGCGAAAGCTGGATTCACCGCACCAAGCATCGATGGCCAAAGTGATGTCATCGCTGAAGCCTTGGCTGTTGCCGGTGTTCCAGCGCAAAGCATTAGTTACGTCGAAGCTCATGGCACTGGCACGGCGATTGGTGACCCGATTGAAATTCAGGCTCTGGCCGAAGCCTACAGCAATGAGAGTTCGCAAAAGTGTGTCATTGGCTCTGTAAAGAGTAATATCGGACACCTTAATACCGCATCTGGAATCGCAGGCCTGATCAAGACAGTACTTGCCCTTGAACATGGGGAAATACCGGGAACCTTACATTATCAGTCACCAAACCCGCGCATAGATTTTGCTAAAACCCCGTTTGTTGTTAGTGGGCAGACCAAACCATGGACGCTATCAAGTGATTATCCACGGCGTGCTGGCGTTAGTTCCTTCGGTATTGGAGGCAGCAATGCTCACATGATTGTCGAAGAGGCCCCTGTTGCTGTGGTGTCTGAACCTCAGCAAAAGAGTGCTGATAAGCCGCAGTTATTGTTGCTGTCGGCGCGTGATTCAGAAACTGTCGCACAAATGTCCATTAATCTTGGCACTCATTTGAAAGAAAAGCCTGATACTGACCTTGGTCATACGGCTTATACATTAGCCAATGGCCGGGCTGAGTTTTCCCATCGTCGCTATCTGGTTGCGAACAGTACTGGCGAAGCTGCCGATGCATTATGCCGCGAGCAAGGTAAAGCCATCGACGGTGGAGAGGTTTTGGTTGACCCTAAGGTGGCATTTTTATTTGCTGGTCAAGGTTCCCAGTTTCTTGAAATGGGCCGAGCTCTCTATAACAATGAGTCTGTTTTTCGTCGCAATATTGATGAATGTTGTGAGATTCTATGCCCAGTTCTTGGCCATGACCTGCGTTCGTTAATGTATCCAACGCAACCGAATGAACAGAGCGCCGATAGGCTTCGTCGAACCGAGTATGCGCAACCCGCACTGTTTGTTTTGGGCCACAGTTTGGCCACATTGTGGGAAAGCTGGGGCGTGACAGCGCATGCGGCGTTGGGCCACAGTATTGGTGAGTATGTTGCGGCGTGTCTGGCTGGTGTGTTTAGCCGTGAAGATGCCTTGATGCTGGTTGCTGCCCGAGCTCAACTCATGCAATCGATGCCTGCAGGTGCGATGTTGAGCGTGAACCTCAATGAAAATGCGGTTCAGAAATGGACCAATACTGACGTTGCACTCGCGGCGGTGAATAGTCCAAATAACTGTGTGTTGTCTGGGACAGAGTCGGCCATTATTCATGTAGAAGAACAGTTACGAGCCGATGGCATTCAGTGTATAAATTTTGATACTTCTCATGGGTTTCACAGCCATCTATGCGACACGATTATTGAGCCTTTTACCGAACAGGTCGCCTTATTTCGTCCAGCCCAACCCAAAACACGATTTATTTCTAACGTTACAGGTGATTGGATTACTGATGAGCAAGCATGTTCACCTGCTTACTGGGCGCAACATTTGCGTCAAACCGTGCGCTTTTCTCAAGGTGTCGATACTCTTGTCTCAAGTGGACATCGGATGCTTGTTGAATTGAGCCCTGGTGTCACCCTTGGTCCTATTGTGCGTCAACAAAAAGACTCAGAGCATTGTCGAATAGTGTCTGGGTTACCACATCGGCAATCCAAGGTTGATCCATTGCACCACGGGTTGTCGAGCCTTGGTGCGGTATGGGCAAGTGGTGTAGATATCCAGCCGTTTGGCGACTCTGTAGGCTCGAATCAGAAACGCATCGAACTGCCAACATACCCGTTTCAACGTCGTCGATACTGGGCGAAATTGGGGGAGCAGCAGCGAGCCGAACAAACGGCAGAACCAGTTACTCAAACTGTGCAACCTCGCCAAGAAATAGATCATTGGTTTTATACGCGACAGTGGCAACGAATCCGCCCAAATCTGACGAATACAAACTCTGTTAACCAGGAAACGTGGTTAGTGTTTGTCGATCAGGCAGGTGTAGGGAAGGCAATTGTTACTGAGCTTAAACGAGCGGGTCAGCATGTAATTCAAATTCACAATAGTGATGGCATTAATAGTAGCGATGATCTTATTAATGTTGACCTCACTAGAGGTGACGCAACAGAGATATTGTTCGAGCAATTGCAGGAGACGCTGCCAAACAACTCTATTAATGTTGTGTATGCATGGTCAAACATCCCCGATATCGCCCCCGAAACCCATTTGCATTTTGTCATGCAGTTGGCGGCTCGTATGGCTCACTATGCCGAAGCGAAATTTCTATTTGCCACTCAAGGCGTGTTCGACGTTGTTGGCAATGAACGTTTATGTCCTCGGCAGGCGATTTTGTGTGGTGCAGCCATCGTTCTTCCTCAGGAGTTTCCTCAGCTTCACGTAACACATATTGATTTAGATGCAGATGCTGTTGTTACTGGTTTGTTCTGGCATAAGGTTATTTCTGTAGAGTCGGCGGTTGTTGCTATTCGTGGTAACACAGTATGGTTGCCACAACACCAGTCCATTGAGTTAACTGAGGATGCCCCCATTCGTGTTCGCGAGCAAGGTGTTTATCTGCTTACAGGAGGGCTAGGTGGCATCGCGTCAGTCATATGCGAGGCCATTGCCAGACGTCATAAAGGCACGCGTTTTGCCCTGATAAGTCGGACAGCGTCGGCCGATGATTCACGTGTTGAAGCATTGCAGCAAACGTTGACGGGGCTAGGGGCGTATTTGAAAGTCTATACTGCGGATGTGTGTGATGCGGTGGCGATGAGCCGCGTGGTCCAGCAAACCACCGACGACTTTGGTAGTGACATCCATGGTGTTGTGCATTGTGCAGGTGTCATAGATGCGACGCCTATGATGTCTAAAAGCCGCGAGCAGATCGCTGATGTTTTGAGTGCGAAAGTACGTGGCACAGAGGTCCTCGATCAAGTCTTTGACTCAATTCAGCTTGATTTCATGGTGTATTGCTCATCACTTGCCTCGGTTATCGGTGCTTTTGGTATGGCCGATTATTGTGCGGCTAATGCCTTTCTTGACTGTCATGCTGCGGAACGAGCCAAGCGCAAGCATGGCCAGACTTTGTCTGTTGGTTGGGATGGTTGGCGCGATATCGGCATGTCAGGTGCAAGGGTCGACTCTCAATATCAGCATCACGCACCAACACAAGGAATAGCTGCACACGAAGGGGGCGCCGCGTTTTTACGAATGTTGTCGACTCCTTATGATCACGTGATGGTGTCCACGTCTGATTTGAACACACGCAATATGAATAGACCTGACATTCAATCCTCTGAACCGGCCAATCCACGAGAAAAACATCCGAGACCTAATCTTGTTAATCCCTATATCCCTGCTTCATCAGAGTTGGAGAAACGTATAGCGAGCATTCTTGCTGATGTGCTGGGCATTGAACAAGTGGGCCTTCATGATAACTTTTTTGAGTTAGGGGCTACCTCTTTTTCATTGGTGAAAGTACATACCAAGCTTAGCGCTGGTTTGGAGGATTCAGGTTCGCCACTGGCGGTATCGGAACTATTTGAACATTCGAACGTTGCCAGCCTTGCACAGCGAATTGATGGTGAGCAAGTGGCCGTGAACGATCTTATTAACGAAGCACGTAAACGTGCGAAAAGACAACGTGATGCTCTTGCATCCTCTAATCGTGTGGCGATTAAACGGAGAAAATGATGACTGATTTTCGATCAGGAGATATCGCAATTATTGGTATGGCTGGCCGGTTTCCTGGTGCCCCTGATATCCATACCTATTGGGATAACTTGTGTAGCGGCCTGGTATCTACAGTTGAACTTAGTGATGAGCAATTACGTGCGGCTGGGGTAAGCGAGGAAATGATCGCAGATCCTGACTACGTAAGGCGACAACCCATACTTGACGATATTGACCGTTTTGATGCCGATTTTTTTGGATTTCTACCGAGAGAGGCTGAGCTGCTCGACCCAGCACATCGCTTGTATCTAGAGTGCGTGTGGGCGGCTCTTGATGATGCGGGACATAGTAGCACCAACGGGGAACACGTCGGTGTCTACGCGGGTGCGAGCATTAGCATGTATTTGATTCGTAACCTGCTTGAGAATCGACAGGTTCGACAGAATTGCGATATGAGTCAACTCGTTTTTGCAACCGATAAAGACCATTTAGCCACTCGCACTGCTTATAAATTGGACCTTACCGGCCCAGCCCTGAATATAAATACGGCATGTTCCACATCGCTGGTTGCGGTCCACACAGCGTGTCAAGGTTTGCTTGATTATCATTGTGATATGGCGGTTGCTGGAGGCACTGCGGTATTTCTCCCCCAAGGTGCTGGATATCTAGCCTCTGATGGCGGTATGGCCTCACCCGAAGGTGTTTGCCGGCCTTTTGATCAAGATGCACAAGGAACGGTGTTTGGAAGTGGTACTGGCGTTGTTGTTCTCAAACGTCATGAAGATGCGGTGCGCGATGGCGACCATATATACGCTTTGATTCGTGGCACGGCCATAAACAATGACGGTGCAGATAAAGTTGGCTACACCGCCCCAAGTGTGATTGGCCAGGCAGCGGTAATTGCTGAGGCTCAAGCTGTGGCTGACGTCGAACCCCAGAGCATTCAGTACGTGGAAACTCATGGCACTGGTACGCAGTTGGGAGATCCGATTGAAATCAGAGCATTGACGCGCGCGTTTGGAGCCGATATATCAACGAAGTCTTGTGCGCTTGGCTCGGCCAAAGCAAATATTGGCCATCTTGATGCTGCCTCTGGCATCGCTGGCTTGATTAAAGCGGCTCTGGCTTTACATCATAAAACCATTCCACCGACGCCCAATTTTCGCGTTGCCAATCGAGACATTCGATTTGAAGAAACGCCGTTTTATGTCAATACTGAACTGACTCAATGGCTGGGCCATGGTGAGCCACGACGTGCTGGGGTTAGCTCATTTGGTATCGGTGGTTCTAATGCTCATGTGATACTTCAAGAGGCCTCAAGTTCTGCCGCTAGACCTTCATCAAGGCGTCATGAATTATTACTGATGTCTGCAAAAACGGCTGCAGCAGCACAAAAAAATGCTGTCAATATTGGTAACTGGCTGACTGGCAACCAGGACATTGATTTAGCTAATGCGGCTTATACCTTGGCGATGGGACGTCAGCATTTTCAATATCGAAACGTCATGGTTGTCGATAAAGCGAATGATGCAAATGGTTCTGTAAACCCATTGTCAGCAAGCTCACAGACTCCTGTTAAAGCATGCCCAAGTCAGGTTGGTGTGGTTTTCATGTTTACGGGACAAGGAAGCCAACGCCCATACATGGGTCATGGAATCTATCAGACGGAGCCGATTTTTCGTACTGCACTGGATCATCTTGCGATGCTTTTCGAGCCTCATCTTAGCCTTGATATACGCGAATTAGTGTTTCCAGACGCTGATGATCAATTTGTCGCTGATACACTGACTCGGACGGTCTACGCTCAAGCGAGTTTATTTGCTATTGAATATGCTTTGTGTGAGCTGTTGGAACACTGGGGCCTGGTACCAAACGCAATGCTCGGACACAGTTTGGGTGAATATGTGGCAGCAACCCGAGCGGGTGTGTTTTCTTTACCAGACGCAGTCCGTGTTGTGAGTAAACGCGGGCAACTTATGGATGAAATGCCCACTGGGGCCATGCTGGCAGTGAGTCTATCTGAGCAACAGATTACACCGTATCTTGCTGAGTATGATGTCTGCCTTGCCGCTGTGAATGGGCCGGATCAATGCGTAGCCTCAGGCACGACTGCACAAATCGACAGACTTTGTGGTGCTCTTGAAGCGGCGTCGGTGCGTGCGGTTAAACTGAATACGTCACATGCCTTTCATTCGCAATTGATGGATGCTGCTCATGCAGCTTTTTTAAACGAAATATCATCGGTTTCACTATCGGCACCGACAGTGCCTTTCATCTCCAATGTGAGTGGGCAGTGGATCACGCAGGAGCAAGCCACTTCGCCAGCTTATTGGGCTGATCATTTACGTCAACCCGTACGGTTTGCCGACGGTGTTGACAACTTATTAAAAGGTCGTGACGAGGCGATACTTGAAATTGGTCCGGGCAGTAGTCTCACGGCATTAGCATCACGCCTGTCTATCGCTGACGGGAGAACTTTATTGCCAAGCTTGCCCGTAATGTCAACGCATGACGAGGTGCCTGCACAGAACACCGATGATCGAGGCTTACTAACCGCACTGGGTGGTCTTTGGAGTGTTGGTGTCGAGGTTGATTGGGCGGCTTTTCATGACGCTGACAATCGTGCTCGGATATCTTTACCGACTTACCCCTTTGCGGATACACGCTATTGGGTGCATCCGGATGAACGTTCGAATACTGAATCGAATATGGCGGAAAGTGTCATCGAGGCCGAATCCATGGATGTGGCCAGCGACGTAATAACAAACTCAGCGGAACCGGTCTCCCAAGCACCAATGGTATCGCCACAAGAGCAACTCACGCTCTTAGTGGCAGAGGCTTCTGGGCTACCTATGAGTGAGATTCTACCTTCGATTAGTTTTCTCGATCTAGGACTCGATTCATTAAGCATTGTGCAACTCAATCGGGCCATCAAATCACAATTGGGTGTGGACATTCCGTTTCGACAGTTGTTTGACAAATACCCATCGATTGATTCCATTGTCGACTTCATTGAAGACATGGATGTAAGTTCAGAGAATGTGCAGCCAGTTTCAACTCAAAGCGTGCAGCTAATGAGTGGTTTACCAGTTCCTCCGGATCTCGACCGCCCCGGTGCTGAAAACCTTGGACCTGTAGCGCTTGCAAAGAATTCACAAGACGGTGGTTTAAATGCAGTGCAATATGATCACATTGACCAACTCGTTACGCGTTTAACCGATAAAACAGTTGATTCGAAACGTATTGCTCAACAGTATCGCCAAGCGCTGGCCGACCCGAGGGTCCCTATGGGCTTTTCTCGGCTCTATAAAGAATTGGCCTATCCCCTGAGTGTTACTCAAGCATCGGGTTCGACCATTCAGGATTCCGATGGTAATCAATACATTGATTTAGTCATGGGATTCGGGGTGCATTTATTTGGTCATAACCCAAGTTTCGTTAATGAGGCGGTTAAAAAAGCTCTGGCGGATTCCCCGCAACTGGTTGGGCCACATCATGAACAGGCTGGCGAAGTTGCTGCCTTGTTCTGCGAATTGACGGGAATGGAAAGAGCCTCTTTTTGTAATACTGGCTCTGAATCTGTGATGGCAGCATTGCGCATTGCTCGTACGGTTACTGACCGTAATCGAGTGGTGTTGTTTTCCGGTTCATACCATGGCAATTTTGATACAGTGTTGGTCCGGCGCGCTGGCAAACGAACGGTACCAGTCAGCTTAGGTATACCGCAAGTAGTGGCCGACGACGTGGTGATTCTGCAATATGGCAGTGAAGCCTCGCTTGAGTATCTTCGCCAACACGGAGATCAGATTGCCGCAGTACTGGTCGAACCGGTGCAATGCCGTGAATTGCAATTGCAGCCACGCGCGTTCCTACACGCCTTACGTGAGGTGACGCAAACAGTTGGAGCATTGCTTATCTTCGACGAGGTTGTGACTGGTTTTCGTGTTGCGCTTGGCGGTGCTCAGGCTTGGTTTGATATCAAAGCCGACCTTGCGACTTATGGCAAGGTACTCGGTGGTGGTTACCCGATTGGCGTGGTCGCTGGTAAGTCTGAGTATATGGATGCTATCGATGGCGGTATATGGGATTTTGGTGATGATTCCGCACCACCCGCGGAGCAGACTGCGTTTGCTGGAACGTTTTGCAAACACCCTTTGGCCTTGACCGCTGCTCATGCAGTACTTAAGCATTTGCAGGACGCTGGTCCAAGTTTTCATACTGAGCTTGCAGAGCGTACCGCGCAACTTGCACAAAGGCTCAATCAAATTCTACTCAAACACCAAGCACCCATCAAGGTTCGACACTTCGCTTCAATACTGGCTTTTATGCCTGAACCAGGCCTTCGTGAACCGGATCTCCTTTATTATCACATGCGCGATCACGGAATATCTGTGTGGGGTCAGCGACCTTATTTTCTGTCAACGGAACACAGTGATCAAGACTTGGAAGATATTTGTGTGGCTCTCGAAAAGAGCATTTCAGCGCTAAAAGTTGCGGGTTTCATGGAACCAAAGGCTCCAATTAAAACACCATTGACGCCTGCTCAGCGCGAAGTCTGGGTGGCTTCACAGATGAGTCATGACATCAGCCGAGCCTATAATACGGTGTCTGCTCTACGCCTGGCTGGACCGCTCCATCGTGATGCGGTGACAACGGCCTTGCAGCAACTTGTTGATCGACACCAAGCCTTACGTACTACCTTCAGCTCTGATGGTCTTGAACAATCCTGTGTCGATACCATGTCGCTTGATGTCGAGTTCATTGAGCTACATCAACAATCAACGAACGATTCGGCATCTCACTTGCAAGAACTGTTGGCAGTGCATGCTGATCACATTTTCGATCTGGCAAATGGTCCATTGATTAAGGTGGCGTTGTTGCAGAACAAGCCCGACGATCATGTGTTGGTAATTACCACGCACCATATTATTTGTGATGGTTTTTCAATGGACGTGGTTCTGCGTGAATTGATCACGCTTTATCTGGCCAATGCGGGTCATTCTGCACAAGCACTTCCTCAAGCGGATTTGTTTTCTGACTATGCCAATTGGTTACAGCAAACAAGAGTAGGTGAAAGCGGCAAGGGAACCGATGCATTTTGGCGTTACACTCTTGCTCAGTCTGAACTTGACGTACTTGAATTGCCTCTTGATCACCCACGTCCGGCGGTATTAGGTGCTCGCAGTGAACGTGCTATCGCAACCATTCCGGCTGACTTGATGGTGGCTTTAAAGCGGGTTGGTTCAAGCCATGGAGCAACGCCCTTCATGACATTATTAGCTTGCTTTCAGGTATTGATGCACCGGCTGAGTCAACAAGAAAATGTTGCAGTTGGTGTGCCGGTCTCAGGTCACGTACTGTCAGGAATGTCTGAGCTGGTTGGGCATTGTGTCAATCTGGTCCCAGTGCGCAGTACGTTTGACACTGAGCAGTCTTTCCTAGATTTTCTCAGTTCTGTAGTGACTAATTTTCATGATGCTAATGACCATGCTACTGCGACGATCAGTGAATTGGTGGATTTGATCGATGCACCGCGAGACCCTTCACGGCCGCCAGTTTGCTCAGTCACATTTAATTATGAGACTTCACCCGATGAGCTTCGCTTTGCAGACATAGTGGTTACTCCAGTGCCATTTAATAAGCCATTCAGCCAATTTGAACTTATCTGTAATGCTTATGATAATGACGAGGGTTTACGCCTTGAACTGGATTTTAATACTGAGCTGTTTAAACCTGACACCATTGCTCGATGGCTTGAGCATTTTCAACATCTCATTGAAGGCGTGGTGGCTAAATCGAGTCAAAGTGTTGGTGCTTTGCCTATGCTCAGCGCTAAACAACAGCAAAGCCTGTGGCCAAGCCCGCCGTCCGAAGCTCCCAGTTATATCGATGCTGAAGCATTAGCCCATGTTTGGTTTGAACATCAAGTAGAGCAGTTTCCGACCGAAATTGCGATCACGGATGTTGACTCTGGTATAGCCCTGTCGTACCAGGAATTAAACCAACAAGCTAACCGACTTGCACGACATTTATTATCGCAAGGTGCTGGCAAAACTCAGTACGTTGGCGTTTGTATGAGACGCACACCGCAAATTTTGGTTGCATTGTTAGCCATCCTTAAGACCGGTGCTGCCTATGTGCCAGTTGACACATCTTGGCCTGAACAACGTATTCGGCAAATGTTCAAAGATTGCGAAATTAAGGTTTTGGTCACGGAAGCGTCGTTTTCCAGTTTCGCTGATACTGACGACTACCATACTGTTTATTCAGATGACTGTTCTGAAATCGAAACTCACGACAGCGCTAATCTTAACCTTGATATAGACCCGCAAGATTCAGCCTATGTTATTTATACCTCGGGTTCCACCGGGCAACCTAAAGGTGTGATGGTCAGTCATTTCAATATGACTCGACTGTTCTCAGCTGCGGCCTTGGAGTTTCAGTTTGAGAACGATGAGGTATGGGCTTGTGTGCACTCCTACGCTTTTGACTTCTCCGTGTGGGAAACGTTTGGGGCCCTTTTTACCGGAGGTCGTGTCGCGTTGGTGCCACATTGGATGGCGCAATCCCCTGAAGCATTACTCAGTGTTTTGCATGAACAAAAAGTCACGGTTCTGTCGCAAACACCAACGGCTTTTCATCAGCTAATAGCCGAAGTAGTCAACCAAAAAGACTCGGTAGCATTGAACTTACGTCATGTGGTCTTTGGCGGTGAAGCGCTGGACCCTAATACCCTTCGACCCTGGATTGATAGGTATGGTGATGAAAGTCCACGTCTGATCAATATGTACGGCATTACTGAAACAACGGTTCACGTTACACATCGACGAATCACAAATGCTGATTTGGATAGCAAAGGTAGCTGCATAGGAGAGCCTTTGTGTGACCTGCGGGTGCTCTTGCTTGACGAGCATATGGCGCCGGTTCCTGTTGGTGTGCCGGGAGAGATCTATGTCGGTGGTCATGGGTTGGCGCAAGGCTATTTAGGTCAAGCTGAGTTAACGGCTGAACGTTATGTCAGTGACCCACAATTTCCCGAACACCGCTTGTATCGGACCGGTGATAAGGCCCGACGTTTGATCAATGGCGACATCGAGTATCTGGGGCGTTTGGATCAGCAAATACAACTGCATGGTTATCGCATTGAACTTGCTGAGATCGAAGCTTGCTTATTAAAACATGCCACCGTTGGTCAAGTCGTAACGGTGGTACAGACCAACAACAGTCCTCGTATCATTGCCTATGTAGTCCCGAGCAGTCATTCAATAGACCGGGCCGCACTGCGTGCGTTTGTGGGTAAAAGGCTACCGTCGTATATGGTTCCCGCGGTCATTGTTGAACTGTCTGAGTTACCACGGACCTCGACTGGAAAAATTAATCTTAAGGCATTGCCGGAACCCTCAGCAGCGGATGCTGAAACGAATACTCAAGCGCAGGACACACCGAGCACAGAATCCGAAGAAACACTGTCTGCTATCTGGGCGAAAGCACTGTCTTTACCGGCAATTGGAGTCTACGATAATTTCTTTGCACTTGGTGGTGACTCAATCATTGCCATTCAAATTGTTTCAAGGGCTCGATCACAAGGGTTTCAATTTACGCCTAAAGATTTATTCCAAAATCCGACGGTAAGAGATTTAGTGGCTGTTGTCACATTGGCTGATCAAGCAACGGCTTATATTCGTCCTGAGGTCGGACCAGCTAAGGCGGGACCAATCATATCGTGGTTTTTTGAGCAACAACCGGCTTATGTTGATCGTTATTGTCAATCATTGCGCTTTGATCTTGCGGTTGATACTGATCCTCGCTTGCTTGAGCAGGCACTGCGTGCGGTTTGCAATCATCATGACGCTTTTCGTCTGCGTTTAAAGCAAGATCAACAGAGTCACTGGCAACTGCAGTATGCGGATGACAGCCCAATTGACTTCAAGCTTATTGAACTCGATGACTCCAAGCCTGCTTGTGAACAAGATGATTTTCGCATAGCCAGTGATCAGGCACGTGAGGTGATTGATACTTATGAAGGTCCCTTGCTGGTTGCTCGCTATTTTAGCACGGGCCATAAGCACGTTGACCGACCCAATACATTGCTTTTGGTTGCGCACCATATAGCCGTGGATGGTGTGAGTTGGCGTATTCTTGCTGATGATCTGAGCTGCGCTTACGAACAATTGCTTGACGGAGCAGTGGTCAAGCTGCCGCCGGTTACCGCGAGCTATGACAGTTGGATTGATACTCTTTCACAGCAGGTTGATAGTCCGGAATTTGCATCTAATCGAGAGTATTGGCGAGAGTATTTGGGCCGTCTGCCGAGTAGCCCTCGAATTGCCAGTGACACTGGCCACGAGGAGCAGGGTATTGTTTCCAGTGAACGATCTGAGCACATTTGTTTGAATTCTGAACGTAGTGATGCGTTGTTGAGTAAGCTTCCTGAGATTTATCACACGAGTACTCGAGACTTATTGGTGTGCATGTTGGCACGCACACTCACCAGATGGAATAAGTCAGACGAGGTGACGATTAACCTGGAAGGCCATGGCCGTGATTTGAATGGAGTAGATGCTGATCTGTCACGCACAGTTGGTTGGTTTACCAGTCTCTACCCAGTGACTCTTTCTTTACCGAGCCAAGAAGCAGAGATGTGTATCAAAACCGTAAAAGAAACACTGCGTGCCATTCCTGACGATGGTATTGGTTATGGAATATTGCGTTATCTGGCGACAGACCCTGAGCAAGATCTATGTGTTTTACCTGCAAGTGAACCAGATGCGGTATTGAATTATCTCGGCACTGCAGGTACCGACTCAGGTTCAAGATTTGGTGTGATCGGCCGAGTTCCTGGCACAGATCAGCACCCGAATGAGCGTCGGCATCACCGTTTTGAGATCGAAGTTATCGCAGGCCCAGACGGGGTTGAGGTTGAGTGGCGCTATTCTGCCTCTTTGTACACTGCCGAGACCATACAGCAGCTTGTTTCTGCTTTTGTTGAAAACTTGGATGACTTTATCCAAGCCGGACAAGCACCGCAAGCCAGTGCCTACACTCCGTCTGATTTTCCAGATGCGGGTTTATCCGACGATGGGCTGGCAGCCATTATGGCTGAGCTTGACGGTGCAAGGGGATAGGCCGTATGTCCGACAATAAATTCGAAACCATTTTTCCACTGGCACCGGCGCAGCTTGGAATTTTCTATCAAGCTGGCCTTAATGAGTCGCCGGGGATGCATGTCGAGCAATCGGTGGTGAGAGTCCGTGGAGCACTCGATTGTAAAGCCTTGGCTCAGGCATGGGAATATGTTGTTCAACAGCGCCCGGTTTTGCGCACCGCATTTGTTGGTCGTGACTTGGAAAAACCATTGCAGGTTGTCTTTCGACATGCTGCCTCACCGATGAATGTGGTTGATCATCTTGATGAGTCAAATGTTGATATTGACCTTGAACTTGAGACCATGGCTAAACACGACCGTGAGGCTGGTTTTGACCTTAGAGTAGCACCGTTAATGCGGATGACTGTTGTCTGTATTAACGCACAAGAATATTGCCTCATCTGGACGCATCATCATATTTTGATGGACGGTTGGTGTATTTCTTTGCTGATGGATGATTTATGGAGCAGTTATGATGCTTATTGCGAAAAAAAGCCACCTCAGCTTGCTGCCAGGCGATTGTTTAGCGCTTATGTACAGTGGGTTGAACAAAACAATGTAGAAGACGTACAACGTTTTTGGGAACAACAGCTTAGAGGCTTTACGACGACGACCCGATTAGGGCGTCCACCCTCAACTGGGCAGACAGTGGTTAATGATGCGTCTTACCAACAGCACGACACTCGTGTTGATCGTTTGATTTATGATCGCATCATTGCGCATGCTCGTGAACAGAAAGTCACAATGGCAACGGTAGTCTACGCTGCTTGGGCGAAACTGTTGGCGGCATATTCAGGTTGCGATGATGTGGTTTTTGGAATCACGGCATCTGGGCGGCCCAGTGAGTTGCAAGGGGTCGAAGATATGATCGGCTTATTTACCACCACGCAGCCCTTGCGAGTCATCGTCCCCACTCAGCAGAGTGATAACTGGTTACCGCAATTGCAGGCACAGCATCAAGAACAAGCACAAGTGGGTGGTTATTGCAGCACCGGCGATATACACAATTGGTCAGAGTTACCTGGACGTGAACCCTTATTTGATAGTGTTGTGGTGGTTGAGAATTATCCGATCTCGGCAGAAGCGTTGAATCGCAGTGGACTCCAATTCAGTATTGACGAACGTCCGTCAGTGGGAGCCAGAACTGGTTACGCGATCGCCTTGTTAGTGACACCGGGAGCTGAATTAGATATACAAATTGTGGTCGATGGCAGTCGTTTTGAGCCAGGGAGTGCCAAAAAAATCACCGACCATCTGGTGCAAATATTGCCGTTAATTGTTGCGCCTGGTAATCAAGGTGAAACTCCCTTTACCAACATGCCTGTTAACCAAGTGCCAGTCTGTTTTCCGGCGCAGTGGCAACTCGCTCTTACAGAACAGCAAGCCCCATCAACAGAAACCGAAGCTATCCTAGCCAATATATGGGCCGAGGTTCTTGGTATTGCTTCAGTGGGTGTGACTGATGACTTTTTCGATCTTGGCGGCCACTCGCTGATTGCCGCACAAATTGTTAATCGGGTAGGGCAGCGCTTTTCTCGATCAGTGCCGTTACGAATGTTGTTTGAACACCGTACGGTGAGTCAGTTATCGCAAGCCTTACTCGACACTGAAGTGAACACTGTTAAGCCTGTTGTTTTGCAATCAATTGCGGGCAATGACGATCCCGTCCCAGCGTCTTTCAATCAGGAACGGGTGTGGTTTATTGACCAATTGGGCAAGGGCGGTAGTGCGGCGTATTGTGAGCAGGGAGCGATACGCTTATCTGGCCAATTAGTCGAAGAAGCTCTTGCGCAGGCGTTGCGTTTATTGTGTGTGCGGCATGAATCATTACGCACAAGTTTCGTCGCTGGCAAAGAGGGTCTACAGCAGAAAGTGGGTGACGCCCCTGAGCAATTTATGAACAGGGTTGATTTGTGCCAATGGGTTGATCCGACAGAGCAACAGCAACAACTTCTTTCGGCAATCGAACACGATCGACAAATTCCTTTTGCGCTGGCTACTGGCCCTTTATGGCGTGCAACACTGTTTCATCTTAGTAATGACGAACATGTGTTGCTACTCAGCATCCATCACATTATTACCGATGGTTGGTCACATGCATTGCTATTTAGAGAACTCGGCGAGTTATATCTCGCCGAACGCGATGCACGCCCGGCTCGACTTAACACTCCGACGATACGGTTTGCTGACTTTGCCGTTTGGCAACGCCAGCTTCTCAGTGGTCCGAGATTGGAGCAAGAGTTGACATATTGGCGTCAACTCCTGGATTCTGCGCCTCCTGTAACCACGTTTCCCAGCGATTTTCAACGACCGGCGGTACAGCAATATCGAGGTGCTAAAGTTCAACATAAGCTGGCAGCCTCGTTAAGTCATGACCTGCAAACCTATGCTAGAGAGCAAGGTGTAAGTGAATTTATGGTGTTTGTTGCCGCGTTCAGTAGCTTGCTATACCGTTATTCCGGCCAGACTGATTTAGTCATTGGTACTCCGGTTGCTGGGCGCCCAGAGCCTTCATTAGAGGATATTGTTGGCTTCTTTGTTAACACATTAGTGTTGCGAACCGATGTGTCTGGCAAGCCGTCTTTGAATGAATTAGTCGACCGGGTTAAGGACATTGCTCTGGATGCTTTTGCACATCAGGATACGCCCTTTGATAAAATTGTTGAAGCCGTCACGACTGAGCGTAGCCTCAATAGAAACCCGCTGTTTCAGGTCTTCATTAATATGCTCAACCATCCGAATGTCGGACTTGATCTTGAAGGACTGCACATCGAAGAATTGGAGATTCCCGATTCCACTTCGATGTTTGATCTCACACTGTATATCCAGCCTCAGGAAGAGTGTTTGCAATTGGCATTGTTGTACGATCGCGACTTGTTTGAGCCAAATCGCATGCAAACGGCTTTGGTGCACCTTGAAGAACTGTTGTTTCAGGCCATTGCTGAACCCGATCAGCCCATAGACTCAATAGTTCTGTCGGGTACTCAACCGTCATCATCAAAAAGCAAACTGCCCCAAGTCAAGGTAGCGAAAACGGATTGTCTCGACCTGGATTTTGATAGCAATGCTACCGAATTGTCAGCTGCAAACTTAAGTCGTCAAGCATCTCAGTTAGCCCATCATATCATCGAATGTGGAGGTGCCGCCGGTGAGGTTGTGGCTATTTATGCTGCTCGTAATATTTTGTTACCGATCGCAATTGAGGGTGTTTTGCGTTCGGGTTGTGCGTTTGTTGTTCTCGATTGTCATTATCCACCTGAGGTTTTACGTAACTATCTACAACGAAGCGAAGCTCGATTTTGCTTGACCCTCACCGACAACGCCAGTGACATTCCCTGTGCTTTGAAAGAGGCCATTGAGCCTCTCGTTCATTTGTCGTTATCAACGACAATACTCGAGGCTAAGTACAAAGAACAAGACCTGCTGACTTGGTTCGACTCTTCCCATAACGAGTCCGCCTATATCGCTTTCACTTCGGGAACTACAGGTGTGGCTAAAGCCTTGCTTGGGCGACGTGAACCACTGCGTAACTTTATTCAATGGTACATAGCGACATTCGATGTCAGTAGGGATGATCGTTTTTCCTTACTCAGTGGGCTGGGGCATGATCCCGTATTACGTGACATACTCATAGCTCCTGTTCTGGGCGCTTCGATTTTTGTACCGCCACAAGAGGTCTTTGCTGAACCCAAAGCCTTACTGAAGTACCTTGCCGATAATCAAGTTTCAATCATTCATATCACACCGGCTCTGAGTCGTAGTTTGGTGTCGGTTTCTGGAACGTCGTCGTTACCCAGTTTGCGCTATGTGTTCTTCGCTGGCGAATTACTTGATTATGCAGACGTTAACGCTGTTCTTCGATTGGCTCCGAACGCTATCTGCGTTAATTTGTATGGTGCAACAGAAACGCCTCAAGCCGTTACTTGGCATGTGGTTAATCCGCCAAGCGCGCATGGTAATTCAGCGACTACATTACTTGAATCTGGTCCGGTCCCAATTGGTCAATCAGTATCAGGTTGGCAGGTTTCTATAGCCACTGAGGATGGTCGACCATGTGGTACTTACGAGCTTGGTGAAATCACTGTCAATGGTAGTGGTTTAACTTGCCCGCTTCAGTTAGAGCTTGATGGTAACGGTTTTATGACTGCACATTCTGATGCTGCAAGCTCTGTTGAACCAGGTACAGAGACCATGAAGCTTAGCGGTTATCGCTCCGGAGATCTTGGTTTTCTGCGTGATGACGGGACCATTCAATATACCGGGCGCCGAGATCGACAGCTCAATATCCGTGGCTACCGCATTGAGCTTGCAGACATCGAAGCCGTTCTTAGCCGTTTTGCTGAGGTGAATGATGCCGTTGTCCATACCTTTGGTCGTGGTGATGACATTGAAATAGTCGGGTATTACACCGGTAAGAACGTCGATTCTGGCGCTTTAAATACTCACATCGAGGCGCAGTTGCCAGTACATTCGCGCCCAAACTGTCTGGTGTTGCTTAGCACACTGCCGCTGACAAGCAATGGCAAAATAGCTTTCAGTAAGCTGCCCAGACCAATTCATGAGCAAAGTGATGCAGAGGAAACTGGCCAGACCCATGAGAAAGAGCAGACCCTTTGGAAAGGTCAGGCCAACGAGTTACAGACGCTGGTACACAAAACTCTTAGAAGTGTTCTCTTGTCAGAACGAGCTATTGGTTTGGACGATGACTTTTTTATGCATGGTGGTCACAGTTTGCGAGCGGCTCGCGCCATTGGTCAATTGAGCGATGCACTTGGTGTTGACGTGCCACTGGCGGCATTGTTTGAGAACCGCACACCAAGAAAGTTGGCGGCAGCTATTGTAAACGGTAATTACGCACCCAGTACTCAACGTATCACGCGCGATAGTGATAGAAGCGATACGGGCCCATTCATCGCATCCGATGCCCAACGACGGCTTTGGCTGCTCGATAAGATCACTGACAAGGCTGGCGTTTACAATATGACGGCAACCATAATGTTGAGTGGCCAATTGGAACCTGGGGCATTGCGCACAGCATTCGTTGACATCGTCCAGCGGCATGAGTCATTACGAACTCGTTTTGTACGAATTGAGTCAGAGTTGCACCAGGAAATTCTCGACGTTGCCTCTTTCACGCTCAACGAGCTTGATTTGAGTCATGAAGTGGACGCTGAGACGAACTTGGAAACTAAGGCGCAGCAACTTGGTGTTGCTCATGGTCAGGCTCGTTTTGACTTAGAACAGGAAGCTCCTGTGCGAGTCACTCTTGTGCGTTTAGACGAGTCATCGCACGTTTTGCTTTTGTGTGTTCACCATATTGTGTGTGATCGTTGGAGCATGGGCGTTTTACAGCGAGATTTTTCGGCCGCGTATCGACTTGCAGTTCACAAGAGCGGTCACTCAAGCGAGGCGCTGCCGATTCAATACCGTGACTTTGCCCAGTGGCAACACGAACAAAATCAGTCTGAGGTGATGCGTGAGCATGGTGAGTATTGGCGCACGACGCTGGCGGGAATTCAACCACTGAATATGCCCACTGATTTCCCTCGTCCAGCACAGCGAAAGGGCGAAGGTGCTGAGCATATAATCAAACTTGGTTCACATTCCAAAATTATCGACCAACTCGCACAAACACTGGAAGTCACTCCTTTTGTTGTTTTTACGGCAGTCGTCAAGTTGTTGCTTTTTCGGTACACCAATCAACAAGATCTGACTGTGGGTACGCCAACCGCTGGTCGGACACAGAGTATTCTTGAAGACCAAGTCGGTTGTTTCGTCAGCTTATTGGTATTACGCAGCCATCTCAGCCCAGAACAGAGTTTCTCAGATCTCGTTCAGCAATTAGCCAAAACAGTCGCTTCAGCCTATGCACATCAGGCTTTTTCTTTCGACCGATTAGTCGAGACTGTTGGGGATGTGCGAGATTTAAGCCGTTCCCCGCTGTTTGATGTTGCTGTTGTTCTGCAACAACAAGAAGAGCACCCGCTCATGTTGCCTAAGGTGACGACCACGATAATCAATGAGGAACCAAACACTTCCAAATATGACCTCAGCTTTGTCTTAGTTGAGCAAAGCGAAGGCTATTTCCTGCATATTGAGTACGATACGGCTCTGTTTTTACCGGGCAGAATTGAACGTATGTCGCGGCATGTCTGCACTTTGCTAGAACGTCTGGCAGCTGACACTGATGTGGCTGTTGGACACGCACAGTATCTGCCAAAAGCAGAGTGGAACCAAGTTGTCGAGACATGGAATCAGACTGAAGCAGCTTACCCTGATGAACTTACTCTGGTTGATCTAATTGCTGCACAGGCTCATGTTCGTGGTGATGCCGTTGCTATTCAATATGGTGACAATACGCTTTCGTACATTGATCTTGAAGATCAATCCAGTCAACTCGCACATGCACTTGCCCAGCATGGTGTAAGTGCAGGCGAATTGGTCCCAGTCATGCAACGCCCTGATCATCGAGCGGTCATCAGTTTTCTTGCCATTCAGAAGTTGGGTGCGGCTTATGTGCCGATTGACAGTGAATCTCCAACGAGTCGAATCCGAGGAATTATTGATCAGTGCAGTCCGGCTTATTTGCTGGTTGATGATGAACACCGGTCTACGTTAAACGATTGCCTGCCACAGCACTCAGATATGCAAGTCCTGGATTGTGGCATGCGTGATACGAAGGTTGGTTCATTTGCCAGCGCTACACAGCCCGATTCAGTGGCCTATGTCATTTTTACCTCCGGCTCGACCGGTGTTCCTAAGGGCTGTGTTGTAAACCAACGTAATTTGGTTCGCCTGCTTGCCAATGAACACTTCCCTCTGGACGTGGGAGCCGATGATGTGTGGCTGTGCGCGCACTCAATGGCATTCGATTTCAGTGTCTGGGAGATATACGGTGCATTGGTGACGGGAGGAAAAGCGGTTATTGCGCCTCGACAAACGGTGCGTAATGTCAGTGAACTGCGCAAGTTACTTGTCGCTCAACAGATCAGCGTGCTAAGCCAAACCCCTGAAGCGTTTCTGGCACTGGCCGAAATTGAACTCAAAGCAACTGAACACACGCTTGATCAGCATTTGCGCTATGTCGTTTTTGGTGGTGACCGCCTTGCGCCCAACCGGCTTGCCAGTTGGACACAACAGTATCCGCTTGATCGAATCACTTTGTGCAATATGTATGGCATTACGGAAACGACGGTGCATGTGACTAATCGAGTTATCACTCAGGCTGATGTGAATGAGGTTCATTCAATCAGCCCGATTGGTGCTCCATTGCCCGAGACCAAAACCTACATTTGCGACGCTTTTTTGCAACCGGTGCCGATTGGTGTGGTTGGTGAAATCCTGGTTGGTGGAACTGGTGTATGCCAAGGTTATCTGAATAATCAACCACTTACGAATGCTCGTTTTGTCGATGTAAGCTTTGCCCCCACTGAACGTGTGTATCGAAGCGGTGATTTAGGGTGTTGGCGTGAAGACGGCACACTTGAGTATCTCGGGCGAAATGATGATCAAATTCAACTGCGTGGCCATCGCATAGAGCTCGGCGAGATCGAAGCCGCTCTGTGCTCACACCCTGACATCGCTGCTGCTGTCGCTATCGCTGATAACGAACAAGGAGCTTCTCTAATTGAAGCTTATTGGGTAGCAAAGGATGAAGTGACACCTGCTGAAGCAACAATTCGTGCACATTTAGCGGTGTTGCTTCCTGCTTATATGGTGCCAGCGCGACTGACATTGGTGCCCGCTATCCCCATGACTGCAAACGGCAAAGTGGACCGATTGGCACTCAGACAATCAGTGACGAATCAACATCAGGGTATATCGACTGGTGGGAAAGTTCATGCAGTGATTGCTGACATCTGGAAGTCTGTCTTACAGCGTGATCATATAGCTGAAGATGAAAACTTTTTTGATTTAGGCGGCCATTCCTTGTTGTTGGTTGACGTCAGTACAAGGTTGCAGGAACGATTAAACAAGCCAGTGGATATTGTTAATTTGTTTCGCTATCCAACTATCAGTGCTTTAGCCAATTTTCTCGACGAAGGGAAAACTACCCATAAAGTGGTTGAGACGAAACCTGTAAATAGTAACGAAGCGGTGGCTATTATTGGTTTGGTTGGTCGCTTTCCCGGTGCAGACAGCAGCGATGAACTCTGGGATAACTTATGTTCGGGCGTAGAGTCGATCAGTTCGTTGAGTGCCGATGAACTGGCTAAAGCTGGCATTCCGGCCGAACTGTATCAGCGCGATGATTATGTGATGGCCAAAGCGGTGTTGCAGGGAGCCGATGTGTTTGACTCAGAGTTTTTTGATATGAGTCCGCGAGAAGCCGATATCACCGACCCACAGCAGCGTGTGTTTCTTGAGTGTGCATGGCAAGCTCTGGAAGATGCGGGCTATGACCCTGCTCGTTACTCTGACCGAATTGGTGTGGTTGCGGGCTGTGGTGCCAGTGGTTACCTGCTCAACAATGTTTACCCTAATAGGTCTGCTCTTGAGCATATGGGGGACTATCCGCTGCTGATTGGTAATGACAAAGACTATTTGGCTACGCGTGTGTCCTACAAAATGAACCTTCGTGGCCCAAGTCTCACGATCGGAACAGCGTGTTCAAGTTCTTTGGTGGCAGTGGATTGGGCCTGCGAAGCATTGCGCCTTGGCAAAGCAGAGATGATGCTCGCCGGTGGTGTATCGATAAAAACCCCATTGGTTGAGGGTTACACCTACACGCAATCAGGAATCTTATCTGCCGATGGTCATTGTCGACCATTCGCAGCCGATGCGGGCGGAACAGTCGCTGGTTGCGGTGCAGGTGTTGTTGTTCTAAAGACAGTGTCACAGGCGCAGGCCGATGGCGACCATATTTACGCAGTCATTCGTGGGTCGGCAACCAATAATGATGGATCAGGTAAAGTTGGCTACACAGCGCCGAGTATTGATGGTCAAAGGGCGGTGATCTCGGCTGCGTTACAGCAAGCAGATACAGACCCCAGTACGATCGCCTACGTCGAAACCCATGGCACTGGCACCAAACTTGGTGATCCAATTGAAGTGGCTGCTCTGCGTGAAGCCTTTGATACAAACGACAAAGTTGATTATCGCTGCTCAATTGGATCCATTAAAAGTAACATTGGCCATCTTGGTTCAGCTGCGGGCATAGCAGGGTTGATCAAGACTACCTTGGCAGTGGAGAAAGCTAAGATACCACCGACCTTACACGCAGAAAAGGCCAATCCTGATATCGATTTTGGCGGTTTTAACCTGTGTACCAGGCTCAGTGACTGGCCCAGTGAAAACCAACCTCGACGAGCGGGCGTAAGTTCTTTTGGAATTGGTGGCACTAACGCTCATGTCGTGTTGGAGCAAGCGCCGGCCATTGAGCATTGCGAGCCTCAAGAAAGGCCAAGAATATTTCCATTGTCAGCGAAAACCCCTGAAGCCTTGCAGGCCCGTTGCGAGCAATTGAGATATGTTCTGAATAATGACGATGCTCCCTTATTGCATGATATTGCCCACACGCTTCAGAATGGCCGCGCCGAATTTGAGTTTCGTCAGGCGTTGGTTGCCAGCCAGCCAGATCAGCTTAGTAAGCTATTGATGCCGCTAAATTCTCAAGAAAGTTCCTTTGAACCTGTTCAAACATTGCCTAAAGTGGCATTTTTGATCGCAGGGCAAGGCACTCAGAGAGAAGGTTTGGTGCGTTCACTCTATGATAATGAGAGCGTATTTCGTCACACTTTGGATCGTTGCTGCGATATCACTCAGTTGCAATGCGAATTTGATCTGCGGACAGTGTTATTTGCGACTGCGGAAAACGCTAAAATGATCGATCAAACCGCTAATGCCCAACCGGCTCTGTTTGCTTTTAACTATGCGCTCGCTCAACTGTGGGCCAGCTGGGGCATTAAACCACAGGCGATGATTGGCCACAGCCTGGGTGAATACGTTGCAGCCTGTGTTGCCGGGGTGTTCACATTGGAGGATGCACTGCAGATTGTGGTGCAGCGCGGAAGGATTATGCAAGGTTTGGAACGTGGCTCAATGCTGGCCATTTCCATCAGTCCGGAGGAACTGGCAAAGCGTTTGCCGAGTGGGCTTGATCTCGCTGGCGTTAATGGTGCACAGCAATGTGTGGTTGCTGGACCAGTGTCTGCGATCAGTGATTTCCATAGTCATTTGGCGAGCGAAGGAATTCAAGGACAGGTACTGCAGACTGCCCATGCTTTTCATTCACGATCGGTGGATGCAGTGGCTGATGAACTCGCATTGGCGATTGATCAATTTCCTCGTCGGGCTCCGAAGATTCCATATATATCCAACGTTTCTGGAACCTGGATTACTGCTGATGAAGCTCAAGACCCCGAGTACTACGTGCGTCATATGCGGCAAACCGTGCGCTTTTATGATGGTATCAATGAGTTAACGCAGAGCGGAACCTTTCAGCTTTTGGAAATTGGCCCAGATGAAACCTTATCTCGACTGGTTCGCAATGGAAACAAAGAAATGCTGATTTTACCCAGCTTGCGTCCTCATTCAGGCTGTGACTTGCAAGCGGTGCGAGAAACCGCCGCTTTGCTCTGGCAATGTGGACATAGTCTCAACTGGGACGCCATGGGTGATACTGTGGGTGCTCGCCGAGTTTCTCTGCCAGGCTATCCTTTTAGTCGTAACCGACATTGGTTGCAAGCAGGTGTTGATGGTCATTCAGTAACATCAGCGACACCGTCAGATTCGTCACAGCGCCTACCGTTGGACAATTGGTTTTATACGCCTACTGTGCAGCGCGATACCAAATTTATCCCAAACGATTCGCAGGATAAGCGCCATGAACCTTGTTTGTTCATTGGTGATTCTGTGACGCTTGACGATCAACTTACAGCAGAACTCGCCAAGACCTGTAGCCAGCTACTGCGCGCTTATGCAGCAGATGAATACAAAGATCTCGGTGATAACCATTTCAGCGTGCGAACAGCTAATACGAATGATTACGCCCAGTTGCTTGCTGCTGTTCCCAGTGGCCCATTGCATATCGTTCACACCCGGACCATTGACGATGATATCCCGGCGTTTGATGATGCGCGGGTTGACTGTGATGGCTACGATGATTTGGTGTCGCTATTGCAAGCTATTTCTCGCTGTGAGGCGGATACCGTTCGTTTGACGTTGATCACTTCTGGCTTAATCGATGTCGCAGGTGAAGCTTGCTTGAATGTCAACAATGCAAGACTTGCCGGTCTGCTGCGCGTGGCGGCCCAAGAGATTCCGGTTCTAAGTTGCCGAATCATCGATGTTGCCCATACTCAAGCTAAGGCAACATCGGCACAGGCAGCCACACTCAGCGCCGATATTTTATCGTCATCGAGCACGTCGTTGTTGGCGTCTCGTCGCACCGGTCGTTGGGTACAGGGTTATGAGCCAATATCGATCCCAAACAGTGAATCGCAGATAATAAATGGTCCAGTGCTTATTACTGGTGGGCTAGGGGGCATTGGCCTGCTGGTGGCTGAACATTTTGCTAAACAGGCTACGGATATTGTCCTTGTTGGGCGCAGCCCTATGCCGGATCGGTGTGACTGGAATCAATGGCTTCAGTCAGAGGGTGAAAGCACTTTGATGCGTGAACTTTTGACTCAGGGTCTGGAGCCGCTGCCGAACTGGTCTGAACATTTGCACCTGTGTGAAGAACGTCTATACGAGGCGCTTAACATTCCTCAAATGGATCTGCAATTGGAACAACGGCTCAATGCTCTTTGCAGTCAACACATTCTTGAGTATTTTCAATCCAGTGGTGTCACAGTAGAGAACGGTCGACACATGACGATGAACGACTTGCGTACACAGCTGAAAATTCAGCCTGCTTACGAACGTTTCTTCCAATTTTTCATACGTACGCTTGCGGCTGATCAAGTGCTAAAGATTGAAGCTGACTCGCTCACTTTTGCCAAACTTGAAACCACTTCACCGAGTGAAATCCTGGAACGTGATTTGCTCACCGAGTATCCAGACATCGCCAGTCAATTGAAGATGCTTCGACAATGCGCTGAAGGGTTTGGTACAGCGCTAAGTGGTGCTGTCGAAGGAGTCTCTGTGCTTTATCCAGAAGGCAAGTCGGACGATGTGCGAGAAAGTAGTGCTGAGGCGGAAGACGCTGACGCGACGCGCCTTTATATTCGACTGTTAATTGATGCGATTGAACACGTCATCGATCGGGCGGATGGTCGTTTGGTACGAATTCTTGAAGTTGGTGCTGGGAACGGCTTCGCGACCGAGATGCTGGCACCACGATTGTGTGGTAAAAACGTTGAGTACGTGGTGACTGACCTGGGTCGATCGTTCGTTCTTGCTCACGAACGCCGAGCGGTGGAGCAGCGTTTTGACTTCATTTCAACGGCTCCTTTTGATATTTCACAGCCGGCTTCAGAGCAAGGCTTTGATGCCCATGAGTTTGATGTCATTTTTGGACTTAATGTTGTTCACGTGTCACCAAATATTGAAACAACCTTGCGCAACCTGCAAGATCTAATGGTGCCGGGTGGGGTATTGGGTATGGTCGAGACAGTTCGATCACACCGCTGGACGGAAATGGTTTGGGGATTGGCTGACGGCTGGTGGTCGTTTGAAGACACACATTTACGTGAACATTCACCGATTATGGCGATTGAGGCTTGGGAACAAGTGTGTAGCAGTGCTGGATTTGAGTGGTCCTGTTCTTTTCCAGCAGCGGGGCCGAGTCGAAAACTTGCCGAGTCAGCATTAATTCTTGCACAGGCTCCGTTAAGCGAGCTGGCTGCGTTTGATGCAAAACATACTGATACTGCGGCCGGTATTCGCGATAAAATTAAAGCCGTACAGCGAATCGAGGAAAACGGTTCAACAGTTATGATTGCCTGTGCTGATGCCAGCAGTGCTGAGCAAATGGAGAATGTTGTTACTCAAGCAGAGAAAAAATATGGCCCAATAGGCGGTGTAGTGCATGCGGCTGGAGATACTCGACAAGGTAAACTCTCGCGACCACTGGGTGAGGTGGACAGCCTTGCTTCGCAACGTTTATTTCGCAGTCGAGTGACACCTGCGTTGGTGTTGGACTCCTTGCTGGACCCTGAATCTGTTGAGTTTGCGGTGGCAATTTCATCAAATGCAGCCATTCTCGGTGGTCTGGGTCTGAGCATGTACAGCGCTGCCTGTAATGCTCTTGATGCCTTCGCACAGGGAAACCCGCGTCTTCCTTGGGTTAGTACTAATTGGGATCGCTGGCCAACAATACGCGCACTGGCTCAGGCCAATATTAATAAAATCAGTATTGATCGTTATGCGATGGATAAAGATGAAGCCTTCGAAGCGTTTCAACGAATTGTGAACTCCCGCATAACCGGGCAAGTCATTATTTCCGCTGGCAGCCTGCAGGCGCGAATTGATAGCTGGGTTGATGTTGGAGTGGAATCGAAACCTCCATTGTTAAGTGCTCTGACATCGTTACATCAACGCCCTCGTTTAGATGTTGAATTCGAAGCCCCTAACAACGAGACCGAAAAAAGTATCGCTGGTCTATGGCGAGAACTTGTGGGCATTGAAGACATCGGTATCCACGATAACTTTTTTGATCTTGGTGGAGACTCCATGATCGGCACTCAGTTTACGGCACGATTTGCAAAGAAACATTCAATTCCTTTGCCAATCCAGTCTCTTTTTGAATATCCGACCATTGCCGGGCTTGCTGGTCTGGCCAATGAAATACTAATCTCAAGAAACGCCCTGCAAGCAGTGGTTGACAAACCATTAGCCCAAGGCGAAGAAGAAGGTGAAATCTAATATGACCGAACTCTTATACCTGAAAAAGAATACCATTGGTGAACCATTGATCGATCAGTGGTATGCCTGCCCACACTTAATTCCTCCTGCTACAGCGGCCATGAATTTGGCCCAAAAACAGTTAACTATTATGGAATCGTACGTCAGGGCACCGCATATTCATGCGACGGCGGTCAAAAACCAGGCGATGGCTGGAGGAACGTTCATTAATTACTCAGGAGATCGAAGCGCTGACATCCAGCAATTGATAGAACGAACTCAAGATAGAGGAGCCATCTTGTTGGAGCTGTATGAAGCGCTTATTTCGCTATCACAACTTCTCGCTGCCCATGAACCGGGTGCTTGTCTTGAGCCTTTATACCCTCAAGTACCAGATGCATTGCGCGGTTATGTTGAACTTGTCTTTGATCTACAGAATCGTGCTTCTTATCGTATACTTGAACCATTGCTCTATAACAGTCCGTTTTACGACACCTCGCGCCAAAGCGTCATGTTGTCGTTGGCCGACCGAGATGAACGGGCTTTTATTCTCAGCACACCACGTTTGGCCGAAGCGAACACGCTGACCTTGCATGCACCACTGGCTAGCCCCGCTTTTGATAAACTGTTTGCAGCAGCGAGTACCGCCACGGCAGTGCAAGACATTGCAGATGGTTTTGGGTCGCGGGTGTCGGTTGAATCGTTGCAACCCTTCTTTACCCAAGAGGCACCTTCTCGTGAAACCAAGTTTGACGAAACGGGTGTTCGTTGGCGTTATTTTGGCCACGCCTGTGTGTTAGTGGAAACGCGTGAGACGAGTATTCTAGTTGATCCGGTGGTGAGCTATGAATACCCCAGTGATGTTGACCGTTATACATTGGAAAATCTTGGCGAATCAATTGATTACGTGTTATTGACGCATGCGCATGCCGATCATGTCTTATTCGAGACGTTATTACGTATTCGGCATAAGGTTCGCAATATCGTGGTCCCTCGTGCCGGGGCTGGCGAGCTACAAGATCCGTCTCTTCGTTTGATGCTTGAGAACCTTGGTTTTAATAACGTCATTGAATTAGACAACTTAGAATCCTTACCGGTTGCTGGTGGACATATTCGCGGCATACCTTTTCTTGGTGAACACGGCGATTTATCGGTGGCCAGCAAATTAGCCTATCGGGTTGATTTAGCCGGTCATAGTTTGGTCTTTGCTGCTGACTCGGCGAATTTGGAGCCGCGTATGTATGAGCGTTTAACAGAACAATTTGGTGCGGTTGATACCTTGTTTTTGGGCATGGAATGTGATGGCGCTCCGATGTCCTGGCTTTATGGCCCCTTGTTTGAAAAGCCACTTTCTCGTAAACACGATAAAGGGCGTCGTCTTGCTGGCTCCGACTGCGACAAAGCCCTTGGTATTGTCAACGCTATGCAGTGTAAGGAACTGTATGTTTACGCCATGGGCGAAGAGCCTTGGCTTGGCTATATCATGAGCGTCGGTTACAACGATGACTCAGCCCCTATCGTTGAATCGAATAAGCTGGTTGAGGCTTGTCACAAAAAAGGCATTGTTGCTGAGCGCCTGTTTGCGAAAAAAGAACGTCATCTGGACGCCAAATAGATGCAGAAAAACCATTCGTCAGAACGGCTAATTGACTCTTTTGATGCGATTCCTGACACATTGCTCGCTAGTATCTCTGAGGCTGGAATTCGCTTATGGGTTGAAAAGGGTGCCTTAAAATTTCGTGCGCCTGAGGGTGCCATGGTGCCAGAACTACGAGATCAGATTAAGCTTCATAAGCAGGCCATCATTGCCCTGCTAAGTGACGTGCATTGTGAGCCTATTCCCAGTCTAGCTCGTGCAGATCATTATGAGGTATCCCACGCCCAACGCCGCTTATGGATTCTCTCTCAGTTCGAAGATTCTAACTCTGCGTATAATTTGCCCATTCATGTGTTACTTCGTGGGCCGTTGCATCGAAGCGCATTACAACGCGCTTTGGAAACAGTGGTTGAGCGGCATGAAGCTTTACGTACGACGTTCTGTTTGCTCGGTGACGAACTTACGCAAATCATTAATGAGCCTGAAACTTTTGTTGTTAAATACACCGATCTGCGTAATGAGAGTGACCCACTGGTTGCCGTTCACGAGCTCGCTCGCTGCGAACGACAAGCCGATTTTGACCTCAATACTGGCCCGTTGTTTTGCGCGCATATCGTCCAACTGGAAGAGCTGCAACACGCACTGCTGTTGACCATGCATCATGTCGTTGCTGACGGCAGAAGCCTCAGTGTGTTATTGCAAGAGCTCTCTACTTTGTATCGGGCTTTTTGCGACAACGCCCCTGATCCCTTACCTTGCGTGTCAATACAGTATCGTGATTATGCACACTGGCAAAACCAGCAACTGGAGAGTGGACAGTTAGAAGAGCAACGCAAATTTTGGTGTCACGAGCTCGAGGATAACATTCCTCGCTTAGATCTGAGCACTGTACGACGACCGACGCGACAAACCTTTGCTGGCGACATGGTGACTCTAACCATTTCTGAAGAGCAAACACAGGCCATAACGGCGTTAGCGACACAACATGGAGCCAGTTTGTTTATGGCTCTAGTTGCTATCGTTCAGACTCAGTTATTTCGCTATAGCAACAATGAACTGATAGCCGTTGGTACACCGGTTGCTGGCCGTTCTCATCCAGATGTAGAAGATGGTATTGGCTGTTATCTCAATACCATAGTGTTGACAAATCGTCCTGATTCAACATTGCCATTCGAGGTGTTTCTTGATCAAGTTCGTGAACGAACACTCTCTGCTTTTTCTCAACAAGACTACCCATTCGACAAGTTGGTGGATAGCCTGATTTCAGAGCGAGATTTATCGCGAAATCCAATTTTTGATGTGATGGTGTTGTTGCAAAATGCAGGCAGTCTCGAACTTTCATTGCCGGGTATTGACTTGGTGCCTTTATTTGAAGAACCAGGCACGAGTAAGTTTGATTTGGCGTTTGATTTTGAGCAACGTGATGGTCAGTTGTTGCTTGGCCTTCGTTATAACACGGCATTGTTTTCGCGTGATCGAGTCGAAGACATGTGCGGTCATTTTCATACCCTGCTACAGGGAATCTTACACTCTCCGAATTGCCCGATTAGCCGTTTACCGCTCATTCCTGAACGGCAAAAACAAGCACTCTTATCACACTCTGGGCCGACTCGTCACATAGATCAAGACAGCACTGTTGTTGATCTTATCGCTGTTCAGGTTGCAGCCAACCCAGAGGCGGTTGCATTGGTTTGCCAAGAGCAGTGTTTGACATACTCTGAGCTGTGGTCGCGCAGTGCCAGGTTGGCTGCTGAACTGCTGGCTGCTGGTGTGACTGGCGGCGAACCGGTTGCTTTTGCGCTGCGACGTTCTCTTGAGTTACCGGTTGCGATTCTGGGGATTCTGCGTGCTGGTGCAGCCTTTGTGCCGATCGATCCTGATCATCCATCTTCTCGGATAAGTTCGGTACTCTCCGACAGTGGGGTTCACCATCTGATCAGCGATGATGCTACCGGCAAACAACTTGGTGAGCTTCTCAATGACATTCGAACCTATTGTCTTGACGATGATTTTTTTGTTCGTGATTTCGGTACAACGACAATGGCAACAGATCTTGCCAAACCTCAAGACTTGGCGTACATCATTTACACCTCGGGCACGACTGGTAAACCCAAGGGCGTTTCGATCGCACACGACAGCCTTGCTAACTTTCTGACTGCCATGCAAAAACAGCCGGGCTGTGAGGCCTCGGATACATTGCTATCGGTCACTACGGCGGCGTTTGATATTTTCTATCTCGAATTACTTTTGCCTCTGTGCTGTGGAGCACGCGTGGTATTGGCGTTGGAAGAGCAGGTGTTAGATGGGTATCAATTGGCCGAGTTGATTGAACAACAGAGCGTGACTATCATGCAGGCGACACCATCTACTTGGAAGTTGCTTGGTCATGCTAACTGGCAACCCAAAACGCCTATTACTATGCTCAGTGGTGGTGAACCGTTGTCGAAAACACTCGCGCGAACTCTGCTTGAGACTGGTGGTCGGTTGTGGAATATGTATGGCCCTACTGAAACCACAATCTGGTCTACAGTCGCACAAATTACTGATGCGAACGACATCAGTATCGGTCACCCAATTGATGAGACACAAGTTTATGTCCTGGATCAACAATATCAACCGGTGCCGGTAGGTGTGACCGGTGAACTGTTTATTGGTGGTTCGGGGCTCGCTAGAGGGTATTGGCAGCGACCGGATCTTGATGTTGAGAAATTCGTGGTTCATCCGTATAGACAAAACGCCAGATTGTATCGCACTGGCGATTACGCCCAGTGGTTAGCTGACGGGCGTCTTGTGTGCCTTGGTCGCCAAGATAACCAAGTGAAGATTCGTGGCTTTCGCATTGAGACGGCAGATATTGAACATCATCTACTGCAGACTAAAGGGGTACGTAATGCTGTTGTCATGGCTCGTGCACTGGGCAGTGGTAGTGGCAATGATAAGGAGCTTGCATTGGTGGCCTATATTGTGAGTGATCATGAACTCAGTATAGAACTTGAGGTTGAACCTCAAATGTTGCGCAAAACACTTGCTGAGAGTTTGCCAGCATATATGGTTCCAAGCTATTTTGTGGCGATTGATGAGCTGCCATTAGGGCCAACTGGTAAGCTGTTAATAAGTGAGTTACCAGACCCGATAGCAATAAATTCTTCAATAGGCTCTTCAATGGGCTTTTCAATGAGTTCTTCGGAACCCGTCGAGTCAGCCCAGACGGCATTGGAACAGCAATTGTGTGAACAGTTTTCTGATGTGCTTGGCTGTATAATATCGGTAAATGACGACTTTTTCTTGCACGGTGGTCACAGCCTTAAAGCCATGGCATTGTCAGCTCGCTTATCGCAAACCCTGGGTTTAGAGATTCGATTGGCTGATCTATTTACTTGGCCAACACCGCGTAGCCTGGCACAGCAGCTTGATTCTAAGCTGCCGGTTTCATATGAGGCCATTCCCAAAGCTCCTTTGTCCGAGGATTATCCTTTATCAGACGCTCAGCGCCGGTTATGGGTTGCAGCGCAGAACACTCATTCTTCGATCGCGTATAACATGCCTGCTGCGATACTGTTAAGAGGTGAGCTTAACGTTAACGCCCTGGAAGAGGCTGTTCGATTCCTGGTTGACCGACATGAATCATTGCGAACTACGTTTTCAGTAAAACGTGATGAGCCCCGGCAAATCATTCATAAGCAAAGCTTAGCCCCACTCACACGGGTTGATTGTCGTCAACAGACTGACCCAGTCGATTACGCTAAGCGTTGGTTGGCGGCTGACAGTGCGGTTGAATTTAATCTGGAACAAGGGCCATTATTTCGCGCCACGCTTTTGCAGATAGAAAGTTGTTGCCACGTGCTGGCGTTCAATATGCATCATATCGTGAGTGATGCCTGGTCGATGCAGGTTGTTGCGAGAGAATTAACGCAGGTTTACAGTGCGTTGGATCAAGGGGTGGTTGTCGAGTTACCCGAAATTCGTATCCAATATCGTGATTATGCACGCTGGCAGAGTTCTCAGGAGCAAGCTGGTTATTTTAAAAATAATCACGACTACTGGGTGCACAAACTCAATGATATGCCTTGTCCTGAGCTACTATCACCCGACCACCCACGGACCGATAAACCAAGACATCAGGGTACACTGGTACGTCGTCAACTTAAATCAACGGTGGTTGATAAACTGCGCCATTTAGGACGACAACAAGCGGGTGACCTGTTTAGTGTCTTAGTTGCATCAATACGCGCGCTGTTGTTTCGTTACTCTGGCCAAGAAGATGCAGTCGTGGCCTGCGTAACCGCTGGGCGAAACCATCCAGATGTGCAGGACCAGGTTGGCTTTTATGTCAACACACTGCTGCTTAGAGATCGTTTAAACCCAGAAGCTTCATTTCGTGATTTGTTGGATCAGGTTAGTACGACACTCAACGAGGCACTGGCTCATGCAGACTACCCATTCGATCGTCTAGGGGTTGACCTTGGCATGACAGGGCCGTTGTTTCAGGTAATGATAGATTATCAAGTAAACCGTGATGACGCTGATTCTATGCGAGGGCTGTCTGTCAGTCCGTTTGGTGAGAGACAGGCGGCGAGCAAGTTTGACGTACTCTTTTTGTTTGCTGAAGACGATCAGGGCCTGCGGCTCACATTGGAGTATGACAGTGATCTGTTTTTGCCAGCGCGTATGCAAACAGCTCTCGATCAGCTGGTTGAAATCATGCTGGCCATAGCCGACGAGCCTGATTGTCAACTGATCGAACTGCCACCAGGCGTTATGAGCAGCTATCAACCGACCATCGCCAACGATAATGACGAACTCGAGACCTTTCGCATTTAGCGAGGATTAACCATGAATCATATTATTCCCAATATATCGACGACTGACTCTCAACAAGCTGGAACAATTGATTGCCTATTGATAGGTTTTAATGACCTTGATATCTCGCATTATGAAAAAATGGTACGAGCAATGGGAACCGATTCCGGAGCCTATCGTGACCTGGCCCTGGCCATCGTTAATCATAATGGCGAACCGAAACGCTCTTTGGATTTGCTGACAGAGCTGCACTATGAAGGTCGTGAGCAACCGGGTAGACCGCTTAATAACACGGATTTTTTATGGCCGACAATTACCTATCTCGCGTCATTTTTGCATAAACGAGGCTTTACGTATGACTTTGTAAACCAGTTCCAATTTGAAAAGGAGAGTTTGCGAGAGAAACTGCAAACTGGCAAGGTGCGCAGCGTAGCCATTACCACCACACTCTATGTGATTCCAGAACCTATTCTGGAAATTATCGAATTTGTCAGAGAAATTTCACCCGAGACCCAGGTGATCGTGGGTGGTCCTTATGTGTCTAACAATACCTGCACTCTTGACGGTGAGGCTCTACAGCGTTTCTTTAAATTAATTGATGCTGATGTTTATGTTGACTCCAGTGAAGGCGAGCAAGCCTTAGTCAATGTGTTAACTGCTCTGCGGGATGGCAGTGGTTTCGAGGATATTTTAAATATCGCCTTTCGGCGCGGAGAGGGTTACTCTAAAAACCCCACCAAAAGTGAGTCTAACGACCTCAGTGAGGAAATGGTCGATCACAAGCTGTTTGTTGAAGATACAGGTGGTTTCGTATCGCTTCGAACGGCTAAATCGTGTCCATTTAACTGTGCTTTTTGTGGGTTTCCTACACGGGCGGGCAAGTACCTTTATCTCTCGGTTGAACGCGTTGAACGTGAATTGGATGCTTTGCGAGAACTTGGCACCGTTTCGACTATTACGTTTCTCGATGACACCTTCAATGTGCCAAAAGCACGATTTCGCGATCTTCTGAGAATGATGATTCGTAACGATTATGGGTTCAAATGGAATTCCTTTTACCGATCAGACCATGGTGATGCTGAGACGATTGAGTTGATGGCCAAGGCAGGTTGCGAGGGCATATTTTTAGGTATTGAGTCCGGTAGCGATACAATTCTCGAAAAGATGAATAAGAAGTCTCGTGCTAAACACTATCGCGAGGCCATCTCTTTGTGTCGTGAGCATGGGATAGTGACTCACGCTAATTTGATTATTGGTTTTCCTGGAGAGACTCTGGAGACAGTACAAGAGACCATCGATCTTATCGAGCAAACTAAGCCTGACTTTTATCGTGCACAACTCTGGTATGCAGACCCAATGACGCCAATCTGGCAAAAACGTGAGGAGCTTGGCATTACAGGTGAGGCATTCTTTTGGTCTCACGAAACGATGAATTCTGCGACGGCTTGTGACTTAGTAGAAAAACTGTTTCTTGGGATAGAAAACTCAGTGTGGTTGCCGCAATTTGGCTTTGAACTGTGGAGTGTGTTTTATCTGAAGCGGTTTGGCATGAGCGTTGTGCAGATTAAAGCTTTTATTCGTATTTTCAACGCACTCATTAAAGACAAACTGCTCACGGGCGACCTGAATGCCTTTGACCCACAACTGATGGATGCTCTTCGCACCGCAGCCCAATTTGACCGAGATGGCACCGTTGATACTGTTGGTGTTGAGCAACGTTGTGGTCGTGCTTATATGGCTGCTGAGGCATATTGGTGTGGTCGCTTTAATTCACCATCGTATGCGCGTCTGTTTGAACAGAGCAACGGTAATCAGGCGACTGCGCCTCGCCAAAGTGAGGTTGCGCTATTACCATCCACGGCGGCGTATCTGAGTGACAGTTCGCGTGCAGAACCGACAGCAGTGGCGTCAGTTGCCACGGGTTTGATGCGCCTGCTTGGGGTTGACGACATAGCGATGCAGGTTGTTGGTCAAGATGGGCAAACTGTCCCTGTTCGTGTCCAAGTAGAGCCCAGTCAAACCATGGAAAAGTTCGTGGACAATATCAATGAACAATTGCAAATGGCACGAGAATACCTACGGTTCTCCCGGCATTTCCTTAGCAATAAGGAGCGATTGGCCCAATACGGGGCGACCCCGCCAGTGTTTGAGGTCACGATGACTACGAATGGTGTTGCAATCGACGCAGACGCGGGTTTGCTGGTTAACTTTATGTTAGCGACCCCAACCCCCAGCATTATGGTGACATTGCAAGATCATGATGCAGAGCTATTGGCTCAACAGATTGCCGCCATACTTGAACAAGCGGTTAACGAAGTGGATTGCCTGGTTTCGAGTGTAGGAGAGACACTCGTTATTCCAGAATCTACCGCCACTAATGACGCCGACGAAGCGTTCCAATTTTAGAGTCTTTATGAAAGCGACTATAAGAAATACCAATAGAAATGACGTCAACGCTCCTTTGATCTTCGACAGTCAAACGTTGGCCGCTAGAGATTATTGGCGGGACAAATTGGCTGATATCACTGAACGCTGTGTGCTTCCTAATAAAGCACAGAGCGACGCACACGAGCCTGAGGTGAGTTGCGCGCAAGTGTTGAACATCAACATCCCGACAACATTGGTTACAGCCATTCGTGAGCTTACCAACAACGGGCCTTTCCTGACTTATGCTGTTTTTGTAGCGGGTATGCAGACAGTTTTATACAAATACACCGGCTGTCCGGAGGCTCTCGTGGGCAGTCCATATCGAGTGTCGGATGACGACCTTGTCACGCGCAAAGGTGCGGTGCCAATACATCAAACAGTGACAGGTGAACAGTGTTTTAAAGACCTTCTTCTGGGTGCGCGGCAGAGCCTGCTCGATGCCTATAAACAGCAAGCTTATCCGCTTGAACGAATTGAGAGTGATGCCCCACGTCTTAATAAAGAGATCGGAGGATTGTTTGACGTATTGCTTAGCTTCCCTTCGTTACATGCAGCGCAAACGAGCAGCAAAGCGCCCCTGCAGATCTCTTTGGATGAGTCGTCTGATGGATCGATGACGGCATTCGTTCGTTTTGATCCTGACAGCCTAACAGGGCAGTGGAGTGAACGGTTTGTCGGGCATTGGCTGCATGTTTTGGCTGTAGGTATTGCAGAGCCCGCTCAGCCTATTAATCAGCTCTCATTGTGCACCCAGGCTGATGCCGAGCACCAACAGCACTGGAACCAAACTGAGGTTCCGGGAGCGAGCTGTACCAGTGTGCATGAAGAAATGGAACGTATCGCTGATGAACAGGCTGAATCAGTAGCCTTGGTCCTTCGTCGTAACGAAGCCGACGTACAAACTCAGACCTTTGAGGAACTTGAATCTGGTGCTAATCGTCTGGCTCATTGGCTTCAAGCCAATGAAGTTGTTCGCGGTCATCGGGTTGGGCTGTTGCTGAGTCACACCTTGTCTGTGCCGCGTGTGGTCATGGCGATTCTTAAAACCGGTGCGGCCTATGTGCCTCTTGATCCGTCGTTACCGGCGCAGCGCATTGCTGATATTGTGGACGATGCTGATTTAGCCTTGATCATTACTGAAGACGAGCATATTACAAAACTTGAGGGTTTGTCACAGCCTTTGCTGAACCTTGACGATGCTGAGACTCTACAAGGCATTAACGCTGGCCCAGTCACACGAGTGTCGTGTTCTCTGCACGACGATGATTTGGCGTATATTTTATACACTTCTGGCTCTACTGGTCGTCCTAAAGGGTGTCAAATCAGTCACGCTAATTTACGTCATTACGCCTGTTGGGCGGCCGATTTCTACGTGGGTGATAATCCATGGGGTAATTTTGCGCTTTATTCCTCACTTTCCTTTGATCTGACTGTAACCAGTCTGTTTTTGCCTCTCATTACCGGCCGGACACTGTATGTATATCCTAACGATGTTCATATTGCTGATGTACTTCATGACGCATTGTCCCCGAACAGTCCAATCGACGCCCTCAAGCTTACGCCATCACATTTAGCGATGGTCGAACAATTTAACTTTGAGACGACTAACCTCAAGGTTGCTATTGTTGGAGGTGAGGCTTTGCCCACCAAAATAGCCCAGTTACTCCACCATTTGAGTGCAGATGTTCGAGTCTTTAATGAGTATGGTCCCACCGAAGCAACAGTCGGTTGCGCTATACACGAAGTAGGCAGAGACGATAAAAAAATGCTCATTGGCCGCCCAATTGACAATATGCGTGCCTTTGTACTTGACCCGGATGGTCAGTTGCTACCACCAGGTGTAGTTGGTCGCTTACAAGTAGCTGGCAAGGGTGTCAGTCAGGGGTATCGAAACCTGCCTGAACTCAACAAACAATCATTTCGCGCAATTGCCCACCTCAACGAGGAATATGTATACGATACTGGGGATTTGGCATTATGGTCTGTTGAGGGTCAGCTTGTTTACCTTGGGCGTCGCGACGAGCAGGTTAAGGTTCTTGGGTATCGTATCGAAATGGGCGATATCGAAACGCATTTGGAACATTTGTCCGAGGTGAAGCGCGCGGTGGTCTGCGCACGCTCCGTGGGTAATGCGCCAGAACCTGTCCTCGTTATGTATGTGCACGCTGACCATACTTTGAATTTAGCCGATGTGCAGGCCCATTTATCCGATGTACTTCCAACTTACATGGTCCCTCAGTTTCTGGTGCAGCTTGATGCTTTACCACTGAACCGTAACGGAAAAGTTGATCGTAACGCCTTGCCTGACCCTGATATTTCCGCCTCACAAAAACACGTGCCTGCGGATAATTTGGTGCAGGCTAAATTAGTACGAATATGGCAAGAAGTGCTGGGTATCAGCGAGATTGGAATTACCGATAATTTTTTCGATATGGGTGGGCAAAGTCTTAAAGCGACACAGGTTATGAGTCGAATCCATCGAGAACTTGCTGTTGAACTGAATTGGGGAACTATTTTCTCAAAACCGACGATTCAAGAGTTGGCGGAGCTAATCGAGGCTGATTCTCCAAGGCCATTTGTGGCTATTAGCCGGACCGACGATGCTGAGAGTTACCCGGTCTCGCATGCCCAACATCGAATGTGGGTGCTGCATCAACTGACACCTGAATACGGTGTGTACAACATTGCGGATGCAGTTCGCGTGGACGGTGACCTTAATGTTGAGCAGTTGCAACACACACTGAACACGACGATACAACGCCATGAAGCGCTTCGCACACATTTTATCCCTGTTGAACACGGGTGTCGTCAAGTTGTGCTGCCAGAACTGAGCGTGAATCTTGCTTACCAGGACATCAGCAATGAGGTCAGCACTCAGGCACAGCTTGATGCATTTATTGCAACTATTGCTCAGGCTCCCTTTGACCTTGAAAAGGGGCCGCTTTTACGCGCTAGACTGCTGCGTTTAAAACCGCAGCGCCATGTTTTATTGCTGGTGGTACATCACATAATATGCGATGGCTGGTCACTGGATATTTTAAGTCGTGAGACAATGATGCGGTACTCTGCGTTGTCTCGTGATGAGGTGGCTGAATTACCGCCACTGCCCATTCAGTATCGCGATTTCGCGGCTTGGCAGAGGCAGCGTCTCGACAGTGATGCAGGCATCTCTGACCGTCAATTCTGGCAAGATCAGTTCGCAAGTCCTTGGAATCCCATCGAGCTTCCTGCTGATCGGCCTCGGCCAAATGTGCAAACCTTTGCCGGAGACCATCGGCGTTATGATTTAGATCTCATTGCCTTGTCCGGGTTACAACAACTGGCAAAAGAACAGCAGGCAAGCACCTTTATGGGGTGTTTGACGGTGGTCGCTTCGGTCTTGCATCGCTACACTGAGACCAGCGATATGATTATCGGAACGCCTACAGCTGGGCGTCACCATATTGATCTGGAAGATCAAGTAGGTTTTTATGTCAACATGCTGCCATTGCGTCTCAATGTGCAGAGCGATATGACCTTTCGGCAATTATTGAGTCTGAATAGTGAGGTGGTACAGAGTGCTCAGGAGCATCAAGATTATCCGTTTGACCGTATTGTCGATGATTTACAATTAGACCGAGACACTAGTCGCTCGCCGCTTGTTGATGTTGCGGTCACCTTTAACCCGTCAGGTCCCAGCGCGCATATTCCGGGTCTTAGTTTCACACCGATGCCGATCCCTGTAAACACCAGTAAGTTTGACCTAACCCTTACGTTTGATCAAGACACTGATGGACGCTGGTCCTTGGGCATCGAATACTGTAGCGATCTTTATAATGCCGATCGTATTGATCGTATGGCCAGCCATATTCAGACCTTAGTGGCGAGTGCGGTGGACAACCCAGATCTGAGCATTGTCGAACTTGAGCTTTTGCCTGCCGCAGAACGTACACGGATTCTCAGTGAATTTAACCCGACACCATCTCAATCTTCGGCACAATGCGCCGAACAGTCGATTACGACATTGCTGTCTTCGCAGGTCGAACAGACCCCGGAGGCAATCGCAATAAGAGGGGTAGAGGGTGACATCAGCTACCGTGAACTTAAACATCAAGCCAATGGCATTGCCTCTCAGCTGAGTTCAGAACACGGCGTTTGCGTTGGAAAGACGGTTGCGGTGCTACTCAAACAGGTGGAATTGGCACCTGCTGCCATAATTGGTATTTTGCAATGCGGCGCACATTATTTACCGATTGATCCCGAAGCACCCACTCAGAGAATTGCCTTCCTTATGCAAGATGCTGAGTGTGATACCCTAATCACTGACACCGAGTTGTCGATGCCGTCAGAAGTCACTGCAACCCTAATGAAAATCAGTGCTTCTTTACCTCAGCAATCAAACTGGCCTGCAGTCACAGTGGAGCATTCATCCACTGCCTACGTTGCTTATACATCCGGCTCCACAGGAGAACCTAAAGGCGCCATCATCAAGCATTCGTCTGTACTGCAATTGGTGAGTGACACTAACTATATCGACCTGCAACCAACAGACCGTATTCTGTCCACCGGCTCACTGGCTTTTGATGCGTCGACATTTGAAATTTGGGGGGCTCTGCTCAATGGCGCGTCGGTCGCGTTTGCAGACCGTGACACCTTATTGGATGCCGATTGCTTTGCAACACGGCTGCGTGATCAAGCCATCACTATTGTCTTTTTAACCACCAGTTTGTTTAACCAACTGGCTGAACGAGATGCTGAGATGTTCAGTGGCTTGCGAGTTTTGTTGTCAGGTGGGGAACGAGTATCACCTCGTCATGTTAACGCCGTGCGTAAAGCCTGTCCGAAGCTTCAGTTGATTCACGTTTATGGACCGACTGAAAATACCACTTTTTCAACGTATTATCCTGTCACCCAAGACTATGTGGATAATATCCCGATTGGTCGTCCGATCAGTAACTCCAGTGCTTATATTGTTGACAGCGGTGGACGGCTTGCTCCCATCGGTGTGCCTGGTGAGCTGTGGACTGGCGGAGGTGGTGTTGCGCAAGGGTATTTGAATCGCCCCGAACTAACGTCGCAACGCTTCCAGCCTAACCCTTTTGGTGATGACATCATTTATCGCACGGGAGATCGCGCTGTTTGGGATGTTGAGGGCAATATCACGTTTGTGGGTCGTATTGACGGGCAGGTGAAAGTTCGTGGTTTTCGTGTCGAATTAGGTGAAATTGAGCACCGTTTACGCACACACACCGCTATTCGTGATGCGGCTGTGATTGCACGTCGCAATGCGGTGAACACTACTGAGCTTATTGCTTATTACCTGTGTCGAAGTGACGTTAATGTGAGCGATTTGCGCAATCACCTTGCGTTGACATTGCCCGCGTTCATGATCCCCGCATTTATGGTCGAGGTGGATGACCTGGTTCTCAATTCCAGTGGTAAAATTGATAGGGGCCAACTTCTGAATAGGCCGGTCACATCACCAGTCACTGAGAACATAGGTGAGACATCAGAGCCACTCTCTAAAGAGACGGAACAAAACGAAGCTGTACAAGGCGAACGAGAGCGCGCCGTTTTAGATGCATTTTCTGCGGTACTTGGAGTTAACCATGTACCGAGAGACGTCAATTTATTTGAACATGGTAATGATTCAATCAAAAGTATCCAAGCGGTTGGGCGCTTAACCGAGGCTGGTTGGAAAGTATCGGTTAAACAGATTTTTCAGTTCCCAACCATTGCCAGATTGGCGGCGCAGCTCACGCCCATTGATACGTCCGCTATCGGCCACTCTGAGTTGATGCCAACCCTTGGTAAACGTGGGCCAATAACACCATTGCAGCGCTGGTTTCTGAATAACCATAACGGTCCCTTGGACCATTTTAATCAGGACGTGTTACTTCGTGCGCAGTCGACAATTAACGTTGATGCTCTTGAAAAATCGATTGCCGGAATTGTTGCTCAGCACACCGCTTTACGTATGACCTTCGTGCAAGATGGCGAACTGGAATATCAGTATGAAATCGGAGCACCCCAAGAAATTAACGTCGATCTGGTTGACCTTCGAACCAGCGATGACTCAGCCAAGCGCCTCGAAGAACACGCTCAAACAGTGCAATCCAGCCTCTGTCTTGATGGCCCATTGCTCGCGGCCGTCGTCTATCGACTAGCCGATGGGGATAGGTTGTTGCTGGTTGTGCATCACATGCTGATTGACGGTGTTTCGTGGAGAATTTTGCTGGAAGATTTAGAGCAGGCGTATGCTCAAGCGAGTAACGGTGACGAGATTCTGCTCAGCTACATCCCTAAGGGTTTTGATCAATGGGCAAACACCTGTGTTGCTCGCACGGACGAACCTGAACTTAATGCGCAGCTAGACTATTGGCTTGCACAGTGGCGTGATGTGACCAACCCCTTACCAATTGATCAACAGTTGGTTAATACCTATGGAACGAGCAAGGTCGCTCATGCGCGTGTGAGTGATGAAACTAGCAAGCGGATCACTCGGCTTGGTGTCTCTGCACAGGTGCTTTTACTTGCGGCTTTTGGGCGCAGCATGGCATCGTTGGGGCTGGGAAATCGTGTAAGCGTTACCCTTGAAGGACATGGCCGGCCTGAAGACGACGCCAGTCTGGCGCGCACGATCGGCTGGTTCACCAGTTTGTATCCCTTCACTGTAGATGGTTCTGATCTTGATGTTGATACACAGCTTCGTCAGATTCGCAGTGCCCTTGATGCGGTACCTAATGGTGGCCGCGATTGTTTGTCGCTCTTTGAACAGGCGAGGCAAGAAGGTTCCATCTCTGGAACGGAAAAGCCAGGTATTTCCTTTAACTATTTAGGAGAGATGGCCCAAGAGGCAAGTTCAACATTTTTCACTCCTGCTGACGAAGACTCTGGTGACACCTTAGGCCCCGACCTGACCCGAGCACATGAACTTGAAGTAGTTTGCGTAATTATCCAGGGACGTTTGACTGTCTCTTTACGTTACGTACCTGGCCGCATCAACCCCGATCTGGTTGATCGACTGCTTGCTGCCATGCTTGAATCAATCACCGAACTTACTGAATTGGCAGCTTCTAAGCGCTGGGTTTACCAGTGTGAACCCAGTGAGGTTGCCTCGATTAGTGCTGAAACTCAGTTGCCGGTTGAACAGATCGACAACGTTTATCCGGTGACACCATTACAGCAAGGTTTGCTGTTTGAGGCTGAGTTATCACCGGACTCCAGAGCCTATGTTTTACAGGCCGACTACCGCATCTCTGGTGTTTTTGATTCCGAAAAATTCCGCGCTAGCTGGGACCTCTTATGTCGTCGTCATGCGGCCTTGCGCACCGCTTTTGTCTGTGATGGTGTTGACGCACCTTTACAAGTGGTCGTGGCACATCGCGATGTTGAATTTGTCGATTATGACTTGTGTGACCTCAGGCTAGAAGATTCGGAAGATTATGTGGCCAATTACCGGCGTACTGATTTGGCGCGTAGCTTTTCGCTGGCTCGTGATCCTTTAATGCGGTTTGCACTATTTCGACTTTCAGATTCCGAAATTCGCTTAATCTGGACATATCATCATTTGGTGGTTGATGGTTGGTCCCTTGGGGTATTGCTTGATGAATTGGGAGTCACGTATCAGGCCTTAACGGATTCGCAGGCATCGAATTTACCGCTTGCTCCGTCGTACCACGATTATATTGAATGGCTGGGTCAAGTTGATAGCACTGCGTCTCTTGCATTCTGGTCAGACTATCTTTCTGGCTACGATACTCTCGCAACACTCAGGCCTGTATGGCACCGCTCATCTCCAGAAAAAAACGAAAACAATGAAGAAGTTAACGTAATACAAGAAGACGTCTTTTATTTCGACGCAACCACAAGTCAAGGTCTGGTCGGTTGTGCGTCGAATGCTGCTGTTACGCTTGCTACCGTATTCCAAGCCTTGTGGGGATTGTTGCTGTGCGGAAGTAATTGTCGCGATGATGCCGTTTTTGGCACCATTGTGTCGGGTCGTCCAGCTGAGTTACCCAGAGCGGACGGAATGGTTGGTTTGGTGATCAACGCCATTCCTGTCAGAGTCGATCCTGAAGGTGATGAGTCATTGGAGACACTGTTGCAGCGTTTACAGGGCAACTCACTCGATTGTCAGTCTCACAGTTATTTGCCTCTTGCCGACATACAAGCTCAAACCTCGGTGGGGCGTGAGCTGTTCGATCACCTATTGGTGTTTGAAAATTATCCACGACGGTGGGGCGGCGATGACGCTGAGCGCGACTTTACTATTGAGGAGTTAAGTCATCGAGATCACACGCATTACAAACTGTGTGTGGTGATTAATCCTGGAGAGCGAATCTCGGTTCGTTTTGCTTACAACGAACCTGATTATCCGGCTGATAGCATTAATCGTATTTGGCAACAATTGCACTCGCTTGCTGAGATCGCTGTTAACCAGACAGAGCTGAATAGCGTTGATATTCATACCTTGTCAGCTACTGCCCAAGTTAAATTGCTTGCCGAGTTTAGCCACGCTGCTCCACGAACTACGTTGCCATCGACAACGCTTGATCGAATCGCGCAGCAAGTTCAACAAAACCCAACGGCTATTGCGATTCAAACAGAGCGTGATTTAATCACCTACGCAGAGTTATGGCAACAGGTTGGTGCCGTGAGTGAAACCCTGTGTAGTCGAGGCGTTCAACCCGGTGACTATGTGGTTTTACTGGCTGATCGCAGCGCATTGATGATCGTTGGCATGCTAGCGTGTTGGTTGACTGAAGCTGCTTATGTGCCACTTGAAATTGATGACTCTTCCGAACGTCAGCAGTCTATTGTGCGAAGTCATGACACGTCACTGTTTTTAGTTGATAAGAAAGGCAAGGAACTATTGCCCGAGTCATGTCGCACCAGAGCTGTTGAACTGCAAGCTGCTGCAGAAAAAACGGTAACGCCAACTATGACAGCGAAGCTGACTGCGAATGCACCGGCCTATTTGATCTATACCTCAGGGTCAACGGGTCAACCCAAAGGCTGTATTGTAGGGCATGACAATTTAAGCAATTATCTGTCCTGGGCCGACAAATACTATTTTGGTAATGGCCCTGGTGGCAACTTACCGTTGTTTACATCGGTATCGTTTGATATGTCAGTCACCAGCCTGTTTTTACCGCTGATGCGTGGTCAAACGGTTCACGTTTATTCGAGTGAGCAGAATATCGAGGAACTGCTAATAGCGCTGATTCGAGATAATCCTGGCATTGACACCATAAAACTGACACCGTCCCATATCGCCATTATCGAATCTTTGGCATTGAAAGGTACTGCCATTAAGCGTGCTATTGTTGGTGGAGAAGCTCTGTTGCCGCACCATATCAACACATTGCGTCGTTTGAATCCGGCTATCCGAATTTTTAACGAGTATGGCCCAACCGAAGCCACCGTCGGTTGCATTGTTAAGGAAGTCACAACGCCAACTCAGACGATCAGCATTGGCACTGCCATTGATAACACGGATGTCTATTTACTGGATCACCACCTCAGACCAGTCTCGGTTGGTAACCGTGGCGAACTCTATATTGGTGGTGCTGGTATTACACTGGGTTATCTTAATGATGCAGACAAAACCGCCAGCAAATTTTTAGATGACCCCTTTGTCGAAGGTGGGCGTATCTACGCTACTGGAGACTTAGGGTGTTGGTTAGACAATGGAGAAATTCAGTTGCTCGGACGTGCAGATCAGCAAATAAAAATTCGAGGCTATCGCGTGGAACTCGGTGAAATTGAGTCCAGCATCGCAGCTCTGTCTGATGTGGATAGTGCGGCGGTTTGTACATACAATTTAGACACTGAAACCCGTCTTGTTGCCTATGTGGCTGGCAAAGGCTTACAACAGTCGGATGTCGACCGTCTAAAGCAGCAGCTTGGAAAAGAGTTGCCGGAGTATTTGATACCCGAGCAGATCGTAGTGTTAAACAGTTTGCCAACTACCACTAATGGTAAGCTCGATCAAAGCAGGCTTCCAAACCCCGCCACTGTCAATAGTATTGAATCATCAATTGACATCACAGATCCAGTTGAGGCGCGTTTAATGCATCTCTGGCAGCAAACTCTTGGTCATTGTTCGATGACGACCTCTACCAATTTCTTTCAACTGGGTGGCCATAGTCTGAAGGCGATGCAGATACTTGCTGCCGTGCACCGGGACTTTTCAGTGCGAGTGTCGTTGCGGCAGTTTTTCGCCGAACCGAGCATCGAGGGTTTAGCTAAAGCGATCCGACAGGGGCAGCATAGCGAGTATGAAGACATTCAACCTGCAACCCCGCAAGCGGATTATGCATTGGCCCATGCGCAAAAGCGCCTCTGGCTTATGCAGCAACTTCAGGGGGAACGTGCCTATAATATGCCAGATGCGATTATCCTTCATGGCGAGATTGATGTAGAGGCACTGGAACACGCCTTTGCAACGCTGATTGCACGTCATGAAATTCTGCGTACGGCCTTTGTTGAACGTGACGGTGAACCCAGGCAAGTCATCCTTGCTGATATTGAGTTCAAGATTCGCGTGCGCGATTTAAGCAATGAGAGTGACCCTGAAAGTGCGGCCAGAAAATTAGCCGAAGACGATGCGGTCACGCCATTCGATCTGAGTGCACCACCACTTTTTCGAGTGTGGTTATTTACGGTAGCAAAAGACACGGTAGCAAAAGGCAGGCATTTGTTCTTATTCGATATGCATCACATTATTGGTGATGGTTGGTCGAATGCCGTTCTGAGTGCAGAGGTGCAACATCTTTACGAGGCCTATAAACATCAGCGGCCTCATAAACTGCCTGCCATTCGAATTCAGTATAAGGATTTTACTGAGTGGCAACAAAATATTGGTTTTGAAGAGAGCCAACGGTATTGGTTAAAGCGTCTTGGTAATGCAGATGGTATTCTACCTTTGCCGTACGATTATCCACGCACCGAACAACGTGATTTCTCCGGTGCTAATGTCACTACGACCATCGACGAATCCATCGTATTAAGTCTGCAAGCCTATGCTCGTGATAATCAAACTACCTTATCAAATGTCGTGCTTACCTTGTTTAAACTATTTCTGCATAAGCTCACTGGTCAGCGAGACATCTGGGTCGGTTTAGCAACCGCGAACCGGAGCCATCCAGATCTAGAAGATATGATTGGTTTTTTTGTGAACTTGCTGCCCATACGTACTGACCTTGATCCGGATATGGAGTTTGATGACTTGCTGAAGCAGGTTGTTAATAATACCTATGATGCACTTAGTCATGAACACTATCCATTTGACCTCTTAGTGCAGACTCTACGCCCTGAAAGGCATGGCAACTGGCAGCCGCTGCTCAACATCGTCTATGGTTTTCAAAACTATAAGGGTGTGCGTACGGCTACCACAGGTAATATAGAACTCGGAGAATCAGACTTGGATACAGATGAGGTTTTTCCTCTCGCGTTTAAAACGTCCAAATTTGATTTGGTGCTGTTCGTTATGGAACGCAACCAATCGTTAACCTTGACACTTGAATACGACAATGGACTTTTCAGTGAATCGACAGTGGTTCAGTACTTGGAAAGCATTCATCAGTTTGCAACGGCCATTGCGGCGAGTACCAGCCAGCAAAAGCCAGATCAACACCTTACTAATAACACGGGTCTTTCAGAGGAAAAACATGAAAATTTCTGATTTCGATATCACTGCTAAGGCTGACCAGGAACGTTCTGTCGAAGACCTTATTGCCGGTTTTAATCGCAGTGAGACCGACTATGAGCGTGACACAACAATCCACCAGCTCTTTTGCCAACAGGCTGAACAAACCCCCGATGCAACGGCGTTGATCGTTGGTGATGAAACGCTTAGTTACCGCCAATTAGATCAGCGCTCAAATCAACTTGCCAGGTTGCTTATTGGGGCAGGGTTGGTTCAAGAACAACGCGTTTGTTTGTTACTCGACCGCTCGATAGATGTTGTTGTATCTATGCTTGGCACCCTGAAAGCTGGTGGTGCCTATGTTGCGGTAAATATTGACCAACCTTACCCGCGCGTTCAACAACTGATAGCGAATGCTGAGGCTGCAGTCATTATTGCCAGTAAACAAAATATACGGACTCTCAATAAACTTCACTGGGACACCGATGCATCGCATGTTCTGTGCATAGACAGTGATGATTTTGTGGCAGAAGTAGAAGAAGAGGATGGCTTGATGGCACAAGAAATCTGGGATTACGTAGCCGAAGAGACCTTTGACGACATATCTGGGGGTGGCTGGAAGAGTAGTTACACCGGTGAATGGTTGAGCCGAGAGGTTATGGATGAGTATGGTGAGAACATCCGTAAAAAACTAAGCCCTCATTTAACGCCGACTTCGCGCGTTCTGGAAATAGGCTGCGCTTCAGGCATCTCGATGTTTCGCTTGGCACCGGTTGTTGGTCATTATCACGGCACAGATATTTCCCCTAAGATTTTGGAGTGGTGTCAAACTAAGGTTGATGCCAACGGGCTGACAAACATTTCTTTGTCCAGTGCGGCTGCCCACGAAATTGACGAACTTGACGACGATGGTTTTGATGTGATTGTCATTAACAGTGTGCTGGAGTGTTTTCCGGGACACAACTACTTTCGTCGTGTGCTCAATGCCTGTATTAGTAAATTACGTGATAAGGGGCTTATTTTTCTCGGCAATGTCTGGGATCAGGATCGTAAATCAGATTTCATAGAATCACTGCGTAATTTCAAAGCACAGAACAGCATAGCCGCAACCCGCGCCAAGCTGGAGCGCGAAGATGAACTCTATATCAGTAAAGGCTTTCTGCAAGATCTTCAACACGACCTACCTGTGATTTCACAGATCGACTACTCTGAACTTGATGCTCAAACAGAAAGCGAACTATCCCGGTTTAGCTTTGATGCTCTTTTGCATATCGACAAGGCTGGTGACTCTGCGATAGAGCGCGACTCTCGCACCAAGACTTTTCTAGATCGTCGAGCACTCTTTGAGTGTGAAGATACGCCACTTACCTTTAATGGCAGTGCAGAAAGTGCACAAAGCCTGGCATACCTTGCATTCACATCAGGAACCTCCGGGTCCCCTAAGGGTGCTCTCATTGAACACCGTTCGGTCATTCGTTTGGTGCGCGGAACGACCTACATTGACCTTAATGAGCAGACACGTATATTGCAAACGGGTTCTCTGGCATTTGACGCATCGACGTTTGAAATATGGGGGGCGTTGTTGAATGGCGGAGTGGTTTGTCTGCCTCAGGGAAGTGACTTTTTGTCTGCCAGTGAGCTCAGTCGTCTTATTCGCTCTAATGGCATAACAACCCTGTTTCTTACTACGGGTTTGTTGAATCACTTGGTTGATGCTGATATTGGCGCATTCGAAGGTTTAAAAACGTTACTTTCAGGAGGGGAAAAAGTCAGCCCTCAACACTTTAACTCTCTGCGATCCACATATCCTGAGCTTGAGTTGAAACACGTTTATGGCCCAACTGAGAATACAACATTTTCCAGCTGTTTTAACGTTGACCGTAGCTATACTCGAGATATTCCTATAGGGAGACCAATCAGTAACTCAACTGCGTACATATATGACGAACATGGCCGTTTGCTGGGCCCTGGGCGCTCGGGGGAATTGTATCTTGGCGGTGATGGTTTAGCACGTGGTTATCTAAATGCAGAGGCACTTACACAGGAAAAATTTGTACCTGACCCACTTCGGCCTGATCAGCGACTCTACCGCACTGGTGATCTGGCCAGATGGACGACAAGCGGAGAACTTGAATTCCTGGGCCGAATTGACGCCCAGGTAAAGGTTCGTGGTTATCGCATCGAACCGAGTGAAATCGAGTACCAATTGTGCCTTCATGCAAACGTGCGTGAAGCCGTTGTCACGCCTCGTATAGTGGCTGGTGTTGCTGCTACACTCATTGCATATGTAGGTGCTGTCGATGTTAAATCAGTGGACCTTCTCGATCACTTAAGAGCCACTCTGCCGGAATATATGATCCCTGCTGAGATCGTGGTTCTCGATACATTACCGCTTGGTCCTACGGGTAAAGTGGATACCGCAGCACTGCCTGTACCGCAGGATATGGTCACAACGGATCAACAACGACTTGGCCCTGAAAATGAAACTGAGCGTGCATTGCTGTCTATTTGGAATGACATTCTTCAAAGAACAGATTTTGGCGTGACGGATGACTTTTTCGATTTGGGTGGTCACAGCCTGAAAATCGTTAAGCTTACCGCTGAAATTCAAAAAAAATTGGGCGTTGAAGTGCCAATGATGGCCGTTTTCGCAAAGCCGACCATTCGGGCACTGTCGTTATTCATCGCTGATACGAGGGCCCTTAATGAGCAAGGCCTGCGAGTGTCACAACTTGAAGAACCTATGATTAAGCTCAGTTCTACGGACGTTAAAGGGCGGGTAGTATTGGCGTTTCCTCCCGGTTCTGGCTACTGTTTATCTTATTGCGGACTTGCAGAACGTTTGGCTGGTACGTCTGTGTATGGCTTTAATTTTGTCGACACCGATGATCTGCCAAATTACTACGCTGACCGCATTGTTGCGGCGGGATTTACTTGCGCACCAGTGCTATTGGGCTACTCCGGAGGCGGTAAGATCGCCTATCAGGTAGCCCGCGCTCTAGAGCAGAGAAACATGAAAGTGGGTGGTTTGATCTTTTTGGATTCTGCGCGTTATCTACAACCGATTGCCGTTTCTGAAGACAACTGGCAGGAAGCCGCTCGTGATTTCTTCGACAGCATTCACAGTGAAGTGCTACGTGGTAAAGCGTTGAATCTGATGAAATTGTATCGCAAATACATACACCAATGCGTTGAATCTGATGTCATCAGTGCCAACATTCATTTAATTCGTGAAGCCAATGGCCCAGATGAGTTTCGTAACGATAACGGTGAGATTATTGCGGGTAGTACGATATGGCAAGACCTTACTCGAGGTAAATTTTCTCTCGAAGACGGCTACGGTACTCACGTGGAAATGCTCGAGGGTCCACACTTGGATCATAATGTTGGGTTGATCCAAAATGCTTTAGATAGCCTGCCTCTCGATTGAATTCAACATATTAATACAACTAACTGCACATAAATACAGCCAATAACAAGAATTGATCTTATGGAATATAATTCAAATCAAATAGTAGGGGCGTACTCTGAGAAAACAGCGATTATCATAACCAAGTCAGTAGGTAATAGATCGTAGAGTTGTATGGTTATGATGTTGAATAGCCAACTTATTCAATCGATTAATAATTTTAATTAACAGCTTGCTGTCGGTTGGATAAGTAATCATTTTTTACCCCAAGAACATGTAGTCCTGAACTGTGGTATCCACCAACACAGTGGATTCCTCAGCCAAGGGGGCCCGATAAACTGAATACCTGTTTCACGCCGTCCACACCGATTCTCTGGCGAAACTTCACCAACTCCGTTGCATGGCAAGGTGCCTGAGTTTGAAACTCCGTTTTACCACAGAACACCTGATAATACGGATTCATACGCCATTGCTGAACCACTGACTCATCACTCAAGTTATGAAGTGTTTGAGCATATAGAAGTTCAAACATCAGGCGGATGGGCTTTTCTGAACGAGCAGACTGGCTGTAAAGCGAGCTAAATTCAGTTTCGAGCTTGCTCCAGTTTAGCGTCTGAACGAGTGTAAGCAAGGTATCATTCGGGTCAAGCTAGACTCGCGATATCAAACAAGCTTGTTTGTGGATGAATTTTGGGGCTAGAAAGGAAGTATTGAGTACCTGTCATCGACCAGAAATTAAGTCCCACCTTATCGGTTCTGGTCGAAATCTCCATGGTTTATTGCCAATTTCTCATCAACTTCAATAGCTTATGTATTCTTCAGTCTTGACTATGGCGTATTTTAATCAGAAGGTCGCTGGTTTGAACCCTGAATGATTCAACATTTTTTATGTATTTTCTAATCTTAGGACATTGAGCCTTGCCTTGTATGGATACACAAATAGTAGGACTATGGACGTGACCCCTTGGGGACGCCATTTAAAAAAACGCTTTTAGCGGGGTTTTTTAATGCCTGTGTTTTTAGTAATAATTTATGACCAGGCATGTTTATTTGAAGCTGAAAACTGTTTGAGTTTTTATCTACTTGCTTTTTAGTCTGGTTAATAGTTTTCTTATCTTATGTTTCCTGGATAAGCGTCGTTTTTCTAATAACGCTAAACGTTTGTTGCCTGGGTAGTCAGGGTTTTCTCCCCAGATAGCATGGTAGGTGTCGACCCAACGGCCTTCTAGTTCGAATTTGTTGAACAGGATGTAGAGTATCAATACAAAGCCTAAATAAACCATGTAATAACCGTAGCCCAACTTAAGTTGGAAAAAACCTGTGAGTATGGCGAAGAAAGCCATCAGAATTGCAATGTAGCCCAGTTTTTTGTGTGCAAATTCAAACAGTATTCGATGGGTGCTCATGTCCCAGTGATCACCTCCCATGTTTTCAGGCAACACTGGAACTCCATTGTTGTCTGTTGGTCCACCTTTGGTGCCCCGAAAATAGCCAAGTGCGACTTGTGTCCAGCCTATGGCCATAACTGCAATGCCGATTTTTGAGTGCCATTTACTCAGATCTATTCCGCCTATTGAGAAGTAGGCGAGTGCAAGAGCTATGGTCGCTGCCGCAATTGCGATGATTTGTCCTGCCCAGTGAAAGTGCCACCAGAACTTATTGTCCAGCTCGTTTGGATAGTCCTGGGATTTTGTCACTTTGAAGAAGCGTGCTATGAGGATGGCAATGGGTGCAAGCACACCCCAGGCTGCAACCATCAGTATGGCATGCAGGATGATGAGATAGCTGTGTCCTGCAGCTGTGAATGACCCGTTTCCCAGGTTGAGTTTAGTCATTCCAAACTCAAGATGTTGGTTGAAGTTTGTGCCGCTGCCAACTGCCCAAATGATGGGTGTATTTGAGTGGATGTTCAGAGCTTTATCCAAGCTGTCTCCAGTGTCCAGCTGACGTTTAAATTCAAGTATGGTGTAGCCATCAGATACGAAGATATCAGAATCGTAAGTGTCCTGTTGATGATCGATTTCAATGCTGTCAATTGTTCTACCTTTTATGTAAGCATCAATAACTTGCTTATTGTCAAGTCGACCAATGATTGCATCTGAGTTGGACATCGCATTGCCTATGCCAATGCTTATCCAAACAGAGTTGGGGTGTGTCATGCGAATGGCGATGCTTTTCTGGTCGTGGTCTATACTCCAGCACAGTGTGATATCGCTATCAGGCACAGTCTTTTCGTGCTTATAGTCTTCGCATGTTGGCTTCTGGGACGGTGAGGCTATCGCAGTGGCGCAGCAGAGACAGGTCATGACAAGAGTTGTGAGTATTTGGCGTGAAAAAATCGTTGAAATCATTGAAAAATAATACGCTATGTCGTTAAGTTGGCTTGCTCAGTAAGGGTTCTATTGCTGACTGGGTAATGGCTCAATATGATGCAGGTATTTTGCCATTGCATTCAAATCAGCATTATTCAGGTTGCTGGTTATTTCTGTTACTACATGGCCCATTTCTCCGCCCATTGTTTTGCCGTTGGGTAATTTCCCAGTTTTTAAGGCGTGTTTGGTTTGCTCTATTGACCAGGAGCCAATCCCGTCAGCATGGGGTGTAATATTGGGAGCTGAAGGAAACATTCCGCCAATAGGAACTCCGGCTAGCCAGCGGTTTTTTTTCAGCCCACCCAGCGTGTCTCGTGGAGTATGGCATTCGCCGCAATGGCCCAGTGACTCTGTTAAATAGGCTCCACGTCTGAGTTCCTTTGTGTCGAGATGTTGCGCCACAAATGTTACATCCTTATCCAGGTATAACCACTTCCAAAGCCCTTGTGCGAGTCGAATATTGAATGGAAAAGTGAGTTCGCGTTCCTCAGTTGATGCATTGACTGCCGCAATAGTTGTGTCAATGTAAAGCTTTAAGTCGACAAGGTCCTGATGGGGCATATGTTTATATGACGTGAAGGGAAAGGCGGCAAAATAGTGTCTGCCTTGTGGAGAAAGCCCTATCGTCATGGCATCAATAAATTGTTGGTCGTTCCAGTTGCCTATGCCATGGGATTTACTGGGAGTAATGTTCGGAGTAATTAAGGTACCAAATGGTGTTTTAAGACGTCTCCCTCCGGATAGTTCCTTGGCATCATGTGAAGTGCCATTGTGACAAGCTGCGCAGCCACTGATTTCATATAAGTACTGGCCTTTTGCCAGTCTACTGTTGATCTTTGATTTGTTGTTGTCTGTGATGATGTTGATTGCAGGATTACTCCAGAACCTATCAGGAAACAGGCCTAATATGAGGGCGAAGAGTGCAATAAACGATGCAATTGACCATAAAGTGAGTTGAGTTTTTATAAACATTTTCGTGTTAAACGGCTTTTTATAATACCAGTTGTCTGTGTGTTAAATAGTAGTTTGAAAATTTAACTTCTGCTAAGTGATTGAATATAAACAATCAATTGTTGTTTTTGATGGTTGTTTTTAATTTTATTGGTAATTATTGGTATGTGTATACTACCAATTATGATTTATTTGGTATAGTATTAATACCAGTTAAGATAAATATTAAAAATATTACTCATGTCAACGAACTCTACAAAACCCGCCCCAAAAGATTTGTTTTCTCAGGATGATAGCTTCCGCAAGATAACGCTCAAAGATCAGCTGGCTGATAAATTGGCTCATATGATCTCAGCTGGATTGATTGCTGAGGGAGATAACATTCCATCAGAGAGAAGCTTGTCAGAGACATTTAATGTCAGTCGTGAAACGGTCCGTGGAGCACTGCAGATTTTGGCCGATTTGAACTACATAGAAGTAGCACACGGCTCAAGAACAAAAGCTCTGAAAGTTGATAAGAAAAGCACAGACAACAGTCTTCATTCCGGTGTCTTACAAGTTCAGAGCTACGATGCTGCGACAGTCGGAGAGACTCGTGTCGTTATAGAAACGGCTATTTTGCGTTCTGCAGCAATGAATATCTCTGACACGGATTTAGATCGATTACAGAATTTGATCGTGGCCCAGGAAAAAATGTCAAATGATACCGTGGCATTCCATATTTCCGATCGAGAGTTTCATACCATTATTTATGAGGCCGGTGGTAATGCCTTGTTGTCTAAAATGGCGGGTGATGTTTACTCATATGCACTGGAATCTCGACATGTGGCCATGCAAGAAGAGAATGCCATTCAGCGTAGTGTCAATGAACACAAGGTTTTATATCGTGCGCTGGCATCTCACGATCCTGATGCTGCTGAACGTGCGGTTCGTGGACACTTGGATAGTATTCAGAAGTCAACGTTACGAGCATTGGAACGTCAGAAGTAGAGCCGGTTATGAAAACAGATATAGAAATATTTGACCCGCGTTTGCTGCCAGTAGTGGATGGTTCGAACCTGATTAAGTTGTGTACAGGTGCTACTTGGGGTGAAGGGGTATTATGGTTGGCTGAGCATAATACAGTCATTTGGAGTGATATACCGAATAACCGAATTTTGCAATGGGACGATGCTTCGGGAATGTCTATTTGGAGAGACAAGGTGAACTTCACTAATGGCCGGTACCGTGACTCCAATGGTGATGTGATTCACTGTTCTCATGGAGGCCGATCAATACAGCGATCAAATGCCTCTGGAGCTGATTTTGAAACGCTTGTTGATAATTACCAGGGGCGGCGTCTCAATTCTCCCAATGATATTGTGGTGAAGTCCGATGGAACGCTCTGGTTTACCGACCCACCTTATGGAATTTTATCCGATAAAGAAGGCCATAAAGCTGAGCCTGAGCTGGCAGCTAATTATGTCTTTCGATTTGATCCTGAGTCAAAAGCTCTGGATATTGTGACTGACTTTATAGAAGAGCCGAACGGCCTTGCATTTTCTCCTGATGAGAAACTTTTATATATCTCAGATACATCAGCAGCTTTAAAGGCTGATGGCACCGGGAACCATCATATCGTTGTCTTTGATGTTGTTGATCAACGCTCATTAATCAACCCTAGAGTGTTTGCTGAAGTCTCACCCGGCCTTGCAGATGGGTTTCGCCTGGATAGGCAAGGGTGGGTGTATACCTCATCTGAAGATAGCATTCAGATTTATCATGATGATGGCACATTGTTAGGAAAAATCAGGGTGCCAGAAATAATCGCAAACTGCACTTTTGGTGGTGAAAGTCGCAACACCTTATACATAGCTGCATCCACTTCCTTATACAAAATAACGCTGAATACTCAAGGTCTTCAGTGAGATGAAAACATACGAAAACAAATCATTGAAACCCATTTATACAGAATTAATATGAGCCAGGAAATTTTATTTTTAGTCGAAAAGTGCAGCCACTGTGTTAGCTATTATGATGCTGATACCGGGGATAAACTGCATACCATAGCATTGCCGGAATATCCGCATGAAGTTGCATTTGATGCAGATAATAAGTTTGCTTATCTAGGACATTATGGCGTTGAAACATCAGGGCATATAGGGGATGGAGGTCACACTATCATGGTGCTCGATATTGCGAAGCGCGAGCATATTCGGACGATTGACGTTCATCCGTATAACCGTTTGCATGGAATGAATATGGATCAATATGACCGCTTGTGTGCTCTGTCTGAAGATAAAGCGGTGTTACTCAGTTTTGATGATCCCAAAACAGCACAGGCACCGGACTATGCGGTACCAACTGGCGGCATTAAAGCGCATTTGTTTGCTTTGTCCAAAGATGGTGAATTTGCCTATGTCATGAATCTGTTATCCCACACGGTAACCAAAATTAAACCACGGGACGCGATGTTTAAGCCGGTTGCCGTTTCTCCAGGGAAGAAACCTGAGGGCTATTGTCTGATCAATGATGATAGCCAGCTCGTAGTCACCAATCGCTTGTCGAATACTATTTCTTTAATAGATACGGCAACAATGGAAGTGGTTAAAGAGGCACCGACCAGAAATGATGCTACACGGATATATCAAGCGCGTGATAAAAGCCTGGTCGTGACCAACTATGGTAATAACAACGTCTCAATTTTTGATCCGCAAACATTGAAAGAAAATGCGTGCATTGAGATGGGTGCTCGACCTATTGCCTTGTCATTTCACCCTGAAAAGAACTGGGCCTATGTTTCGCAGGATGATGATCAGATGGCCATCTTGGATTTGGATAACTCCATTGTGGTCAAACGTTTTACAACGGGTAGCGAACCTGATGTCTCCAAAGTGTTTATTAGCTGAGTGAGATGACCTTAACCGTTATTTAAAGCATATAGTGAATTTAATAAGAGAGAAATGATGTCGAATAAAAGTAAACCTATTATTGCAGTCACATTGGGTGATGCAGGTGGTATAGGCTCTGAGTTGATCGCCAAATTGCTATCCAGAGCAGATGTGCGTGAAAGTGCGCATATCGTTCTTGTTGCAGACCGTTGGCAATGGGAGCAGGGCCAGGAGGTTGCGCAGATGTCTGTTGAAATGTTTGAAGTTGATAGTTTCATTGGTTTGCGTGAACTTACTCAGGCAAATCGGCATCATGGTTTACCCATGTTTCTTGATGTAAGTACTCTGGATGCTGCAAAGGCAAAATTTGCTGATGCCAATAAATCATGTGGTCGCTCAGTCTTGGATGTTTTGAACCTGTGTATGGATGCCTGTGTCTCCAAACAAGCAGATGCCATCTGTTTTGCTCCGCTGAACAAAGAAGCGATGAAGCTCGGGGGCTTGAAACACGAGGATGAATTACACCATTTTGCTGAGTATCTGGGAGTTGATCCAGGCACACATTATTTTTGTGAGTTTAATACTCTAGGGCATCTATGGACTTCGCGCATAAGTTCGCATGTGCCGCTCAAAGACATCATTCAATACCTTGATTCCGACCGAATAAAAGCTGCTGCTAAATTGATATATACATCATTGCAGGCGAATGGTATCGAGCAACCGCGAGTGGCAGTGGCAGCGCTGAATCCACATGGTGGTGATGGTGGAACTTGTGGTCGGGAAGAGATTGAGATTATTACGCCTGCAATTGATGAACTTAATAAAGAAGGTTTTCCAATCGTTGGACCGTTTCCGGCAGATACCATTTTTCTAAAAGCGCGTGATAGGGAGTTTGATGCAATTGTAACGATGTACCACGACCAGGGACAAATCGCCATAAAACTTATGGGATTCGAACGAGGAGTTACGGTCCAAGGTGGTTTGCCAGTGCCGATAACAACGCCAGCCCATGGAACTGCTTATGATATTGCCGGTCAAAATAAGGCCAATGTAGAAGCAACATATCAGGCATTCAAGATAGCGGCACGGATGGGTAATTGGTATCTGAACGATAAATCTCTTTTTTCATAACAGCTTAAATAAACAGTCAATACAGAGTATCAGGATATGAAAATCACCAAAATAAGAGCCAGGACATTCGAGTGGCAAGGTAAAACAGTAGCGCCTCAGGAACACTTTTGTTCCAACGCTATGGACGAGCTTTATGATAAGGGAGATTCCATGGGATCTTTTCGCTTTCATGGCTGGACTATTGTAGAAATTGAAACAGATGATGGATTGGTTGGCATTGGTAATGTCGCTTTAGCACCCAGGGTGGCTAAGCAAATTATCGACCTTTATCTCGCCCCATTGGTTATCGGACAAGATCCCTTTGACTATGAATATCTATGGCAGCGCATGTATCGTAATACTCATGCCTGGGGGCGCAAAGGTGTTGGAATGGCAGCAATTTCAGCTATCGATATCGCCATTTGGGACATCATGGGCAAAGCGGTCGGTAAACCGGTTTTCAAATTGTTGGGTGGTCGGACCAAAGAACAAATCCCCGTATATGCTTCAAAGCTTTACCGTACCGATTTAGATGAAATGCAACGTGAGGCTCAGTCTTATATGGATCAGGGGTTTACGATGTTTAAAATGCGTTTCGGTTACGGGCCACGTGATGGCGTTCAAGGCGTACAGGAGAATCTGAAATCAGTCGAGGCAGTGCGTGAGGTAGTGGGCTATGAAAATGATTTGATGCTTGAATGTTATATGGGTTGGAACCTTGAATATTCCAAGCGCATTTTGCCCAAACTGGAAAAATTTGAACCACGCTGGTTGGAGGAACCTGTCATTGCTGATGATATTGATGGTTATGCTGAACTGAATCAGCTGACATCGATTCCAATCTCTGGAGGCGAACATGAATTCACCAGCTATGGATTTAAGCAACTATTGGAAAGAAAAGCGGTGTCTGTTATCCAATATGACACAAACCGAGTCGGTGGTATTACGGCGGCCCGAAAAGTCAATGCACTTGCAGAGGCTTATAGCGTTCCGGTTATCCCACACGCAGGTCAAATGCACAATTATCATTTAACAATGGCAACGCTGGCATCACCCATTGCGGAATACTTTCCGGTACACGATGTAGAGATAGGCAATGAGCTTTTCTATTACATTTTTAAGGGGGACCCAGAACCTGTCAATGGTTTTATCAATTTAGATGATGATCTACCTGGCCTGGGCTTGGAATTGACCGATGAATATTTGGATGATTTCAGGATCATCGAATAATAGCCAGTAACATTAATAACAGAGTTTTGCACTAATGAGAACAATTCAATACATTCAGATTAATAAAGAAGTTGAGTCAATTGCCTTGGGTAAGGTTATCGATAATGAGACGATTCAACCAGTCAAAGTTGTCGGTGGTATCTATGCCGCAGCGCAACAGGCAATCGCTGCGGGAATGCGTTTGAAAGATTGGATCGATGCTAATTTACAACCCATAACCGTGTCATATCAGGATATCGTTGATGGTGGTTATTTATTACCTCCTGTGACTCACCCCGACCCATCAAAGTGTCTGGTTTCTGGAACTGGTTTGACTCATTTAGGCAGCGCTGATGCACGCGATAATATGCATGCCAGGATAAATGAATCAACGGAAGCAGAAATGACTGATTCCATGAAAATATTCAAACTTGGTGTTGAGAATGGCAGACCGGTAGATGGGGAAATAGGGGCTTTACCAGAGTGGTTTTACAAAGGTGATGGTCATACATTGGTTGCACCGGGCAAAGAACTGCCATCACATGGTTTTTCTCTGGATGCGGGTGAAGAGCCTGAATTGGTGGGTTTGTATATCATTGCTGATGATGGAACACCTTGTCGCCTTGGCTTTGCTATTGGCAATGAGTTCTCTGACCATGTCACGGAAAAAGGCAACTATTTGTGGTTGGCCCATTCAAAATTGCAATACAGTAGCTTTGGTCCAGAGCTGTTGATTGGCGAGTTGCCACAAGACTTGTCTGGAGAAAGCGCCATTTATCGTGCTGGGGAAAAAATTTGGTCCAAGCCTTTCTTAACCGGCGAAGAAAATATGTCGCATTCCATAAATAATCTGGAACATCATCACTTTAAATATTCCCAGTTTCTTCAACCCGGAAACATGCACGTTCATTATTTTGGCACTTCTACCTTAAGTTTTGGGGATGGTGTTGTCACTCAAGAAGAGGATGTTTTTGAAATATCTATCCCTGGTTTTGGTCGAGCATTAAGAAACGCGGTTTCCAAGTCCGAAGACCCAGGTTTAGTTGCTGTCAAGGCTCTCTAACAGTGTGAATCTAGTACCACAGAACATACTCAAATCAATAATCAGTAATAGAAAAATAAACAATTATCACCATGCCAGTTATTAGTTTTAAAAGTCTCAAAAAAAGTTACGGTCAAACCGAGGTTATTCATGGCATCGATTTGGTAATGAGTGAGAATGAATTCACGGTGTTTGTAGGTCCATCAGGATGTGGTAAATCTACCACCCTGCGCATGGTCGCAGGTCTTGAAAGTGTTTCTGACGGCCAGATTCTGATGGATAACAGAGATATTAGTCATTTAGAACCCATCGATAGAGATATTGCTATGGTCTTTCAAGACTACGCTTTGTATCCACATATGAACGTTGCTAAGAATATGTCATTTGGTTTGCGTCTGGCTAAGTACCCCAAGGATGAAATTAACAAGCGTATTACCAATGTTGCCAACATGCTTGGCTTGACTGAGTATCTGTCTCGTAAACCAGCGGAATTGTCTGGTGGGCAACGCCAGAGAGTAGCGATGGGTCGAGCGTTGGTGCGGGATTCATCGACCTTATTGATGGATGAGCCTTTGTCAAACCTGGATGCCAAACTCAGAGGACAGATGAGGGCTGAGTTGGCAGTAATGCGTGAAAAAATTCAAAAGAATATTATTTATGTAACGCACGATCAGGTCGAAGCGATGACTCTTGGTGACAGGATTGTTGTGATGCAAGGAGGTTACATACAACAGCACGGCACGCCGCAAGAGTTGTTTCAGAAACCCAGCAATAAGTTTGTCGCTGGTTTCATTGGTATGCCGCCCATGAATTTTATGGATGCTGAACTGCAGCAGGAAGGGAGTCGTTTAATTGCTTCTGGTGACGGATTCAGATTCGAGTTGCCAGAGATTCAACAACAGAATCAATTACCTGAATCCGGTGAAGTGACGGTGGGTATTCGCCCATCAGCACTAAGCCTTGCCAGCGAAAATACCAATAAAAATGTGCTGGCATTGCCGATCAAAGTCTGTGAATACATAGGCTCACAGTCGGTTCTTATCTCTGATGTTCGCGGTAGTCGAGTCGCTGTTGAAGTTGACTCTACAAATGCTGCAAAGGTGGGAGATACCATAAAATTCTCGGTTAATCCAAGTGACTTATACTTGTTTGATCGGAATACGGAACTCGCAATTTACTGATTTTCTGCGGGTTTAAGTTTTAAATTGTTTTATACCAATTCTTAGGAGGAATGTATGTCGATAAAACACACCTTTACTAAAGCTGCGATAATCGTAGCGGGTGCAATGACCATAGCAACCAGTGCTACAACTGCGGTTGCTGGCCCTTATGATGCATATAAGGACACAACCTTAGTAGTGAACTTTCCTGCGCATCCCCATTACAACGCTGTGATGAAAATTTTGCCTGAATTTACCAAAGAAACAGGTATTAAAGTTGAAGTTGATCAGCTTCAGTATTTGAAGATGCGTGAAAAACAAACGTTGGAGTTAACCAAGAGAAAAGGTGACTATGATTTATTGGCCTATGTCGTTTTCTCAAAAGCGGATTATGTTTATGCGGATCAACTGGAAAATCTAGCGCGTTATTTTATGAACCCCAAATTGGCAGACCCATCCTATGACTCCGCTGATTTGATTGATGGTTATGTTGGCAATATAGGTGTAGCCGGAGGTGATAAGGGCTATCTTCCAGGTGCTACAGGATCGCTTTTCGGTTTACCTTATGGTTCAGAAACATCCATCCTGGGTTATCGTAAAGATATTTTTGAGAAGCATGGGTTGAAAGTACCTTCGAACTACAAAGAGATGCTTGAGATCGCGTGTAAAATCCCTCAGCTTGAGCCAGGTATGGGCGGTTTGGCATCACGTGCGGCTTCGGGGCACCATGCTAGCCATGCTTTTTTGTTGCATCTCGCACCGTTGGGTGGTCGTATTTTTGACGACAATTGGAACCCAATTGTCAACAATGCCGCAGGCGTTGAGGCAGCTAAAGCGCTCAAGAAAATTGTGGATTGCGGCACAGAAGGTGCTCAGACATTCGGCTTTGCGGAAGCTGGAGCTTCTTTCCTGCAAGGCAAATCTGCGATGTTTTTGGATTCAACAGTATTCGCTGGTCAGGTAAACGATCCACAAAGATCTAAAGTGATTGGCAAAGTGGGTTGGGCGCCGCATCCAATGGGAGTGCGCAGAGGTTCGCAAACAGGCGGTTTTGGCATTGGTATTCCTAAGAATGCAAAAAATAAAGAAGCGGCATTTTTGTTGATGCAGTGGCTGACGTCGAAAAAAGGTGACAAGTTGGTCGCTTTGCAAGGTGGCAACCCTTCGCGTTATTCAACGCATAATGATCCAGAAGTGAATGCCAAGTTTCCTCATATGAAAACGTTTGGTGAGGCATTGAAATATGCCGATCCTGACTGGCGTCCGGTTATTCCTGTCTGGGGCAAGATCAATGCTGATTTAGGAACAACACTGTCTAAAGTGTTGACTGAAAATGCGGATATTCAAAGCTCTCTTGACGGAGTTGCCGAGCGTGCCAAGAAGATTATGACTGATGCCGGATATTATACCTGGCAATAAACCATGAAGTACGTCTCCCAACAAGATGTGGTGTCAAGTAGGGGAGTCGTTCGATAAGTAGGCGGGTCGGCCACTGAACAGGGCTGACTCGTCCATCATCTTCTTTAAAACTCAACATTAATGTATTTGTCCTAAGGGCTTAAATTGATGCTATTACACACAGCAAACAATTGAATTACATCGATAGATATCAACCAATAAAACAGTCTCTCGCCAAGAGAGCCAAATTAAAGATAACGTATTTTCTTCAGGAAAGCACTAATGAAGTCCGCAAAACTTAATAAAATGACGCCCTATCTGTTTCTTGCGCCAGCAGGAATCGTCCTCATATTTGGGTTGCTTTATCCTATAGGGTATATGGTCTACGCCAGTTTTCTAGACTGGAACCCAAGTCAATTGATCAGTGAAGCTGATTGGGTTGGCCTACGTAACTACAAAAACCTGTTTGTTGATGAGGCGTTTAGAGAGTCATTCTGGGTGACGATCAAATTTGCCTCAATCGTGGTTGTTCTGGAAATGTTGGTGGGTGTTGGCCTGGCCTTATTGCTCGACCGTAATATCCGGGGAATGTCTTTGTTGAGAACCATTTTTATACTACCCATGATGATTGCTCCCATCGTTGTTGGCTTGATGTGGCGCTATATGTATCACCCAACGGTAGGAGTGTTAAATCGAACTTTGAAAGAGTGGGGACTGGAGCCCATTCCCTGGCTATCTGATTCCACCTGGTCGCTTGTTTCCATCATTATTGCGGATGTTTGGCAGTGGACCCCCTTTATTTTTATTCTAGCGCTTGCAGCCTTACAGTCTCTACCTAAATCTGCATTGGAAGCAGCACGCATCGATGGTGCTACAGGCTGGCAACAAATTATACACATCAAAATTCCTTTAATGATGCCGGTGTTAATTGTGACGTTATTACTGCGCTTAATTGATGCATTCAAGGTACTTGAAGTGATCTTGGTTATGACCAATGGGGGGCCTGGCTTATCCACTGAAATCCTTGCTTTGCGCATCGCTCGCACGGCATCTGAGTTTCGCGAACTTGGTGTAGCTGCGGCAATGTCTAACATCTTACTAATAGTCTTGCTGCTGTTGACAGTGGCTATGTTTATTTATAACAAAATTGCCGAAACACGCAAAGAGAAAATCATTGCAGCGGCAGAAGAGGATTGATCTATGAGCAGTATCGCTGAAAAGCGCCAAAATCCGGCATTTTATGCCCTGATAGCAGCATTGATCGTAATGTCACTGGGGCCAATAATGTTGATGTTGACCACATCATTAAAACTCAATGTTGAGATAATGAGTGATACCAGCAGCTTTTTGTTTTCACCGACCTTGAGAAATTATGAAACGGTATTGTGTAATGTGCTCTGGTATGATCCTTCGCATGTCGAGTATTGCGACCCGACATTTTCCAGAGCGTTGGGAAATTCATTGTTTATTGCTTTGGTATCTACCGGTATTACCCTGATTCTTGGATGTATGGCAGCTTATGCCATCGTTCGTTTTCGTTTTATGGGGCGTGGAGCGATTTCATTAACGACTCTAATGATGCGTATGGTTCCCCCGGCAGTATTGCTGGTACCAGTATTTGGCATTTGGACCTTTCAGTACGCTCTGGATGGTAGTTATTCCGGCATCATACTGGTTTATGTCGCCATGAATTTGCCCTTTGTAATCTGGATATTGCAGAGTTTTATTGTGCAAGTGCCTATTCAGTTGGAAGAAGCGGCCAAGATGGATGGTGCTAATCCATTACAAATTTTCTTTCTCGTTGTTTTACCCATTATTAAACCGGGTTTAGCTGCCGCCGCTATATTTACTTTTCGAATTGCCTGGAACGAGTTTTTGCTGGCGAATGCTTTGCTGGATCGAGGTACCAGAACTGTTCCAGTGACAATTGTTAATTCATTGACGGAGTACGATATTGATTGGGGTGTCATTATGGCGACTGGGATGTTGCTGGCTGTTCCGCCCATTATTTTTACCTTTATTGCCTCTAAGCAGATTATCACGGGTATGACAGCAGGTGCTGTAAAAGGCTGAAGAACGAATTATTTTGACTAAGGATTTTAATCAACTGGCCGAAGTGTTCGTAAACATAGTGTTTAACGCTAGGCCAGATAACACTAACAAGTGAATACATAACCATGAACAAGTTTAATAATATTAGTTACATAGCTACAGAGGCGGTTTGTACTGACAGCGGCTTTCAAGGCATAAATGCTATCACTGGAGAAGCGTTGCCAGGGACATTTGCGAATAATTCATCGCACGATGTTGAACGTGCAGCAAAAGCAGCGAAACAGGCTTTTGTCAGTTACAGTCGGACAAGGCCTGAAGATCGTGCGGATTTTTTGGATTCCATCGCGAGTGAGATAGAACTTCGGTTGGAGGCAATCGTAGAACGAGCTAACTTGGAAACTGGGCTGCCTGAAGCTCGTCTAGTCGGCGAAACAGGGCGGACCACAGGTCAATTGCGGATGTTTTCTTCCATGCTTCGGGAAGGAAGTTGGGTACGAGCAGTTATTGATACCGCGCAGCCGAAAAGAGAGCCCATTCCCAAACCTGATTTGCGCTTGACCGTTGTTCCATTGGGACCGGTTGCGGTTTTTGGTGCATCTAATTTTCCTTTGGCATTTTCAACAGCGGGTGGTGATACTGCATCGGCGCTGGCAGCAGGGTGCCCTGTGATTGTGAAAGCGCATGGGTCTCATCCTGGGACTGGAATTCTGGTAGCTGAAGCTATTAATGCAGCGATTAAGTCCTGTGGCATACACCCTGGTGTTTTCTCTATTATTTCCAGTGATATTTCTCGTATTGGCGTTGATTTAGTGCAGCATCCAACTATTAAGGCGGTGGGTTTCACTGGTTCTATTGGTGGTGGGCGTGCTTTGTTTGATTTGTGTAAAGCCCGTCCAGAACCGATTCCATTTTATGGTGAGTTGGGTTCTACCAATCCGGTTTTCCTGATGCCTAATGCATTGGAGGTTAATATAGAAAAGATCGCAGCAGAGTTTATCGCTTCTATGAATATGGGCTGTGGGCAATTTTGCACAAACCCTGGGTTGTTGGTGGCTGTTAAGGGGCCGGGTTTGGATAAATTGAAGGCGAAAGTATCGTCGCTATTAGCCAATGTGGAACCACAGACCATGCTGTCTCCCTCAATAGCACAATCTTATGAAAAGCAGGCGAAACAACGTTCATCAGCAATCGGCGTTGACGTCTTAGCTATGGGGCCAGAAGCTGGCGTGAATCAGGCACAACCGATGGTTGCGTGTGTCAACGCACAGACCTGGATTGAGAACCACGAACTAGAGCATGAAGTGTTTGGACCTTTTAATTTATTGATAGAGTGTGATTCGTTTGTGCAAATGAAGAGCATTATTGACCGAATGTATGGGCATCTGACGGCCACAATTCACGCCGAGCCTGACGATTATACTGCAGCCAGTGAGCTGGTTTCCGGTTTGCGAGACAAAGTCGGTCGTATACTGATGAATGGTTGGCCGACAGGTGTTGAGGTTGCTCAGGCTATGCAGCATGGAGGGCCTTACCCTGCGGCCACGTTTGCACCAACTTCAGTTGGTGGCAGGGCAATTGACCGTTGGGTTCGTCCAGTCTCATATCAGAATATTCCCGATGAATTATTGCCCTTGGAACTGCAAAATAGTAACCCGTTGAATATTTTGCGTTTTGTGGATGGAGAGTATCTTCGGTAGAACTTATTTCTAGAGAGGTACTCGTGTACTGATTTCTGTTTTACATTGTTGATAATAAGATAGCTACTGCTTATGTTCAGTCAGTAGCTACCTTTATACCCACTTCAGTATATCAACTTAATACACTTCTATTGTTTTCAGTAATAACATTTATGTGTTGATTCAATACTTTGATGCATAACTCTGTTTCCTTTTTTAGTACTAAATCACACAGTTTCTTATGATCACCACTGATTTGCTTTTTGTCGAATCCATTGACTTTATTATTGATCAGAAAGTACCGCCGAAACTGATCGAATACCGTTTTATGCATATCGATGATTAATTTATTATTGCATGCACCCATCAAAGCCCTGTGAAATTCGTAATCGTATTGGCACCATAGTTTGAAGTTGGCTTTTTCATCAACTTCCATGGCATTCTCAATTTGAGTCAACTTATAGTGAGCTGCAACGATACCGGCTTCCCATTCAACGGAATTGTTGGCAATGGACTGTTTGATTCCTTCAATTTCCAGCAACACGCGCATTTGTTTGAGATCTTCCAGGTTTTTTAACGAAATACTGGCGACCCGAAAACCTTTTTGATCTTCCGATTCGACGAAACCATCAGATGATAATCGTGTTAAGGCTTCACGCAGTGTGTTGATGCTGACATCGTAGTGCGACTTAAGTTCTGAAGGCTTCAATTTCAGACCGGCTTGTAAGTTGCCCTCTATAATGTCCTGTCGCATTAATGTGTAGAGATTCGGTATGCCTTCTTTCATGTGTGTTGTCACCAAATAATCCAGTAATAAGCTGATAAACCATAGTTTACTCGAATGATGACTATTTTAACTATGACTTATTGAAATTATTCAACACTTTGCTGTTATAAGTCTATAAATCTCTGACTAAATGAACGTACCTTTGCATATGGGGATAGTAGCCTAATACTGTATAAGCATGATTGTTTCTTACATCAAATCCAATGGTTGAATTCAGGACATAAGGTTTATCAGTCCAATAATAGGATGCGGGTAATGTTGGAAAGCGTCTCTCAAAAATATCGACAACATAGCAATCCTTATCTACCACTGACAAAATTTCTTTTATTGTTGGCAATCGCCAATCAGAAAAACCATGCAAGCCCTGAGCAGGAATTTTGCCGAGTTCTATCTCAAGATCATACCAGGATAGTTTTGTGTCATCGCTGTCACAGATGGTTTCAATGGCCGAAGCTAAGCGGCAGTTCAGCCACATTTTTTTTTGTTTTTCATCGATGACAATAGCATTATTTTTTTTAATCAAAGAATTTGAACCTCGATCGCTTAGCTTTTTTACACACGTTGAGTGCACTATGGGGCTAACCGTCATCAAGCTAATCAAGGTTGCTGTTATTAACGTCTTTTTATTGTTTTTTTTGATATTCATATGCTACTTGGGATTGTGTTGAAAGTTATAGTAGCCCGCTATATCCATGATCTCGCGAACCTCTTCAGCCATTGTGTCCAGAGTGCTTTGAGCATCTGCCCCTTCGAAAACAATTGAATGAATGCCTTTACCTAAAATTGGCGAATTGATCAGGTC
>JBOEHE010000028.1:0-109824 GCA_050633785.1 Arenicella sp.
CCCATAGCCATGGCTGCAACAATAAAAACGCTGAAAGAAAAGACAGGAATAAAGGCAATGCATAAATTTCTGGAACGAACGCGAACAAAATAGTTGGATGCGAAAGATCTTTTTATGAGAATCAACAATGTGGATAAAAGACAAAGGACGACGACTGTCTGAAAAATAAAATAATAAGGTCCAGCAACCCGAGTGATTGAAGCGGTTGATGCGACAAATTCAATATCCGCAATGATACTGCGGCTGAATAATAACAAAACTGTCACAGCGCCAATAACAGACAAAAAGGTATAGAGTAACCAATGAGGGATTTGTGTATTGCTGGTTGCTAAAGCTATCAATGGTAGTAGGCCTGCAATATAAAACAGGCAGAAATAAAAACCGATCAAACACTTGTTGGCTAATGGAGAATCTATATTATCAGCAAAATAATACAGTGATAATTCAAACAGAGCCCCGCTGATTAACAAACAAAACAGCGCGCACATCAATTGATGCAACTGGCTTTTGTTGTAGATGGCAAGTAGTTGTTTGAATAGAAATGATTTGCCAATAAAACCAATAATGCTGAGGGCGATGTAAATCATATTTTGCAGATATCTATTGTTTCGTCCACGACGACAGGGCGGACTTTGCCCTTGAGTTTTTATATTTCTATTGAGCTATAAAGTGTGGATCTTTATTCAGTTTCAGGACTATAGGTGGATGTTTGATAATACTCAACGGCTTATTGCATGCATATTCAATTAAAACATTATTCCAACTCAGGATTTGTTACATATTGTCAAAATGTGTAGTGGTTTTTGTTTTTTTGAAAATTGATTCTAAATCAATATCTTAGGGTGTATTTCACAATGAAATTGACTTGTGACCTTTGCATCTTTGAAGTTTCAAAATGAAATTTCAAAAAGTATTTGCCATCACTTTTTTTGTCTCATAGACTGCATTTTTTTTATGGCGGGTATTGTTGTTTGCCCTACAAAATACTTGGGCCAATGTGTTTGAACCCAGAGGAAAGTGGAGATGTTAAATAACTGTCTGACTTGATTTGTGGGTTTTATAGGCCTGTAAAAAACTATTTTAGAGGGTATCTAGTGAACAAGAAAAAAATAGGCTTAGGAGCAATGCTGATTGCGTTAGCTATATTGGTGTTAGGCATTCGTCTTTCTTCTCATTCAGGAGATATCGCTCAATCTGATGTGAAGCCGTCAGACAGTAAATTGATAACTCCCATCAGCAATAGCAAAGCTAGAGTGTCGCAAGCGACGAATAGCATGCATATCAAAACATCATCTGTCTCGCATAATAAATAAGGCGCTGAAATCCAAGAACGAACCTTTGAAAGAGTAAAATGAAAGAAAAAATGACGTCAAAATTCTGCTTGCACATTGCTGTGCTGTTATTCTGTCTGTTTTGTATTGTGTCAACTCAGGCACAAAATCTTGATTTCTATGAAGAAACGGGGCTCAACCCATTTCAAACTCAAGATTCGATAGTGCCTAATGAAAGTGTTGACCCTTTTTCTGGGATTGTTCAACTGTCTAATGCTGATATTGTTATCCCGGGCAACGGTGGTCTTGACATTGTGATTAACCGTTCCTATACCAGTAGCCGACGATCACTTTTAAATTTGCCGGGTGAGGCTTTAGGAGCTGGTTGGAAGTTTCATTTTGGGCGAATTTCTGGTCGAGATTTAACAGTCTGTCTCGAAGATAATGACTTTGACGAATATACAACGAATAATGTTTCCGTTGAAATGAACAGTGGGAGCCAAGACCTGTTAGTAAGAAGTTCTATAGCGGGTGTTGAGGGTCTAATATCTAAAAACAATTTGCGTGCAAAATGTTCTGATGATCCATTTTCAGTTGTTGATAATGTCATCATCACACCAGATGGTACGCGATATGAACATAAGATCATTGGAGCCTATTCAAGGGTCTACCGAATTGAAGATGTTCATGGTAACTGGATTCGAATTGAATATGACTCGCAAGGTTTGCCTCTTGAGATCTACAGAAAAGAAGAGTCTGAAGAAAGTACTGCTAATGGAGGTTCAGAACAACCGGTTCTGACATTTCAATATAAAACGGAATTAGTTACCAAAAAATATCTTGAGTCGATAACCTATGGTGAAAAAATTTGGCAATACAGTGTTGAGTTGTTTGATCACCCTAATGGCGCTTCGGACTTTTACCTGACTCAGGTCACTCGCCCTGATGGGAAAACATGGAAATATGCTTACTTTCCAAATGATTACGTTGGTTTTCCTGATCCAAGCAATCCAGACCTTGATCCCTATTTGAACGCGTCTCCAGGTGCAGCATCCATTCAAAAAATAACCTACCCTGATGGTGGTGAAGTTGATTATACCTATCAGGCAGTCGGCTTCACTCAAAATTTGGACAATATTAAACACCATGTCATCGAGTCAAAAACGGTGACAGATCCAATCACAAACAGCAGTGCTACATGGACCTATCAATTTGCCCCTCGCAGTGATGAGACGTATCCAGGTACAGATAAAGTAACTGATGAAACAGGTACTTATGTACTGAATGAACGCTTAGCGCTTGACGTGACAACGGTTAGATCACCTTACGGAACCGAGGTATATCGACATATTGGCAATCATGTTTCAACTTATGATGTGCCTACATCACCAGTAAATAATGATAAAAAGTTTGCATTTTTTGAACAAGCATTAGTTGGTAATTTAATAAGAAAAGAAGTCTATGGAACGGATAATATTCTCATCGAGGCAAGAACCTATAATTGGGGACTAAGAGAAATTTCCGATGAAAAATATACACGAGCTTTCTTCAGTTTTAATTTAGTAGCTACTCGAATCTCCGATGACCAAACCAGTGCCCCATTGTTATTAAGTGAACATGTGTCATATGACTTACAATGGAATGGCACTAATTATGGACTAACAAGTTACGAAGCCTATGACGAGTTTGGCAATCCAACTCGTATTCGTGAAAGTGGTAATACATCAGGCAAAGCTGACACGATCATTGAGTATGAATATGCCAACAACCTTGAAAAATGGATTATTGGATTACCGACGAAAAAGACCATTAAGTTTGAAGGTGCTGGAGATGTTGCTACGACTATCAGTGATTATGACCTTGAAACGGGTAACTTAACGCAAATAACCGATTTAGGAATAACAACAGAGTACACTTATCATTCCAATGGTGAGTTAGCGACAGTTAAAGACGCAAATGGTGTTATTACACAATATGATAGCTACTCTCGTGGTGTAACAACAGCTCAGAAAAATGGACTTAAAACATCTACAGGATCTCCTTCTAGTCATATATTACCTGTTGCTACTGAAAACAATGTAACTAGAGTAGTTAATCCATCCGGAACGATAGCAAGTATCATCAATCCTAATGGAAATGAAACACGATACAGCTATGACCTTTTTGACAGAATCACTGCAATTGATTTCCCTTTAAATGCCGATGTGACCGTTAACTATTCAAATGCGAACGCTGGCGGAGATGCAAACTGTAGTACTTGTGCCACTCGCACTATCACTCGAGGTGTCTATAAACGCATTGATTATTTAGATGGTTTCGGGCGAGTCATTATTACTTTAAAAGGTAATGATTCGGTCAATAAAATATTAAAAACCCGTTATGACTTACTAGGGAGAGTCATATTTGAATCTCTTCCAAGTTCTGAAGATGGGATTAGTTATGAATATGATGCATTGAACAGGCAGACCAAGCGCACCAATAGCGATGGCACCTTTTCCACCATGGCATATACCCAAAATGTTGCAATTAGAAGCACAGATGAATTAGGCAATACCATTGACCGTCTTTATGATGACATCGGCTCGACACTGCAATACGGTGACATAACTCAAGAACTTCGCAATGGTGATGATGGCGTTGGCACAAAATATACACGAGACGTATTGGGCAACGTAGTTGAGCTATTTCATGGTGACTTCAAAAATGGCGGTTTAAGCGGCTTTACTCGGTTCTATGAATACAATGATAAATTTCAACTTATCAAAGAAGATAACTTTGAAACTCCGGATAAAGAGTATAGTTATGACGATGCTGGTTACATGACATCATCGAGTTCCACTGGCTCTAATATTACTAATTCATATGTCTATGACAGCCTGTATCGGCTTAAAACCATTGAATCCAGCAATGCAACCCCAGACTTAAGCTATGAATATGATGCCAATAGTAATGCGGTGAAGACAATTAATGGCATCGTTGAAAAAACCTATGAATATGATGTCAATGACAATTTAATTCGGGAGCAGTTAGATATTGGTTCTCCCTACAATGAAAGCTTTTCACACAGGTATACTTATAACGACAGGGATGTTGTTTCAAGTTTGGAATACCCTTCAGGCTTAGTCACTGATTTTGCTCCAGACGTTCTTGGTAGACAAAAAAAGGCAGGGATTTTTGCTAGTAATGTTGAATATTTTCCTAGCAGTCATTTAAAAAGTTATACCTTAGGGAATAACAAAGTCGTCGAAATTGACTTGGACAAAAGGCTGTTTGTTAAAAATATCAGTGTTAATAATTTAGTAGATCTTAGTTATAGCTATGATTCAGTGGGCAACGTCCGATCGATTAATGATGCCTTGGATAGCGCTAGAAATGTGTCGATCCCAATTGATGGCTATGATGCTGTCTATCGATTGCGCAAAGCAACGGGCCCTTGGGGAGAGCTTGAGTATGACTATTCAGATGGTCGACCGATGGACTTTAAAACCCGCACTCTCAATGGCCAGGTGGAAACCTATCTTTATGATGCCGCGAGTAATGGTAATTTGAGTGAGTTTTTCCCAGCGGGTAGCACCCAAGTGTCGGATGTATCCTATCGATATAGCTATGACAAACTTGGCAATATCAGTCAACGCAAAAAAAGAGTCTTTAGTTTCCCACTTTTCAGTGAGTTCACATTAGAAGAGACTAATTTTCAATATGACGCCAATTCCCGTTTGTTGCGTGCAGGAGATAAACAGTATCTTTATGATGCGGGTGGCATGCAGGTTGCAGAAATCGGTGCGAGAGCGCGAGATCGAAAATTCAATTTTTACAATCAAGCTGAAACATTGGTTTTTGAATACGACAGAAGTAAGTGCATGACAACGGATTACATCCGTATTGAATCCACTCAAATCGCTAAGTCAGATGACACGGATGAGCAAGATACTGATGGTGATCAATTAAGCGATTGCCATGAAAAAAACATTGGCAATGCGATCAATGACCCATCTGATGGGGCTGTTGATACAGACGGCGATGGAGTTGAAGATCGTGAAGAAATTAATGTTCTGAAAACAGACCCTTATGAGATTGATACTGATGGTGATGGCGCTAATGACAATGTAGACGTTTTCCCCAATGACCCAACTAGAACGGGTTTAGAATCGGATGTGGATGGTGATGGAGTTCCTGACGTCTTAGATACTTTTCCAAATGACCCAACTGAGTCAAAAGATACAGATTCTGATGGCGTCGGTGACAATGCCGATGCCTTTCCGAACGACCCTACGGAAACAACCGATTCAGATGGTGACGGTGTGGGCGACAACGCAGACGCGTTTCCGAACGATGCCAATGAAACGGTCGATACCGACGGTGATGGCGTAGGCGATAATGCCGATGCTTTCCCCAATAACCAGTCTGAGACCAGAGACTCAGATAATGATGGCGTGGGTAATAATGCGGATGCTTTTCCATTTGACCCGAACGAAACAACGGATACCGATGCTGATGGAGTTGGCGATAATGCAGATTCTTTTCCTAATGACCCCAACGAATCTGCAGACACTGATAATGATGGGGTAGGTAATAATGCTGATGCTTTCCCAAATGACCCAACTGAGACGGTTGACTCCGATGGTGATGGTGTGGGTGATAATTCAGATGCCTTTCCCAATGATCCAACCCAAAGCGTTGACGAAAATGGCAACGGAATTGGTGATTTCCTCGATAGTGACCATGATGGTCTTTATGATGAAGTTGAATTGATTTTAGGTACTGATCTGCAGAGCGATGGCGGTGAAGCGTTGGCTGACTACGATAACGATGGTTTTAGTAATCGTCAGGAAGCGATAGCGGGCACTGACTTGAATGATGCAAGTGCTGTACCAGAGTTAGGCGAATTACTGTGGACAAGAAAGATCAGGCTGACTGATAAAAAAGACATTAGTGAAGTACAAGGTATGGCTCTTGGAAATAAGGGCTATTTATATACCGGTTCTGGCGATATTCTTAGTCGAAGTGGTTCTGTGAAAGCAAGAACGAGTGTTCCTTTAGCGAGTTCTCCAAGCATCGCTCAAGATGGACTGGCTTACTATGGAAACGGTTGTAGCTTAGTGTCTGTCAATGAAGAAGGTGACCAAACTGAATTTGCAAATTACCCTGTGCCAGCGAACGTCTCGCTACGAGGAGGCTGTATTTTCAGCGGACCGTCGATGAATAGCGATGCATCATTATTTGTTGTGTCGACCAGTAATCAATATGAACCCAATTTTCCTTCATTCATTACCTTTGATGAAAATGGTTCACTCCTGACGCCATTATCTCCTAGTGTCTTTTGGATTAGCGATCATTTAATTGGCCCTGATAACACGATTTATACGATTCCTACCGATGATTATTCATTTACGTCATTCAACGCTAGTGGAACATTGAATTGGACTGCGGGAGCAGCTCAGACAAACACGTTCTCAATAGACCGTGATGGGTTCCTGTTTTTTAGTGATGGAGCTGAAATTAAGAAAATCAATACAGAGGATGGTTCAACGGTTTTTTCTCACCCTTACCAAGATTTTGGTGGTTCTAATGTGAGAAATGGTAATAAGAATTTATTAATCGGAGATGATGATACGCTGTATTTTACTGCCAGCAACGATGTAGATATATTGGGTTATTTAAATGCCAAGTTGGCTAAACTGGATACACAGACCGGCGCAGCGGAAGTGCTGGATTGCGATATTGATCAGTTGGGTTTTATCGGTAAAAATGGCTCTATCTATGGCTTTGTGACAGAAAGAATAGGTAATTCTGTAGCATTAAAGGCATGCGATGCTTCTGGTAGTGAGGTGTGGCAAGCGCCTTTAAGTTCTGCATATAGCTTTGGGTTGTTAGATATTGGCATACAGACCAGTAATAGCTATGCCATAGACGAAGATGGCACGCTTTATCTAAGCAGTGTTGAGACAGATCCAGCCACGAGCGAAGCGATAATTGTTGTTTCGGCATTCATCACGGATTCACAAGGTTTGGCTGATACACCTTGGCCAAAATTCCGCCACGACAATCAAAATACAGGGCATCAGCCAGGTGAACAGCTTGTTCTACCTCAACCCGCACAAATTTTATCGCCAGCAGAGGGTGAAACACTGCAAAGCGATGTTCTGACCTTGCGTTGGGAAGATGTGCAAGCAGATAGTTATTTGATTCAAGTGGGTTCACAAAGCGGACTATCGGATATTACTGAAATGACAGTGTCTGGTTCACAGACGGAGGCAGTGCTGAACTTGCCAGGTGACAATTCGCTCATCTATGTTCGTTTGATTAGTCAATTTGATGATCAATCTCTCTATGACGAAATTTCACTGTATGCCTTGGGTAGCTCTAATTTAGTCAACCTTGCGGAAGGGAAACCTGCCAACCAAAGCTCTACCTATGCGGCGGGTAGTGCAAGTCGCGCGGTTGATGACAACACCAGTGGAGTATGGACAGAAGGCTCGGTGACACATACAAGCAACGCCGACCAGTCATGGTGGCAAGTTGATTTAGGTGTTCACTCATCGATTGACAGTATCAGTTTGCATAATCGGACAGACTGTTGCGCAGATAGACTGTCTAACTTTTATGTATTGGTGAGTGATACCCCATTTGGTAGTCGTAGTTTAAGCGAATTATTAGCCGATTCGACGGTGTATAACAGCTTTCATGAAGGCTTGAATGAAACGTCACTGGATATTGTATTGGGCAATGTCACGGGGCGTTACGTCAGAGTGCAACTGCAGGATGCTGGTGTGCTAAGTCTGGCAGAAGTTCAGGTCTTTGGAAACGTGCTGGCAGATCAACCATCCGCGGCGGCACAAATACTTTCTCCTTTAGAGGGTGAGAAGTTGCAAAGTGGTGTTGTCACTCTGAAGTGGGAAGATGTCCAAGCTGATAATTATCTTATCCAAATTGGCACGCAGCGAGGTTTATCCGATATTGCAGAAGTATCGGTTGCTGGTTCACAGACACAAGCGGTGGTTGATATTGCAAGAAGCCATTCGCTCTTTTATGTGCGTTTAGTCAGTCAATTTGGATCGCAATCTTCCTATGATGAAATCTTTCTAGGCTTAGCTAGCTTGGCGCAAGGAAAGCCAGCAGAGCAAAGCTCAACATATGCTGCTGGAGCAGCGAATCGAGCGGTTGATGGCAACACTAACGGCGTGTGGGCACAAGGTTCTGTTACACATACTAACAATTCAACTCAGCCATGGTGGCAAGTTGATTTGGAGTCCAATGCGTCAATAGAAAGCGTTATTGTGCACAATAGAACTGATTGTTGTGCCGATAGGCTATCCAATTTCTATGTGCTTGTAAGCGACACACCCTTTGGTGATAGAAGTCTCGATGAACTGCTCAGTGATGTGTCCATAGAGAGCCGCTTTCATGCAGGTACTTTAAACGGAATGAATGTGTCGATTCCATTTGCGGGGGCAATAGGTAGATATGTCCGTGTGCAGTTGCAGGGCAATGGACCCTTAAGCCTTGCCGAAGTGGAAGTTATCGGTACGCCAGTGGCTACAACGCCGGTTGGCGATGGCTTAACTCAAGAGAATCCAGCGACTTCGTGTAAAGCAATATTAGACGCCAGCCCCTTAGCAATGACAGGTGTCTATTGGCTGTTGCGAAATGATGGTTTATCGGCATTTCAAGCCTATTGCGACATGACCACCGATGGCGGCGGCTGGACGATGGTGGTTGCGCAATACGAAACCAGTCGTACTAATGATTGGAATCAGGGTATTCAAGCGGCTTATAACCCAACGCTGACCACAAAACAGGGTTTTGTGTTCAATAGCAATGAAATTCCCGCGCATACTCAAACGGGCTTTGGTCAAGACCTGAAACCCACTGACATTGATTATGTGGATTTTCAATACAGCACAGGGGATATTCCATTGACAGGATTAACTGGTCTGAAAACGGGCAATTTATATTATATTTATCGTAATCGACTCAATAGTTATGGCAGTGGCGATCCGCGACCTGACGGAAACTTAATTACCATCCCACAATGGAATGATGCGTTAATGTTTGATGTTCATCCTGGTTTGTACACATGGGGATTTGCGCCAAACAACCCAGAAAGGCTAAACCGCTTAAGTGGTGCTAGTTACGGTGGGGTTAGGAGAACACAATCTAATGATGACTTTGCTTGGACTATCTGGGTTCGATAGAAGGAAATAATAATGAGATTAACTAACATGAAAATTTTTGCGCTTGCTTTATCCATGCTGACCAGCTTGTTTGCTGGCACTGTTTTAGCAGAAAGAACCACTACCTATTTCCATTCAGATGGTCTGGGTTCCATTGTTGCAGCATCGGATGAAAATGGTGACTTAATCTGGCGTAAGCAATACCAACCCTTTGGCGCGCAAATTCAAGGCAGTGATACCAGTGAGGAAACGTCTTTTACGGGTAAGCAGTTTGATAAAGACACAGGGTTGACTTATTTCGGTGCGCGTTATTATGACCCGATGATTGGGCGGTTTACTAGTACTGATCCGGTGGGACCATTGGCTTCTGAAAGTAATCCATTCTTTTTTAATCGTTATGCGTATGCTTATAACAATCCTTATCGTTACGTGGACCCTGATGGGAGAATGGGGATATTAGCGAGAATTTTTAGTCAAGGTGCTGCCGCAGGTGCAGGTGCTGGTGTAACTCAGCAAAATTCTGGATTTATGGGGGACTGGTTATCTGGGTCTTCGGGTGCATGTAATTGTATTATCTATAAAAGTTCAGAGGAGGAGTCAGGTGAGGATGACCTCTTTATAGGAGAGAGTGGTTTTGCCACTGGAGGATCTCCTGGTGGTGGGGATGAGGATCCCGATGATGAGAGTAAGAAAAGCTCAAAAAGGAAAGGGGGAGGGAAAAATGCTAAACATGCTAATCAAAAAAAACGAGAAGTTGCTGCTAAAAGATATAATGAAGAAAAAGAAAAATATGAAACCTTAAAAAGTCAGCAGGTTAGGGGTAAAGGGCATAAAAAAGAAGTTGCGAAAGCTAAAAGGTCTATGAATAAAGCTAAAGCAGAAATGGACTTTACTGGAGAACATCATAGTGCAAAAACTAAAAAACAATAATATGCAAAAAAAATACACATTTTTTCTTGAGTGGGATGAAGGCACTTTTATATCACAATACTCATCAAACTCTCTTGTTGAGTCAATAAAGTCTTGGTCTATGAGTTTGGACTTGATATCGATAGGTGCTTTAAGTGGTTCGAAAGAAAATTTTTTAAAAGAAATTGAAGATGAAACACCAATAGCCATTGAGAATGTGGATTCTGTTTGGTGCATTACTGCGTTTATTGAAGAACGCCTTGCTACTATTTATATTGTAGAGACAAGTTAACTTAAATAAGAGTAACCAGTGCTCGATGTATCCCGTCAGCACTAGTTGAGACTAGCTAGGACACCCACGATAAGAAGTGGGAATCAACGAAATAGAATTAGGTGCGCCAAGGATGGTGCATCTTCTAGTAGAAGGTAACTAGGACCATCCATGCTATGAGAGTGGTGTCAACTCAATAGAGTAGGATGTGCCAGGGATGGCATTTTTTGAAGGACAGGATTGATAACTGGAGATTGATAACTGGAGATTGATAACTGGAGATTGATAACTGGATATAACTGAGACACCCACGTTAAGAGATGGATGGGTAACGAATTAGAATTAGGTGTGCCAAGGACGGTGCGTCTTCTAGAACTGTAGGTTATGAGATTAGCTCAGACTGTTTTACTAAGAAACAAGGATGAGTTTTTTGATGATTATCGGAATCTGATAAGCTTAAGGCTCTTGATCTATAGTTATAAAAAGTTGGATCTACAGACGAGCATTCACCTCACATTGAAGTGATCATTGTTTCTATATAGGCTGGGTTAGCTAGCCGAAGAGGGTTTTAAAATTTTTTGTCGACGGAGTTCGCTGATAGCCTTTGTTGTCGTAGGTTTTTCTGACGATGTCTTCAGAACCTACCCAATGACTAAATTGAGATTCAAAGTGTGAGGTCAGAATTGCCCAAGAGTTCGAACTGAGTGCAAGCCTTTGCAATATAGGTGGCAATTCAGAATCTATTGATCCACATTTATCCTCACGAATAATACGGCCTGTCCAATCGACTAAGTTCAAATAGTCCAATAGTTGAAAGGGCAGGCCGATTTTTTCCGAATTTTTACCGGTAAATGTTTCCAGTGTATTAGGTAAGGTTTTTTTGGTTTGATTGGCTACAATCCGCGCATGAATGCTGGTAAATTCTGAGGTTTCTGGTGTAGTTGCGATGGCTGCACGAATTGGATTTAAATCAACGTAAGCCATGCAAGAGAGTAAGGCTTTTTCATCTAACAAAGCCTGGCTTTTAAAACGTCCTTCCCAGAAACGACCAGAGCATTGATCTTCCTGATTTGCTTGCCTTGCAATACTTTCATTCACAATGCGCATAAACCATGAAATGTCACACATGCGAGATCGCCAAAGCTGTATGTCTTTTGTTAGCAGGGTTAATTCACTGTCGGTTAAAACAGAATTTGAGAGCAATTTATGTGATAGAAGATTTCCTGAAACAGGGAATGCCAACGTTCTGCAACTTCTTTGATAGACCAACCTTGAGCGATATCATTACGCACATGTAAGACAACATGATAGTGGTTGCTCATTACCGCATAGGCGCAGAGCTTAATGGCAAATACACTGGCGACTTGGTGAAGTTTGTTTTCAAGCCATTGACGACGATGTTCATAATTAATACCAGAGTAAGCATCAGCACCACAGAGAAAGGCTCGTCTCACACAACGTGACATGCAATGGTAATAAGGGGTGTCATCGAGAGAAATAATGGTTTTGCGTGCTTGGGTCATTCCGTGCTCCAGTGGCGTATTCATCCTTGAATGTAGTTATGTTGACATCATGAGCGATCAAATGCAATAGCACTTGGCATGGGTGTCCATATATCATCTGGCATGGGTGTCCATATATCATCAGATTCAGATGTGAATCAAAAGGTCGTTCTTATAGGAAAGGGTTATTACAGTTCATCATTTTCTTTGTTTTTGAGCCAATACTCCCAGGCCGGTTCAAGGATATCGGTGTAGTGCATGTTTAAGGCTTTCGAGATCTTGAAGGCCGTGGTAATAGAAGGCATTTTTTCACCCAATTCGACCGAACGGTAGTATCGAGTAGACAGATTCGCTTTGGCAGCAATCTTGTCCTGAGATAGTCCTTTGTTCTTTCTCTGGGTTTTTATAATGTCCGCTATTATTTGTTTGTTCGGCATGCACCCTCATTTACGCTCTGTGTTGAGGGTGTATCATTCCTGTTTTTACTGGGATAAAAAAGGTTCTATTGTACAGGCTCTATTGATCCTGTAAACTCAGGTTTTGTGAGTGTGCGGTTAGATTTTACCGATAACCGTTAAATAGGGGTAGGGAGCCTTGGCGGCCTTAGCAGGTAAAGGCCGCTTTTTTATTTTTCAGCATCAATGGCTTCCTTATTTATGAGAGAGTTCGTCTCTTGGAAATGGGTTTGAATTCAATAATGACAGGGTTTATGGCACAAAATGCCACACTATTTGTCGGTGGAGCAATAGCTGCATCAGCAAAGGATTTGCATCATTGATTTATGGACATTAAATCAACAAATTTCCAATTGAATAGTCATTAAACTTTAATGAAAAAATATGAGAAATATCTGTATTGACATTATTGGTGCCACAGCAGCATTTATGCTGTTTTTATCTTTTTATTTTTATGGTTTTAAAACGTTGAACTTTTCAGAATCAGCCGTAACAAAAGAGCTCGCCATCCAGTTGGCAAAGGACGAATCCAGAAAGCAGAATATTGATATTTCGGGTTATCAGATGGTGATCGAAGAAAACTCTATTAACTGGTTGGTGTTCTTCTATATTAAAGAATCTGCTCAATTGCAATCAAATGGGTTTGGAGTTTTTATATCAAAACAAGGTGGTGAAACACTACTGGTGTTGTAATCAAGGTTAGTTCTTGCTCATTGGGTGTCCATTCTGATGTGCTTTGTGATGAATTCTTATACATCATGTTTTTCAGGCAATACAAAGCTGATATTCCTACCGGTTTAATGGGTTGGTATTTCATAGAAAAGCCTGATAGGCTTATATTTTGAGATTGAGTCCAGTATTGATTGACTCAAATCAGATACTGTTTTTGCTGCTGTTTTCTTCCGTTTGACAAACTTATAGATCAAGGAGTCAGGGTGTTAAAGTTACTGAAAAAATCTGCTAAGTATTCCCGTTGTTCCGTTGTATTTCTATTGGCATTATTAGCCGCATGCACTAACCACTCCCTAGTCACTGCCCCAGTTGCCAGTTACGCGTTTAGTATGTTGGCGCCTGGAACTCAAGGGCAAACGATTATTTATGCGCGTGTGGTGATAGATGGACTGAATGCGAGTTGTCCTGCATTCAAAGGCAGCGATGGTTCAGTGATGGTGACCCGTTTACGACCATTGAATCCTGTCTTACCTGTCGCCAGTGAAACAAATTTTAAGGTTACTGTCTGTGAAGCGATCATGGCAGAGGGAATCACTTATAGCGATTCAGTCAATGGCCTTGTTATTCAAAGTGTCACGCTTTCTGCGCAAACAGTTCAGGTGTTTGGAGATTCCGGCTGTAAGGATTGTAGTGGAATACAAACATCGCCAGAGTTTGATACTTTGACAAGCAATGCCAGTGTTCTACAAAAGGACTTGATTCTGCATATGGGAGACTCTAATTACCGGGGAACCTCAGGGCCTATACTTGAAAACAGTGATCCGAACAAAAGTATTTATGCCTATGATGCGGGTGATAGCTTAGCTGATCCGGCGTGTTCTTATACCTCCTCTTATGCCAGCCAGAATTCACAAGGTAGTCCGCGTCCTGATATCTGGTCAAACTGGCAATATGACTTTTTTGAATCTGCTAAAGAGTTGTTGCCGACTGCACCGTGGGTGTTTGCTCGTGGAAACCATGAGTTATGCAGTCGTGCGGGAGTAGGTTGGTTTTACTTTTTTGGTCCGGGTTCTGCACTGCCCGGGGCAGGCATGAAGCAGATGCAATGTCCAGATCAAGGACAATGGAGTGAACAGAAAGAAGGAATGGCTCCAGGGGCAAGTGGTTTTATTAAAATGATTACTCCTTATCGCTTGAGTGTCGGGAAAGCACAATTGTGGGTGATGGACACGGCCAACGCCTGTGATGCCTATAGTGGTAATGAATTGACTGGACAATATACTGATCAGTATAACTCTCTGGCAGCTGAACCGGGCAGTGATATCTGGATCATGACTCACCGGCCTTTGTGGGGTTATCAGAAACCAAGTGAAGTTCCTGCAAGTAAGATGTTGCAAGTAGCTTTAGCTAACAGTACCAAAACGACCTTACCCAGTTCAGTCACTTTGTCTCTGGCAGGGCATATGCATACTTACGAGTCATTGAGTTTTTTGAACAATAGTGACCGGCCACCACAAGTTGTTATTGGCAACAGCGGTGTGGAACTCAGCAAACACCCGAAGCCAGACTATTTTACTAACACAGTCCAGGTGGATAACGAAGCTGCAACAGGAAACACCATTGGGCAATATGGTTATCTGTCTATTCAACTGGGTACAAATGGTGCATGGACTGGGGTTATGAATAACACATCCAAGCAAGTTATTTTAAATTGCGACAGTTCCAACCTAAACCCGCCGAATAAGAGCAGCATCTGCAAGGTGGTTAATTAAGGTTGGCAGCAGCGCTTAAAAGAACTTGAGAGAATGTCGCATATCTTCAAGACTTGACTGTTGAGTCGGTGAATAATCAGTGGGGTGATAAATAAATGACTCTATTGATATGAAATTTAGATATACCATATTGTATGTTGCTGATGTGTCTGAAACCGTCTGTTTTTATGAGAAGGCCTTTGGTTTTAAGGCGGACTTGATCCATGAAACGGGTGACTATGCACAATTATCGACTGGCGAAACAAAACTGGCCTTTGCTTCAAAAGGTTTGATGTCTTCGTTGGGGACGACCACCGGGGACTCAAACGAACAAAGCCCTGTGTTCGAAATAGCTTTTGAAACGGATGATGTCGAATTCTGTTTGAATCAAGCTGTGAATGCAGGAGCTGGTCTGGTGCAGGAAGCCTCAAAAATGGATTGGGGGCAAACAGTATCTTATGTGAAAGATAACAACGGTTTTTTGGTGGAAATATGCAGTCCTGTCAGCTGAATGCGACGCTGAACAACTGGTCTGATAAGTCGCGACGGCTTTGCAAGGTGGTTGGAGGTACTTTGAACCAATGAGAACATTCACGGCTCAAATGGGCTTGGTCAGAGTACCCAGCAGTTGCAGCAACATCAACCAGTGGATAGCCCAAAGCAATCAATCTACCGGCAGTTCGGATACGACTCAAGCGAACCCAATAACTTGGTGTCAGGCCCGTTTCAGTGCTGATATGACGCTGTAGTGTTCGTGAATGAACGCCCAATTTTTTTGCAGCAGAGCCAACAGAGATTGGATTCTTCCCCAGGCATTGCAGAGCTTCATAAGTGTTTTCAGAGACTGAAGTGAATTCTGCAATAAGCTCCATAATGGTGAGCTCATCACAATAGGGTTCTTTAAGCTCTGCTATCAAGCTTTTTTCGTTTATGACTGAACCCGGGGCTAAACGAAAGCCTGTGGACAAGCTTCCAGCATTAGAAATGACTTCAGTCGCTTGATGAAAACAGGGAGAAACAAACCAATGATGAGATTGTTCTGCCGACACTTTAAGTATCAGGTCACGGCAACCATCGGGCAGCACGGTAAATGGTTCCTCATTTGACGAAAATGATTTCCATTGATCGATCACTACATTGTTTAAGGCCATATAAGGTAAAGATAAAATAGATGAAAACGGATATTGAACAATTATATACATATTTACAGCAACTCATTTTGAATAGTGTTGTTGATGTAAGTGCTACCTCTAAATATGGTGGTACCGTATTTACACTCAATCCTGAGATCAAGGAGTCTCAGTTCTGTGGTGTCTTTCTATATGCTTCCCATGTGCAACTCTCTTTCAGTCGGGGAGCTTCTCTCGATGACCCCAATAAAATCTTGCTGGGACAGGGTAAATATAGAAGACATATAAATTTTAAGACGTTGGATAGAATTGACAGCAATTATCTAAGTTGGCTAATTATTCAGTCTGCTACTGTCAGAGGGTTAGATAAATGATTATAGGCCAAGGCTCATTGATCATGGTTAATGCCAAATTGGTAGACTGAACTTATTTAACGTCTTCAGTATAAGCTTTCTACTATTTTGGTCCGGCTCTACTAAGGCTTTGCCAAAGTGAAACAACGGTGGAGTTTGAGGTTGCTTATAGCAAAACTCTTAAAGAAATAACTATCTTTGACCTGAAATCATCATTTTTGACTGTTTTTGAGTAGAGCTTTATTCGGGCGCTTTTTATTATCAAGGGGCTCATTGTAGAGCAATCTAATCCGAGAAGAGGTCATAATGAAAATATTTGGAAATGAAGTTGAAGATATATTAAATGAGCATATCAACGCTTGGAATATTCATGATAAGAGATTTTCGTTAAGTGGCATCAGTGCAACTATCGTGAATAATAGCAAAGTTGTTTCGCAGATAGACTACTACGGTATGGGGAGTTTTAAGCGAACCAAAGGAGTCGAGCTATGAGTATTACGGTTATTTTAGAAGCTGATGTTAAGCCAGGTCGAAAGAAAGAGTTGCTTGAATCACTCATGAAATACCTCCCTGACACTATAAAGTACAAAGGGTTTATTAATATTTCCATACATAGTGAGACTGACACTGAAACTATTATTTTTCTATCTCAGTGGCAATCAATTAAGGCTTATCAAGAGTATTTGCAATGGAGAACTGACACCGGTGTAATGGGTCAGCTGAGTGATTTATTAATGTCAGCTCCTAAAATCCGGTTTTTAAATAATGAGATATCTAATGAGTTGGCATGGGTAGGCGATTAAAATGCTTATGATAAACAATGATCTTGAGGCGATGGCTAACTTTTAAAAATTATTAGAAAGTAGATGGTAATAAAACATATGTGAAGTCTGTGAACAGTTCCTAATATCTTTGCAGTAATTGTTCCGCATACCATTTCGCAAATGCAGCCACGTTGGCTTCAAGTAAGGGCGAAAAACGGCCAGCTTCGGCAAATGCTGAAGATAAGCCTCTCTGTTGCATTTCCAGGGCGGGTATGTCTTCGGCGATAGCGGCATCCAATCGATGGTAATAAAATGCAGAGCTTTCCTCAAACTTATCGCAGTCGATGGATTGTGTTGGAAAACAGACGGTTTGATGGACCTCGCAGCGGTTTACTTCGAGTGGATAGGTTTCGTAAATCCACAACATATCTGCACCAATCGCAAAGGTCATATTGGGATAAACCCAAGTGTATCGCACCCCATTAGTAACATTGATTGGCAAATTAGGTATCTGTGGAAGGGCGTGTTTTTGCTGATCTTGAAGCAAGCCACCCGTACCCGAAATTTCTCCATATTGACTTGTGAAAGCCCCTGTCGTTTGATCGGTTGCATGAGGGGATTGATAAATATCATTAATGGATTCTGGGTGAACAAATGGCAAATGATAATGCTCGTTAAAAACATCAAGAAATCCTTTCCAGTTACAATTAACTTCGAATATCCGATGTCGCGTTGACTGCAGTGATTGCAGTGGCCACGGACTGTGAAGTTTCTCGAAATCACCGAGGTATTTATCAATATCTTCAGGTGAATCATTCATACAGATAAATGCAAAGCCAGCTCGTTCGGCGAGAATAAACTCTTTGAGCCCTTGAGTGGTTTTATCAAAATTCTTCGCAGTTTCCATTTTTGAGACGCCAATTAGCTTGCCGTCAAGGTTATACGTCCAGCGATGAAATGGGCAACTTATAGTTCGACAATGACCTTCACCATCTAAAAGACGAGAACCTCTATGGCGACAACTATTAGCGAATGCTCGCAACTGGTGTTGCTTGTCACGCAGAATAATGAGCGGTGACGATGCAACATTTAAAGTTATGAAATCACCAGGCGAATTGAGCCTGTCGGTTCGACCGATACTGATCCAACCTTTGAGAAAAATAGTGTCTATTTCTGCTTGTAGAATGTTGTCATTGGCATAGCATGCGGGTGGAAGGCAAGAGGCTGCTTCAGCCTCTACAGTACACCTAGATAATGAATCTAAAAATTTGTCAGAGTCTAAAATAGAAGGGGGCATAAGTGTTATTTTCCTGATGATGCCTTTAAAGGTTTTTATTTTTCTGTTTAAGCCGCTGTGTGGCTTGGTCTTTACAGACTAATGATTTACGTGTGTTAAGTTGAATTACGTCTGGGGCAAATGGCTCTCTGGCAAACACTTCCAATATTATTGGTTCAAATACGCTCATAGGTAATGAGTTGTATGCTGGATCGAAGCTAAGCTGATCCCAGCGATCGCAAAATTCTTTACAGTCTTCAAAATAGATATGTCCGAGGTATTTGTTGCGTGCTTGGTTATCAATGCCAACATTATTCGGGAAGTAAAAGGCTTGGAAATCAGCATGTACACGTGTTGTCCAAGTACATTGCTCACGCACAAACGGTTCCATAATTGTGGCAGCGTAATCACCATGATTAAACGGAGCATGCATATCGCCTATATCGTGTAACAGGGCTGTCGCAATCCAATCATAATCGGCACCGTCATACCAGGCTCGTGTTGCAGTTTGTAGAATGTGTTCAAGACGAGTAACTTGAAATGCTGAAAAACTATTTTCCAGTTGGCTGAGTAGCTCAATTAAGCGTTCACCGACCTGACTTGCGTATTGGGTGTCGTGTTTTAACATAAAACGAAAGCTTTCGTCGTCACCACCTTTTAATTGTGTAAATTTCACATGTCGCATTGCTTTCCTCAACAGGTTTTTACTGCTCGATCGTTAGCTTTGACGATAAATTTAATATGGATATCAAAAATTAAACGTAATAGACTGTATAGAGAAATATCATATACCTTGGGCTAGAGACTACAATCAATGAAATTCAGGTCTTAGTCATTAAGATCACTAATATGTTACTACCGAGCTTGCTTTTTTCATGCCACGATCGTTGCCGCCGCTGAACTGGTTTCTAGCCTTTGAATGTTCGGCAAAACATTTGAATTTCACAGCCGCCGCTACGGAGCTGAATATCACCCAGTCTGCTGTCAGTCAGCAAATACGTTTGCTGGAGGCGAGATTAGAAACGGTTCTTTTCAGCCGCAAAGCGCGAGGTTTGGCATTGACTGATTCTGGTCGACGTCTATTACCCTCAATTTCTAAAGCAATAGAACACATCAGGGAAGGAATTGTTCCATTTGATAACAGTGAATCTGCTTTGGTTGGCAAGCATGAGACACTAAAAGTTGCTTGCAGTAGTAGTTTTTCAATGCTTTGGCTGGCACCTCGTTTGACGCGTTTTTTGAGTATTCGCCCCAATGCTGAAGTACATATTGTTAATACTCTATGGCCAGATGATTACATCAGTTCCGATGCTGATGTAGAGATTCGTTTTGGGTCTAAAGAGTTAGTCGGAGAAAGTGCAGAAATACTGATGTCAGATATTCTCGTGCCCATTTGTCTGCCGGCTATTGCTTCAACCATTAATTCTTGGTCTGAGCTGTGTACACTGCCGTTAGTTCAGACTGTTGGTGCATCCGATACTTGGAAGACATATGCTGAAGACTTAGGCTTAGAGATACCTCCTGCCAGTTTTTGCTCGGTTGATTCCTCGATGTTGGCAATTGAGGTTGCCAAACAGAGTGGCAGTATTGCTCTTGTGTATAAAATACTTGCGGATAAATTTCTGTCATCCAATGAAATGGCGCTTGCTATGGATATAGCGGCCCCGGCTCGAGATAATCATTATATAAAACTAGATGCTTCATCACAGGCAATTAGTTTACAGAAATCATTCCGGGATTGGATATTTTCCGAAATTGGCTAGACCTTGTCATTATGGTCTTTGACTAAGCACAGATTCTGCTGTAATGACTATAACAAGATGGACTGATTAATTACTATAGGCAGCTATGATGATACAAGAAGTTCTAATGACTTGCTTAAGTCAGTTTTTTCACACTGTTATCGAAGCGCTTCTTTAAAGGTAGTTCTATCTCTGTCGCCAATTCCGGCAGGCTGTACCACGCGACCGTCAGCTCAACCTGTGAGCCTAAATTGAGCACTTGTTTGCCCAGGCCAGACTGCTGCATTTGTTGTAATTGATATTCGGTTCTCAGAGCTTTGTCGTGTTCAGGGGTTGCTGAATTGCTTAGCAGTTCTGCCTGAATACACAGTAAACGTTTGTCATGCTCCAGTTTTTTAAGGTCAACCTTTTTCCCTGCAATGGCTATATCAAAACGCTTTTTTGCTGCTGTTTTGAGGGAAGGGTCTGTTAACTCTAAAGCGTTCCATTGTTCAATAAGCTCTTTTTTCTGTTCCTCTTCAGAGGTATTAGTCAGAGTGTTGACTATCTCAGCTTTGGCAATGAAGTGCTGCATTTCGCTGGCACTGCGTTCTCTGGTCAGTAACTCACGGCGAGCATCAACAGTGTTTATGGCATTGCGATACTGGCTTTCAACCTGTTTCTGGCTTCGTTCTGGCACAGTCTCTGGTAATGGTGAAAGCTCAATATACAATTCTTGTTGTTGGCTTACATCCCGGTCGAGTTCACCGATTGAATTGGCTGAACTTGCTATTGAGATGATGGCTTGGATGATGTCTGTTCGCTCACTGATCAAGGCCTGGTCAGCGGCTTTGAGTTCATCACGGTTTTCTTTGATTTTGTTATAGATCGCATCGGATTGTGATTTAAATGCACGCCATAGTTTCGAATCATCTCTCTGACGCGCCATGCCGATTTGTTTCCAAGCGCTTTGCAGTTGCTTCAAGGCATCAAAGCTGGTGTCAGTCACTCCTTTTTCAGTGATTTGCTGTAGCATTGATTCTGCGCGTTTCAAAAGTATCTCTTTGCGAGCAAGATTGTCTGAGAAATGCGGTTCCAGCAGAGCATAAACCTGATCACGAGCAGCTTTGAATCGTTGCCATTGCTTTTGCCCTTTGGAACGATCAACGTTCTGAAATTTTTTCCATTGTGTATCAAGGTCGGTTACTTGTTTTAGAAAAATACCACAGTCTACTTCTTTGGCATTATCGACAGCTGTGGCTACCTCACGCATGGCATCTGCCAGAACCTTGAGTTGTTGCAGGTTTGCCTGCTTAGTTTGTTTTAACTCGGCGAAATAGGTGGCACATGGTTCATTAGCCAGATCCATGGATGCTTTGAATGTCGGCCAATGGTTGTCTGTTGCATTTGAGCTGCCCAGAGCTTTCCACTGGCTTAGGAGTTGACTGATATTATCTGCTTGCTGTTGTGGTTTTACGCTATTGCGATTTTGAGCCAGCTTATCCATGGCGGTACATAATTCGACGCATTGAGGTTCGGTAGCAAAACTTTTCCAATCGTTGAGCTCGTTCAGGTCGTGGTGCGCATCATGTATTCTTTTGTGCAGGCCAGAAAGCTGGTCAAGCTGATATTGCTGTAGTTTGGCTTCTTGTTCTATCTGACTAAAGCTCTGTTCCAACAAATCTGGTACAGACTGTTTTGGCAATGATAAATCGGGTTCAGCTTGTTCATCCACTGTTTCAATGTCTGAACTGCTTGCGGGAGCTACGTTGTTGGCATTCAAATCGATATCATGCAATGTACGTAGAAAACGCATTGCTGCTGTGTCTAGTCGGCGATATTTCCCCAATGCTGCAGGTAAGTCTTTGCTGTTCAGTGATTGCACCAGACTATTGACTTGTTTATGCAGTCCATCGATGGTTTTTTTAAACTGTTCACGCTTGTTGTTGGCTTGTTGTTGATATTGATCTGTAATCTGTAAAAGCTCTTTTCTGATAGTGCTTTTTGCTGGTGCCAGCTTAAGTTGTTGTTCAAACCAGTTGGTTAATTCTTCCAACTCTTCTTCATTCATTTGCTCGTTTTGCTGATTCAACTCCAAGTCTGCAGTGGCCAGTGCCTGTTGCAGGTCATCAGAAAAGTTCAGTAAGGCCGAGGCCTGTTCCAGATTGGCATTGAAACGTAATAAAGGGTCGGGCTCTGGCGACAGGTGACGTGCATTGTCTTGCCATAATGATTCAATCTCAGCCAGTTCAGTGCGTGCTGGTGCATTATTACCCAGAGAATCCAGCGTATCGACTTTCTGGATAAACGCTTGCAATGTTTTTTGTGCGCCAGGAAAGTGTGCTTTGGCTTTGTAGATTGACTGCAATTTATCATCAGCGTTGACAATGGTGGAGCTGAATTCGGCATATTGTAGTTCATCATCTGACAATGTCTTGTCAGCAATTGAATTATCAACCGCTTGCCAACGGTGTTGCAATGATAACCACTTCTGTGAATGGTCCTGTCGCCAGAAGCTTTGTTCACCGGAAATTGGCTTTACTGCCAGTGCTAGAAACTCCTTGGCTCGGTCATTTAGATATTGCATGTCGGCCAATATTGCTGAACGTTCTTGCTGTTGAGTCAATAGTTGGTTTTGATGAGCTTTTAATGAAGAAATTTTTTCTTTAAGCACTCGTTCCGCGGCTTTATCTTTGCCTTTAATCAATGTCCTCGCCTTTTCCAAGGAGCTTAAATCATCAATTGATTCACATATTTTCAGGCGTGTTCCGGCAAAATGGGTGTGTTCCAGGATCTGCAATAATTGTTCTGTATTGCCTGTGACCATGTTGATTTTCTGGTGTCGAAAATCTTCGTTGTGGCAATAAGCTACGATCAATGTCTGTAATGAGGGTGCTGCGTGATCATAAACAGCACTGATTTCAGTCAATGTGGTATCGGAGTCCTTCAGGACATTGGCCAGCTGTTCTGTAAATAAACGTTGTTCACTGGTTTGTGAGTGTTCATCAGCCAGTTTCCATAGAGAAACAATATCGCGAATCTTACTGACAGCGGTTGATCTGACTTTGCCATCGCTGTCATTGCTGGCGAGTTTTACCAAGATGGATTGATCCTGTTGATCCTGTGCATTTAAGGCTTCAATGGCTTGCAGGCGAACTTCTGCCGATTTATGTGTCCAGCTGGGTTTGAATAATTTGTTGAGTACTTTAATCACAATGCTAAATGAGTCTGAAAATATTTTTGCTAATAGTACTATGTTCCGGCTTGGGAAGCTAAATAAAGCCTTGTCAGGCTATGCAAAAATCCAGTTGAAGAGCGAGGAATAGAACCAGGAATCGTTCGATTTTGAGAAAGATTTGACGGCAAGTATGTTTTAGACACATTATACATTAAACGTATAATGTTTTTAAGCGTATTACGATCACGTTATATTGATTCCAAATGGCACCTACAGAACAGGTTTCCTGTAGATTGCCAAAGCAGTTACTTAGTGTTGTAGTTTTTTTCTGGAAGGTGTGCGAACCGCGAGGTTCAAGGAGCATTTTGGCATAAGCTGTATCGTTAAGTAGTTTATCTGCTTTACGTTGCTCCTGTTTTAATCTCCCTGCCTGCTTTTTGTAAAAGACTGCTTATTTACAGTGAAAGTAAGGTGTTATAGGTATGTCGCGATATGTTCCAATGAACGAGAAATCGTTCGTGCGCAGTGAGTTTTGGCACAGATTATCAGCCAAACAACAACGAGTTTTCTCAGTGGTGACAAAGGTGTTACCGTTTCGGGTAAACGAGTATGTGCTTAATGAGTTGATAAACTGGCACGATTTAGACAACGATCCTATATATCAGTTGGTGTTTCCACAGGCAGGAATGTTGTCTAAGAAAGATTTTACCGCGGTAGAGCAGTGTCTGGAAAACGATGATCTGCAGCATCTCAAAGAGGTTGTTCATACTATTCGCTTGTCAATGAATCCGCACCCAGCTGGGCAACTGGATGCAAATCAACCGTGTTTGAATGATGGTACACCGTTGAATGGAGTGCAGCACAAATATAGGGAAACGCTATTGTTTTTCCCGGCTGCTGCACAGACTTGCCATGCGTATTGCAGTTTTTGCTTTCGCTGGCCACAGTTTGTAGATATGCCGGGTTATAAGTTTCAAGCTAAGGAATCACAACAGCTGGTCACCTATCTACAGGAAAACCCTGATGTCAGCGATGTTTTGTTTACTGGCGGTGACCCGATGGTGATGAACGTACGCTCATTGGCCAATTATATCGAACCTTTGCTCAATGTTGCGTCGGTAAAGACCATTCGTATCGGCACGAAATCGTTGTCATATTGGCCCTATCGTTATCTGACTGATAAAGACTCTGATGATGTAATTAAACTATTCGCGCGTATTCGGGAGTCGGGGCGGCATCTGGCATTGATGGCGCATTTCAATCATGCCACAGAAATGGCCCCGGCTGTCGTCAGGCAGGCAATAGCGCGAATTCAAGGGGCTGGTGCAACGATTCGTTTGCAGGCTCCTGCGCTCAAGCATATTAATGATCAAGCTGAACAGTGGCGAGCGCTCTGGACTCAGGCTGTTAACCTGGGTTGTATTCCCTACTATATGTTTGTTGAAAGAGATACCGGACCAAAAGGGTATTTTGATTTGCCACTGGTAGAGCTGCATCGCCTGTTTATTGAAGCATATTCATCCGTGTCGGGTTTGGCCAGGACTGTGCGTGGGCCTTCAATGTCGACCTATTGGGGCAAAATTGTTGTTGAAGGTATTTGCACAATTGCCGGTGAGAAAGCTATTGCGCTTAAATTTCTGCAGGCTCGCAATACGGCATGGGTTGGGCAACTGTTTTTCGCCCGGTATGACAGCAAGGCAACTTGGATTGATGAACTTGAACCACTTGATGGTGGGACGTTTTTCTTTCAAACGGAATCACTTGTGCAACACGATTCAGGTTTGCTGCCGTTGGTGGGTTCTGGTATCGGCAGTGAGGCGACAGGTGTTGGCGCATGACTGGTTCTGCTCATATCTGCCACTTTTCGGATCAAGATCCTTCAAAACTGCTGCTTTCCCGCTTGGCTTCTGCTCCGCAAGAGGCAATATTCTTGACCAGCGAAGGTGGTGAAATATCATACCGGGACCTTGAACAGGCAACACTTCGACTGCGGACTCACTTCCAGAAGTTGGGTATGAGTGCAGGTAAGCGTGCAGTCGTCGCCTTGAATGGAGATTGTGAAACAATTGCTACGCTGCTGGCCTTGGCTGTGTTGGGGGTGATAGCAACGCCGTTTGATCCTGATGCTACTGAGCATGAACAGCGGGATATGTTGCACATAGTTGACCCGCATTATGTGATTTTTTCCGAACAGCAAGCCCTGCATTGGTCTAGAACTCAGCTTGAAGAAACCCAGATATTGCTTGAAGAACAGGTCGGTTTGAACCTTCAAGTCGGCAATGGCGATCATCCCCTTGACCTTGAGCAAGTTGTCGATATGCAAGCAACCATGATGATATTGTATACCTCTGGAACGACGGCAAAACCCAAAGGTGTTGAGCTGAGTTACCAGGCGATATTGGAGCAAAGTCAGGACATGGCCTGCCACTTGAAGCTTGAACGAAACAGTCGAATTCTGAATTTATTTCGCTATTATCAGATTGGTAGTCTGGTGAATGGCATTTATTTGGCGTTGCTCAGTGGGGCCAGTCTACACCGCCCATTTCAACAGTTCAATTTCTCTGATGGCATGCGCTTGCTTGACGCCATACATACCAACCGTATCAGTCATTTTGTGCTAGTGCCGACCTTGTTAGCCCAGTTACTGAAGTTTCCGGATCAAGTCAAAAAGGCATTTTCGCATTCAGAGTTCACAGCTTTATTGTCGACAGCGGCGCATTTACCTCCTGCGCTTTGGCAGTCATTTGAAAGTCTGGTCGAAAAACCGATTGTTAATACCTATGGCTTGACGGAAGCAAATGACTTGACTGCCAGTGAATTGTCACTGGCTAAGGATCGCATAGGAACTGTAGGCAAGCCACTGAACTGCTCTATAAAGATTCTCTCTGAGTCCAGAGAAATACTTGAACCCGAGCAACAAGGCCGGTTGCTGGTGCAGGGAAAAACGCAAATGCAGGCGTATTTCAATGCCCCGAAAATGACCAGCGATGTTGTTATTGATGGTTGGTTTGACACCGGGGATCTGGCAAAAATGGATCTTCAGGGCAATTTGGTTTACCTGGGCCGGGATAGTGAACGTATCATCTCTGGTGGGCATACCATTCATCCCACAGAGGTTCAGCAGCAGTTATTACAACACCCTGATATAGCCGATGCTTATGTCTTTGGTCAACCTCATGATGACTGGCAGGAATTGGTTGCAGCTTGTATTGTCAAGCGGCATGAAGAACTGAGCAAAGCAGAGCTTATGGCATATCTACGACCGCTGCTTGCTGTATATAAAATTCCCAGAAAATTATATTTTGTCGATCACATCCCGTTGTCTGACCGAGGCAAGGTGCGACGTCGGGATGTGTTATCAATGTTGAATATTCAATCCTAACAAGGTGTACTTTATGTCTAACCCATTCGTTTTAGCGGACGCGAGTGCCGTAATTGCAGATTTATTTCACCACCCTCAACACAACGTAGCTCAGCGTAAGACGTTATTGGTCGCGCCAGATACTTTGAGTTACGGCGATACCAATAAGGAGGTCGCAGTGTTGCTGGGTTTGTTTGCCAGGCGAGGACTCAACAAAGGCGACAGTATTGTTTTATGTTTGGAAAACGATGCTGATATGATGGTTTTCTTTTTAGCCGCATTTCGTTATGGACTGATAACAACGACAATTGATATCAACGCAACGCAGCATGAAGTTGATCAGTTGTTCGCTCTGGTAGGTCCAAAGGCGGTGGTTTGCAGTCATGACATTCATTCCAGATGGTCGCAACAAAACTCGATTCCAGATAGTCTTGTATTGAGTGTTTCGGTTAGCCCCAGAGCCCGTAAAAGCGGCAAGCTATCGAACTTGTTCAGCAGAACTAAAAGCAAGGCCAGTGAAGCTGTAAACCAATACCCAGCTATGGTTGTGGGAGTTGAGGCTATGCAGCAACCACCACAGGAACCGGAATCAGGTGACCCAGTAGTGCGGGCATTTACCTCAGGTTCAACAGGAGTGCCTAAGGTTGTAAGTTTAAGTTATCAGGCGATTATCAGTCAGGCACGGGTTATGGCGGGACAAACTCAGATTGATCAAAACTCGGTCGTGTTGAGCTTGTTTCAGTTTACCCAATTAGGTGCACTGGCCAGTGGCATACTCTTATCGTATTTCAGTGGTTGCAGTCTGTGTCGGCCTGTACGCAAGTTTGCTTATCAACACATTCCATTGTTGCTGGATAGCATTTATAAGCACCGAGTAACACATTTTTATCTGGTTCCGACCATGATGGATTTGTTGCTGCAATTTGGCAGTAATTTAAAAGAGGCGTTTGATACAAAAGAGTTTAAACACTTTTTGTGCATGGCGGCTATGTTGCCCAAATCTCTATGGCAAGAGTTTGAATCAGTCACGGGAAAAGAAGTGATCAATTCCTTTGGTTTGACGGAAGCGAATAATCTGACTTACAGTGGCCCTGATGATATTGCACGTGACATGGACAGTGTTGGACGTTGTATTGATAGTGAGGTTAAGATTGTTGATGCGAGTGGCGCTGAAATGCCGGCAGGTGAACAAGGGGAGCTTGCGATCCGGTCTGCTACCATGCTGAGTGAATATTATGGCAACCCAGAAGCGACTCAGCAAGTACTCAAGGATGGTTGGTTTCATACCGGTGATCTCGCCAGATTGGATGAGCATGGTAATGTTTTTATTGTAGGCCGCATCAAGGATGTGATCATTTCAGGTGGCTACAATATTTACCCTGAAGAAATCAATCTGCACTTGCGTGAGCATGCGAGTGTGGCCGAAGCATTTACGATGGGTTATAAAAGTGATACTTGGGGAGAGCAGGTAATTAGTTGTGTTGTACCCAAAGATGCTGAATTATTGGAGTCAGAGTTGGTTGGATTTTTACGCCAACGTTTGTCAGAACTGAAAGTCCCTAAGCGAATATTTTCGGTTGAACGTCTTCCCATGAATGCCCGAGGTAAAATTGACCGACAAGCGGTAGTTGCGATACTAAATGAAAAAATGATTGAGCAGCATGGGAGTGCTTCAGAGGGTAACCGGGAACAGGTACTGGGCATTGCTGCTGAGATATTCATGATTGACCCTGCCACGTTAAACAGTAGCAGTAGCTATAGTGATACGCCGGGTTGGGATTCATTGGGACATATCATGTTGATTACCGAAGTTGAGAAACAGTTTGGCTTTAAAGTGGCACCTCTGGATGTGTTGAAAATTCAGACTTTGGGTGATTTAGTGGGGATGATTGATACCAATAAGGACTCATCAAAAGCGGTTCTGGAGCAGGTGTTTTAATGGTGCAAGTCAGTAAAGAAGGTCACAACCGTGCTGTAGCGCCATGGAAGAATGGAGTTCTGGCTTTTTTGATGCTGGGAGCAACTGTTTATACCTATGATCGTGAGAAACCGGTGATGAGCTATCTCGAATATTTACCCGTTTACCGGGTTGAATTGAGATGGGATAGAAACTCACTGGAAGGTATGCCTGTCCAAGCACAAGCATCGTCTGAACCGAAACCAGATGTGGGCGATATGCCCTTGGGGCAATAGTTTGATAACTGTCTATCGCTATTAATACGTAAACTCTCCTAAATAAATGCATCCAGTAAATAACTGAGGCATTCAGGTAATCTGTTTTATGGAACTCTCTTTTATCCCTTATATTGACATACTATCTCAATGGAGCTTGCAGACGTATATCGTCTGTTTGGCGGCCTATATCGTGATTCACTGGTTACTACCAGCCAGATTGCGAGCTGTTTTTCTATCTCTTGGGGCAACCCTGTTTATTCTGCTGATAGATTGGGCTGCATACGGTGTTTTACTGTTTATGGCAGTTTCGCTTTATGCTTTGACCAAAGTGAAAACACGCTCAACACTTTTATTGCTTGCCGGTCTGGCGTTTCTGATCATACCGTTTATTGTTCATGAAACAGCTAGAGCAATTTATCGTGATAGCGACATTTATGACCTGGTTTTCATGACAGGTATGGCGTTTTATACCTTACGCCTGATCCACTATTGGTTTGAGTGTTTTAAGCAAAAACTTCCACAGCATAATTTTCTGGATTTTTATACCTACACCTTCTTTTTACCGATATTTATTGTTGGGCCAATCTATCGTTTTGAGGATTTTCATAAATGGGAACAACGTAAAAGGGTTGATTGGGAACGTTTTTTTGATGGAATTCTGCGTATTATCCAGGGTGCTTTCATGGTGGTTGTATTAAGCGGTTATTTTGTGAATCAACTATTGCGTGGGTGGATTGATACTTTGCAACCGGAGCAGACGTTTGCTAATTTTTATGCCTTTTGTCTGGAGTATGGTTTAAATATCTATTTTCAGTTTGCCGGGTATTCCAGCATTGCAATCGGCATCGGAGCTTTGCTAGGTCACCGTGTCTGCGAGAACTTTCATCATCCTTTTTTTCGGGAAAACATCGTTGAATTCTGGAAACACTGGCATATGAGCCTCACTGGTTGGGTTCGGCAATATATCTTTTTACCGATAGTTACTTACACTGGAGCTGAACGCATAGCGCTTATGCTGTCGATGTGTATGATTGGTGTCTGGCATGGTTTTACACTGAACGCATTAATGTGGGGGATTTATCATGGTATTGGTATCAACTTATATCATTGGTATCGTCGCAGCCAATGGCGTCAGTCGTTAGTTTCAGACAATACAGTGTTGATAAACTTATGGCGTTATATGAGTATTTTACTGACCTTTCATTACGTTATTCTGGGTAATTACTTGTTGAAATAATCTTGGGTATTATGGGAACTTCGGATCACACTCAGTTTAAAAATTGTAGAAAATCAAAAAAGGGGAATCTTGTTAAACAAGACTCCCCTTTATGTTATTGGTTTTTAAACCTGTGTCAGCTGGCAGATAACAGTGCTGTTAAATTAACCACGCCGCGCGATGTTGATTGCTTGCCAATCAAGTGTACTGGCTTCTTGGTTCCCAGCAAAATAGGGCCAACAGAAATACCATTGCACATATGTTTCAAAAGCTTAAAGCTGATGTTGGCTGAATCAATATTAGGCATAACCAGCAGGTTTGCAGGTCTTTTCAGTGGCGAGTCAGGGTTCAGGTTATTACGCAGGATGTTGTCCAGGGCAATGTCTGCCTGAATTTCACCATCCACTTCCAGGTCTGGGCACTGTTGGTTCAACAGCTCCAGAGTTCGACGCATTTTCAGAGACGTTTCGGTTGGGCGAGTCCCATAGTTAGTGTGCGATAACAGAGCTGCGCGTGGCGTTATACCAAAGCGTTTGATTTCTGCTGCAGCCAGTTCTGTAATCACTGCCAGTTGTTCGGCAGAAGGGCTTTCATGCATTTTCATATCAACGAAAAAATAAACCCCTTGTTCCAAGACTAACATGTTCATTGCCGCGTATTTGAATAAGCGGTCATCAACACCAATGCTGGCTTTAATAATTTCTGCTTGTTCAAAAATTTTGGCATCAGGGCCAACCATAGCAGCATCCGCCTCACCGTGTTTAACCATATTAGCTGCTTGGTGGGCGATGTTGTCGTGTGGAGCTACGATGGTGAAATCCTTATGTGGTTCAATACGTAAGCCAAATTCGACTAATTTTTCGCGAATGGCACTTTCTTCACCAATAACAACTGGGTCAGCGTAGCCGTCATCAACAATAACTTGCATTGCTCGTAGAACTCGTTCGTCTTCACCGCAGCTGTAGACGACCTTTTTGGGAGTTGCTTTAGCGCGTTCAAAGATAGGGCGCATGATACTGCCAGAACGATAGACCAGCGGAATCAGGGAGTTTCTATATACTTCAATATCTTTGAATGGACGTTTAGCGACACCACTATCAATCGCAGCTTGAGCAATGGCTGGTGATAATGCTGTGATCAAGCGAGGATCAAATGGCTTGGGCAAAATATACTCAGGGCCATAGACTAATGATTCACCTTCATAATAATTGGCGACAACGTCAGTGCTTTCTGCCATGGCCAGATCGGCTATAGCTTTAACACAGGCAATTTTCATTTCCTCATTGATCGTTGTTGCACCAACATCCAGCGCCCCACGGAATAAAAATGGGAAACACAGAACATTATTAACCTGGTTTGGATAATCAGAGCGCCCGGTGGCGATAATGGCATCGTTGCGCACTGCTTTGACATCCTCTGGCATGATTTCCGGAGTTGGATTGGCCATAGCCAGAATCAATGGCTTTTCAGCCATACTTTTGACCATATCCTGTGATACCAGTCCTGCTCCAGACAAGCCTAGAAAGACATCGCAGTCCACCATAGCATCCGCCAGGTCACGGGCAGATGTTTCAGCGGCGTAAAATAATTTGGAGCCACTCAGATTGTCGCGTTCAGTGTGGATGACACCACGGCTGTCACACATCAGAATATTTTCTTTCTGCACACCAATGCTACGGAGCAAATCCGTACAGGCAACAGCCGCAGCCCCGGCACCAGAGACGACCAGCTTGATATCTTGGATTTGCTTGCCAACCAGTCGCAAGCCATTCATAACAGCGGCGGCGGTCACAATAGCTGTACCATGTTGGTCATCATGGAATACTGGAATATTCATGCGTTCACGCAGTTTGGCTTCAATTTCAAAGCATTCCGGAGCTTTGATGTCTTCCAGGTTAATTCCACCAAAAGTAGGCTCAAGTGCAGCAACAATGTCACAGAATTTATCAACGTCCAGTTCATCGACTTCGATATCAAAAGAGTCAACATCAGCGAAGTGTTTGAACAGAATTGCCTTGCCTTCCATCACTGGTTTGGAAGCCAGTGGCCCAATGTTCCCCAGACCCAAAACAGCTGTGCCGTTGGTAATCACGGCAACCAGATTGCCACGAGAGGTGTATTTTGCGGCGTTGTTTTCGTCTTCAACGATAGCCTCGCAGGGCGCTGCTACTCCAGGTGAATAGGCTAGGGCTAAATCACGCTGGTTGGAAAGCGGTTTAGTGGCTTGGATGCGCACTTTACCAGCACTTGGAGCTTCATGATAATGCAGCGCCTGGTCTTTTAAATCTTTTGACATTGTTATATTTCTTACACGTTATTATGTTCAAATAGTTGTTGCTGTGCATAGATTGCTTATACGCACAGCAAACATAAAGTGGTTTGCTCAGATTGTTTTCTCAATATGAGTGTGTTGCATAAATGACCCACTTTGCTCAGCCCATCGTTGACTTCGTTAGTGATGAGAGCTGCAGGTTGTTTTTTGTTTAACAGCCAGCAATATCAGTGCCATAATTGGCACATGAAAAGGAGAATGATCTTTTGCTGGTTGTTGTGTGCTTGCATCGCACATACTTCTTGTCGGATCGACGGTATTGTCGAGACCTTCATGGTTTTTCAGTTGGATGTTTATAAGGGCTTATAAAAATTATGAGTAGAAAAATGCCGATTGCGTTTTTGCAAAAGGTATTTTTTTCCTCATTTTTGCATCGTTTTCTGAAGGAATACATTGTCGCCTTTCAGACACTAAACAGCAACCTTCATGGTCAATTTGCATCGCTATGATAGATATTATGCATTATTGTTATAGTTGATCTGACATTTTGTTATGGCCTTTATTAATACTGGTTTTTTTGAAGGGTAACTGGACCTTTGACAGTGATACTTCTGGTACTAGATTGAGAACCAACAGGTCCTGAAGTTAATGCTTATTTGTTGGGCATAAAAAACGCCGACAAGTGCGTCGGCGTTTCATTGAAATATAGATTAAAAAGGTTATTTATTTCTGGTTGGCAGCTGCTTGAATCAAATCTGCACCAACTTCAGCCTCAAACTTTTTCCACACAGGTTTCATGATATCAACCCATTGCTGACGCTCTTCAGCACTGATTGTATAAACCTCTGATTTACCTGAATCAGCAATGGCTTGGCGATCGCTTACGGCTTTCTCATCGGCGATTTTATTGCCAAACGCAATGGCTTCATCCAATGACGTTTTAACTACGCCGCGAATATCTTCAGGCAGGTTATTCCAGAACTCAGATGATGTCACTACCAGATAGCCAAGATAGCCATGGTTTGATTCCATGATGAAAGGTTGCACTTCGTAGAACTTTTTCGAGTAAATGTTCGACCAGGTGTTTTCCTGCCCATCAATGGCTTTGGTTTGCAATAAGGTAAAGACCTCAGAGAATGGTTTTTTTAGCGGTGTTGCAGAAACTGCTTCAAACTGAGCTTGTAATACATCGGAGTTCATAATGCGAAACTTCAAGCCTGAAGCATCACTGGGGACTACCATTTTCTTAGTAGAAGACAGTTGTTTCATACCATTGTTTAAATAACCCAGACCCACAAAACCTTTGCTATCTAATGAGCTCAGCAATGATGTGCCATCAGGGCTTTGCAGGAAACGTGCTGCTGCACCTGAGTCTTTAAACAGGAAAGGCAGGTCGAATAATTGCAGTTTCTTGGTGTATTTTTTGAATTTAGATAAAGAAGGAGCTGCAATCTCAACGTCGCCAAGCAACATGGCTTCCAGAACTTTTCCATCGCCATATAATTGTTTGTTGGGATATACCTTGACGATAGCTTTCTCATCACCAAGACGTTCTTTTATCAAATCTTTAAACTTGTTGGCCATCTGGCCCTTTGGGGTGTTTTCAGCAACAACGTGCGAGAATTTGATTTCGACAGGCTTAGCCATAGCAGCCTGACTCATCAGGGTAACACAGGCCAATGCCGAGCATGCGATAATACCTGTTTTGATGTGGGATAACTTCATACAATTCTCCAGTAATAGTTTTTATTGGTTTAGCACAGTCAGTAGTAAGACAATGCTTTTTTGTTATTCGGTATTAATTATTGTTTCTTTTGATGTCAATCGAAGCAATAAGACCTTAGTAACAACGATAATGTATATAGCAATAAAGATGCCATTGTTGCAGTTCTACGTATTTAATGGCTTTAGTATTAGAACACATAACAATCAAGGTCTAAAGTGGTGGATAACCACCCCTTTTTCATTCAAAAGGGGTGGTTATGTTCATATTTTCAACGAGCAGAAGCGGCTGCCTGGATGAGTTCAGACCCTATTTCATCTTCATAGGATTTCCATACGGGTTGCATGGCTAGAGTCCAGAGTTTACGTTCTTCTACGGTCATGGTGTGGATGTTGGAGGAACCTGTTGCCAGAACTTTCTCACGGTCATTGTTGGCCTTTTCAACGGCAATTTTGTTGCCATAAGCAAGAGCTTCGTCTAACGACGTCTGGACAACTTCTCTGATTTCGTCAGGCATGGAATTCCAGAACGACTGACTACTCAGAACCATATACCCTAAATAACCATGATTCGATTCTATAATATGGGGTTGGTGTTCATAGAATTTCTTGGAATAGATGTTTGACCAGGTATTTTCCTGACCGTCTATTTCTCCAGTTTCCAGTAATTTATAGACCTGACCGAAAGGTTTGCGCATTGGCACTGCTTTCAGGGTTTCAAATTGAGCTTGAAGCACATCAGAGTTCATAATGCGGAACCTTAAACCAGTGACATCATCTGGTAGTGTAATTGGTTTATTGGCTGATAATTGCTTCATGCCGTTGTCCAGATATCCAAGGCCGATCAGACCTTTGCTGTTGACCAGGCGCAGCATACGTTTACCGTAAGGGCCCGCGAGAAACTTGGTAGCGGCTTCAGGGTTGACGAATAGAAAGGGAATATCAAAAACCTGCAGTCGTTTAGTGTATTTTTTTAACTTGGAGAGAGATGGGGCGGCCAACTCTACATTGCCTTTGAGTAATTCATCGACAACTTCCCCATCACCAAATAGGGTTTTGTTAGGATAGATTTGAACTTGAACCTTGTCGTTGCCTAAGCGTTCTTTGATTAGTTCCTTAAAACGGATAGCCATTTTCCCTTTTGGAGTGTCCTCAGGGACAATGTGAGAGAAACGAATGATTGTCGGGTCTCCATAAGCACTGATTGAATTGAGGGCAAGTATTGCCAGTAGTGTTGTAATAACTGTTTTTAATGAGATTTTCATCAGACATTCACCTCTTGCGTTTTTCTTCTCTTGGGCCAATTGCTTTTTGGCTTGGATAAAATAAGCTTTTCATAGCTCTATTTGGTTTTAGTTGTAACTTATAGTTGTAACAGAAGCAAAATGTGCGCCAATAGTATGAGAGTGCGACTTTTGTCACATTTCAGTTGGATATGGGGAGGTTGATACACATTGAAAAAACTAACTTGGGTAGGTGTTTACCCATATTGGGCCTGTTCTGATGAATTTGGTATCGATACGGGTGATTGGGTGTGCTGTGACGCAAACTGAAACGGATTTGTGGGGGAATCTGCCCAAACGGATGAGTGTAAATAAGTCGCTAATAAAGCTCAAAATAATGCTATAACTAATAAATGATTATCGCCAGAAATCTATTTATCAGCACTTCGATCCTGGGCTTATGGCTCCTGCTGGGCTATCTGGTTGCCTGGTTTTCTGAAGGGCTGGCCTATGAAACGGAATACGCCAAACTTAAAGCAGAGAATGTGGAATTGGCTCTGACGGTGTCTAATGAATTGAACCGAATTCGAGTCCAACTGCCGTTATTGGAAAACAGAGCCCAGATTAAAAATGCTCTGATCAGTAGTGATTATAAAGAGCGAAATGAGTTGAATGAATTCCTGAAAATACAATCTTTTTCAGCACAGGCAGATTTGATCTTTGTAGCCGATAAACAAGGTAAAGTTATTGCCAGCAGCAACTATGACTCTCACCTTGAGTTTATTGGTAATGATGTCTCGCTGCAGCCGTATTACCAACAGGCGATACTGTTAGAAAAAGCTGAATATTATTCCGTTGATTATAATCTGCAGAACAAAGGCTATTACTTTTCTTCACCGGTAATCTTGCATAATGAGGTTCAGGGTGTGGTTACCATGCGCTACCGTTTGGATGAAATTTTTGCTTTGTTGTATCAGAACGATAATATCAATTTTCTGGTAGGGGTTGATGGTGTTGTTTTTGACAGTTCCAGGGATGACTTGAATTTCAGCACAGTGGTGCCCAGTTCAGATCCGCGCAGGCAATGGTTGAGAGATTCTGAACGTTATGGCAAATCGGACTTGCCTGCAATGAGTGAGCATACTATTTCAGAATTCTTTGGTGATACTAAACTTACTATTGGCACTGGAGATAATCAGACCAACGTTTTGGTACACAGTTATCCCGTGCAAAATGCCAGTTGGATAGTATTTTCAGCACTGCCAAGAGACGTTTTGTTTCCCAGTGTAGTTGCAGCCTTACTCTTTTATCTAACCCTGAGTGGTTTGTTCTTGCTGCTGTGGTTATACCTACGAAAACGCAATGAAATGCAAGTGCATATGGCAGATATGAATGAGCAATTGGAGCATCGAGTCGAAGATTTGACCAGTGGCTTGAAGCATTCCAATAAAGAGCTGAAAACATTAGTAGAACATTATCAAACGTCACAGGAAAAACTCGAACAAACTCAATATGAATTGTTGCAGACAGCGCGTCTGGCAGCATTAGGTGAGTTGTCTGCCACACTCAATCATGAGCTTAGCCAGCCAGCTCTGGCATTGCGAGCTTATACTGAAAATTCTAGGAAGCTGTTGCAGCGTGGGGATTATGCGACTGTTGAAAATAATTTCAATGAAATGCACAGCATTTGTGATTCTATGTCTAATATCGTTTCAACGATTAAAACGTTTGCGCGACAGACTACGCCAGAGATGCGTCATGTCAATGTGGGTGACATTATTGAGTCCACCATGCCAATTGTGACTCACTTAATCACAAAGAATGGTGTGGTGATTCATTTGCCTGATGAAGGAAATCATTTGAAGATACGCTGTGTTCCAGAACAGATTGAGCAAGTTCTGGTAAACCTGATCAGTAATGCAGTTGATGCCTTACTTGGAAAACAAGATGCGCAAGTCTGGATTGGTATTAAAGATAAGCAGCGCACTGTTGATATTTGTGTGCGCAATAACCATTCTGCTGTGAAACGCAAAGAACTCAAACATTTATTTGACCCCTTCTATACGACAAAAGAAGATGGGCTTGGCATAGGTCTTGCATTATGTAAACGAATCGTGGAAGCGCAGGACGGTAAAATTACTGCCAGAATCTGTCGCAATCATGATATCGAATTTGTAGTGACCTTGAATAAACTACGGTCAGAATGATCGTAGCTATTCACTATTGAGATAATAAAAATGATGAATAATAAACGAGTGTTATTGGTTGATGATGAGAAAATTGTGACTGATGCCTTGCAGCAGACATTGGCGATAGAAGGGCATGAGACTGTCAGTGTGAACAGTGCAGAAGAGGCTCTCAAACTGTTGAGTCATAATTGGAATGGAATAGTAATCACGGATATCAATATGCCGGGAATGGATGGTTTGACCTTTCTGAAAGAGGTATTGGCTATTGATGCGCAGATTCCGGTTATTGTCTTAACCGCTTTTGGTGTGGTGGCTAATGTTGTTTCTGCGATGCAAGCGGGAGCTTATGACTTTCTGGAAAAGCCATTTTCAACTGAACACTTGATTGATACTGTGGGTAGAGCTTTGGAAAAACGTGTGTTGCGTCTTGAAAATCGTCAGTTACGCCAGGAAATTGAAAATCAGTCTAAACCTGGACCACGAATATTAGGTAACCACCCGAAGATGGTCGAGTTGAGGAGTTTACTTAACAAGGTAAAAGACGCGAAGACGGATATTCTGGTTCATGGTGAAACAGGGACTGGAAAAGAGTTGGTTGCCCGCTACTTACACCAGTACAGCAACCGCAGCGAACATCCATTTGTGGCCATCAACTGCGGTGCTATTGCCCAGTCTCTGATGGAAAGTGAACTGTTTGGACATGAAGCAGGAGCATTTACTGGAGCAGAAAAGAAACGTATTGGAAAAATTGAATACGCCAGCAATGGCACTTTATTTCTGGATGAAATTGAAAGTATGCCAATGGAAGTTCAGATTAATTTGCTCAGGGTATTAGAAGAACGAAAGTTGTCCAGATTGGGATCAAACACAGAGATCAACCTCGATATTCGTATTATTGCTGCGACCAAAGAAGACCTGAAAGCCAAAGCAGATCGAGGTGAGTTTCGACTGGATTTATATTATCGTTTGAATATAGTCGAAATTCACATTCCCGCACTGCGTGAACGGCGGGAAGATATTGAGTTATTATTTGAACATTTTGTCTGGGCAGCAGCGAGTCGCTTTGCTACTGATGAACGGCCCAATCTAACTCAATATCAAAAACAGGCATTAATGAACCGCGAATACCCTGGCAATGTACGTGAGCTGCGTAATCTGGCGGAATGCTTTGTGCTGCTGGGACCAGAACGTGCATTTGGTAACTACAGCAATCCGGAGATTGAAGAGAATAGTGGTATGACATTAGCTGAACAAGTAAATTCTTATGAAGCCATGGTGTTAAAAAATGCGCTGTTAGAAAGCCATGGACGTCTGAAACAGGTGCAGAAGCAGCTCGGACTGGCGCGTAAAACTTTGTATGAAAAAATGAAAAAGCACGATTTACAAAAAGAAAGCTTTAAAGACATCAATTGACGTTTGGGGTTTTTATGTCCCCATTTTTATCCAGTCAGGGTGGATAATCCCCCGTTATGGTCGTGGTAAGTATCAAATAAACACGGTTTAACGCCATTGTGATGTTGGCATATTATTTGCTCAACATGATTGGAGCGTCGAAAGACCTTAAGATGTAATTTTCAATAAAATGACAGGCATCCAGAGTGATGTGTTTTGTCGAATTGTCATTCTGGATTCAGAATGTGTCGACACAAAAAATAAATCTCGAGGAGAGGTAAGCAGGTAAACATGATAAAGCGATGGTTTGATAAATGTGAGGAGATCATTATAGGAGGCTTGTTAGTACTGATTGCCTTCATGGTTTTTTTCGAAGTTTTTTGCCGGTTCTTTTTGACCAGTGAATGGTTGACTTTAAAAGCTCTGGAAACTCCGGGTGGGTTATTACAGAACGTGGTTGATTTTGGGCGTTGGGTGCAGATATGGATTCAGGAATTAACCTTATACTTATCCGGTTGGATGGTCTTGCTGGGGGCGTCATGGGCGGTTAAAGAAAAGTCTCATATCTGTATGGATGCCCTGACCACACGAGTGTCTGAAAAAACGGAGAGAATCATGACTTTGATTGGTTTGGCTTTAAGTCTGATTTATTGCGGTTTCTTTATTTACGGCTCCTGGATTTTTCTCGGAAAATTGAAAAAAATTGGTATCGAAATGAATGATATCCCTCTGCAGAAATGGATTGCGGAAAGTGTTTTGATCATTGGTTTTGTTCTATTGGTCGTTCGTTTATTACAACTAGCGTACCGAGTGATCATAGGTGAGGACAACGGTTTTTATAAGCACGCTAACGTGGGTATGGACGAAATACATGGTGCTGATGGTCTGGAACAAAGTAATGACAATAACGCAGAGGTGAAGTAATGGCTGCCTTATCCTTATTTGTTGTTTTATTCCTGTGTATGCTTCTTGGTATGCCGATTGCCATTTCATTGGGCTTTTCATCGATTGTTACGATCGTGTTTTTTACCGGAGACTCTGCGGCAACGGTGTCTCTAAAGTTATTTGAAGCAGTTTCCGAGCATTATACGTTACTCGCAATCCCATTTTTTATTCTGTCGTCGTCCTTTTTATCCACCGGTGGTGTGGCCCGGCGTTTGATAGAATTTGCTACCGCAACTGTCGGTCATATTCGAGGTGGCCTGGCAATGGCTTCAGTGATGGCTTGCATGCTGTTTGCAGCTATCTCTGGATCTTCTCCAGCAACAGTTGCTGCGGTTGGTTCTATTGTGATTGCGGGCATGGTTAAAAAAGGCTACCCAATGAGCTTTGCTGCTGGTTCTGTGAGCACTGCAGGTACTTTGGGCATTTTGATACCTCCTTCGATTGTGATGCTGGTGTATTCTGCAGTGACCGAAGAATCTGCCAGCAAGCTTTTTATGGCAGGCATCATCCCAGGCTTGATGATTGGTTTCTTTTTGATGTTGGCTATTTATATTGTCGCTCGACGAAAACAATACCCTTCGGAACCATTTCCAGGAATTAAAACATTTTTGAAGGCCGCTCTGTCTGCCAGTGGCGGCATTTTGATGATTTTGTTCGTCCTGGGCGCTATTTATGGCGGTATTGCCAGTCCGACTGAAGCAGCGGCCTTTGCAACTGTTTATGGTTTTGTGGTTGCTGTATGGGGCTACCGTGATATTGGACCGCTCAAAGGACAACCCTGGCTCAAACCTGGAGAAAATATTGCTGTTGCAATAGTGCGTAATTTCTTTTTATTTTTTAAGGCAGTAGGTGGCTCCTTTACTGATTCGGAAGTGCATAAAGTGGTTATGTCAGCTGCACGAATCAGTGTCACATTATTGTTTATTATTGCGAATGCTATCTTGTTTGGTCATGTCTTGAGCACAGAGCAAATTCCTTTGAACATTGCAACAACCATTACTGAAATCGGCATGGAACCCTGGCAATTTTTGATTGTCATGAATCTGTTGTTGTTGGTGGCAGGTAACTTTATGGAACCTTCTGCGATCTTACTGATAATGGGCGGGATTTTGTTTGAGATTGCTAAAACACTGGGAATTGATCCTATTCATCTCGGCATCATTATGGTGGTGAATATGGAATTGGGTATGTTAACGCCTCCTGTTGGCCTTAACCTCTTTGTCACCTCGGGCATCACGGGTAAGAGTATGACCTGGGCCGTTAAGGCCTGTGCTCCATGGCTCTTACTGATGTTGGTGTTCTTGATGTTGATCACGTTTGTTCCAGAGATTTCTTTGTGGTTGCCTAATCAAATGTATTAACACCCCTCCCCCAAAAAAACTCAAGCTGATGTTAAAAAGCCGCCCTTCAGGGCGGCTTTTTAATGTCTTTACACTGGGTCGTTTGTGTCGGTAAGAACGGCTGCTCTATGATCTGTTAGGCATTTTCTGCGAATATTTTGGTGAGACTCTGCATATTACTGTAAAGGCGAATTTATTGTAGCAGCATACTACTTTTCAAAGGATATTCTGATTAATGTTTGGGCTTATCTTCCCATTGAGTTATGCTGAGATTTCATAGTAAAGGTTGAGGAAACAGTGTATGGATTTATCCCAAATTGCCAGTTTTACTCTGGTTGCTTTGTTGTTGGTTGTTTCTCCAGGACCCAATGGTGTCTTGATTGCGAAAACGGTGCCTACCTCAGGCCGTGCAGCAGGGTTTGCTAATATCGCGGGCTTCATCGCCGCATTTTGTTTGCATGGATCTTTATCTATATTGGGGATATCCGTCATCCTAATGCAATCTGCTCAAGCTTTTTTAATCGTTAAAATTCTTGGGGCATTATATTTAATGTGGATTGGCATTAAGGCTTTAATCGGTGCTTGGAAAAATTCAGAAGCAATTGCTTCTGTGGAACCAGCAAAAAACAAAAGGACCTTGTTAACTGCTTTCGGAGAAGGTTTTCTGACCAATGCATTGAATCCAAAAGTGTCCATGTTCTATCTGGCTGCTTTTCCACAGTTTATCCCAGTGGCCGAAGGTGCTGCTTTGCAAGCCTTCGTTCTGGTGTTTATTCATTCAGCGATGAACGCGGTTTGGTTTGCTGCTATGGTGGTGTTGTTTTCGCGTTTGACCACCGCAGCAAAAAACGGTCTTTTTCAACGCTTGCTGAAAGGTGTTACTGGAATCATTTTTGTTGGTTTCGGAGCAAAATTACTGACCCTGAAAGCCAATGCTTGATTTGGTAGAGAGCAACAGCTGCGAAAGTGGTTAAAGTATATCTGGAACAAACGATGGTGGGTGGTTCATGAATAAAGCAGGAATTATGGTGGCGTTTTTAGTTTTGATGGTCAGTACATCTTCATTAGCGCAGGTGGCTGGTGTTGATTACCAATGGAAAGAAAAACACCATGAGAATGGTATTCAGATTTATACCAGCAAGGTAGCGGGGTCCAAACATAAGGCTTTGCGAGCAGTGATGACAGTAAAGGGCAAACTGAACAGCCTTGTTGCTCTCGTACAGGATAACGAAGCTTGCCCCAAATGGGCTGATTTATGCAAAGAATCCAGGATCCATGAAAAAGTGTCTGACACAGAAAATTATATCTATAGTTACAATAACCTGCCTTTTCCAGTCAGCGATAGAGATGTATTGGCCCATGTTATCTGGCAACAGAACCCTATCAGTAAGAAAGTCAGTATGACTAGCATTGCCAGCAAAGACCGTTTGGCTAAAACCAAAGCTGTGCGCATTGAAAATGCCGTTTCCAATTGGCACTTCACACCACAAGGAGATGGAAATGTATTGGTTGAATCATTTGCTCATATTGATCCCAATGGCCCGACTCCTGCATGGTTAAGCAATATGTTGTTAGTTAAATCGCCGATTAAGACGATGCAGAATATGCGGCGTATTATTGAACAGGGTGATTACGCTGATGCGAAAGCGTCGTTTACGGTTATTGAGTAAAATTTGGTCCCAATCAAGCACGCTGCACAGCAAGCATTGCCACGCTTTTTCTTTGATAGCTGAAAGGGTTGACTGCTCTGAGGCGTTGGATAGTTTATGAAAGACATCATTCCTATTATTGTCAGTATCTTGTTGTTGGGGGAACCTCAATATACTCCATTGGAATTGGAAATAATGGCTGATCTGGATGCCCTTGGTACGGACACGGATTTTACTTTGACGGTGGTGGCTGATAATGGTCGCATCCTGACCTATAGCACGGGCAATTCAAGCCTGATTACCCCATATGAATCCGCATCAACATCCAAATGGGTGACAGCGGCTGTCATCATGTGGTTAGTGCAGAACCAAACCTTGTCTTTGGATGATAATCCACAGGATTATATTTCTGGCTGGCCTGTGACCGGCAACTTATCACAAATTACTTTACGGCATTTACTGAGCTTTACTTCCGGTATGTCATCAACTCCGGGGTGTGTCAATTTACCCAATGCTGATTTCGAGGCATGTGTTGCCAGAATTGCTGTAGACAACATTACAGGAAGTGAACCTGGAGAGGACTTTTATTATGCATCCACACATATGCAAGTTGCAGGATTGATGGCGATTAAAGCTTTGAATGTTGCCAGCTGGGAGCAGGTGTTTGCCCTGTTTAAAACTGAGTTTGGTCTATTTGCTGATTCCTACTATAACTTACCTTCCGCTACCAATCCGCGCTTGGCTGGTGGTATGACATGGACTGCCAGTGATTATCGACAATTTTTGAACAAGTTGAAGGCATTGGAAATAATCGACCAGACCGGCTGGAGTATGATGTCGAGCAATCAGATAACAATGGCGCAGATAGTTAATTCTCCTGGGTTGAACGAATGGCGTTACGGTCTGGGCCTGTGGCTGGAATGCCCGGTGTCTGCACCCAATTGCACAAACGCAGATCGAGTATCAAGTCCCGGTGCCTATGGTGCATACCCTTTTATCGATTATCAATATAACTACTACGGCTTGATTGCCCGGCAGGGTGAACTGGGAACCTTTGATAATGGCTATGCCGTTTTCACCAGCATCTCGGCAAAGCTAGCCACCTGGGCGATGGAAAATCAGGATTAAACAATGAAAAAAGAACAGTCGAAGCAGAATGTTAAAGTCCTTTCGTTTAAAGAGGCTATAAGAAAACGACCTGGTATGTATTTTGGTGAAATTAACTCTCTAGCGGTTAATAGAGCAATTTATGAAGCTGTGGCTAATTCTGTAGATCAATACTTGGCTGGTTTAGCGACTAAGGTTAGTTTGGAAATAAAAGACGACCTGATTCTCGTTTCTGACGATGGGCCAGGGTTGCCATATGAACAGCCCGCACCTGACAGCAAATTTTCAAGTTTGGCTGAATATTACCTGATGAACCACCATGACTCTCCGACGGCTGATGACCATGCTCCTCATATCCATTTAATTGGTGGTGGGTTGGGGTTGGCTGCTCTCAATGTCGCTTCTGAGTATATCAACGTTAGAAGCTCAAATGGCTCTTCGGTTTGGAGTCAGCAGTTTGGACGAGGTGAAATACTAAAGCAAGCTATCAGCAAAGATTGTCAAAACCCAAGCGGAACAACTTTAGAAATAAAACTAGATAGAGATATTTTTCAGGAGTATAAAGCGGACCATTTTGACGCAAGAAAAACTCTGTTTGAGCTGGCTCATTTCTATCCCGGTCTTAAAGTATGTTTTCAGGGCGAAACTTTTATTGCACGCAAAGGTTTATTGGACTTGGCTTTTATTCATTATCGGAATCTGCCAGTGGCAATAGATTTTAGTCCTGCTGTAAGGTTCTTTTTTCATGAATCTCTGGAAGGGGTTCAAGTTCAGGTTGCGGCTATTGGTGATGCGGATAAATCTACGCAATACCTTTCCTGGGTCAACGGCACTTCCTCGGTTGAAGGCGGAACACATGTTGATGCCCTGAATAATGTATTTGCAGCAGCAAACTGGCGTCCCGGTCTGGCTTTGATTCACGTCATTATGCATGATCCTCGATATGCTGGTCCCAGCAAGGATGCGTTGAAGAGTGTCGAAGTGAAAAAAGTAATTGAGACTCTCTTAACTGAACCAATTAAAGCGTTTCGAGCAAGTTTGATTAAATAGTTCAAGCTGTCCGGGTGTGCTAGCTCTTTTTTCGAGCGGCCTGGTCCAGGTTTCGTAAATAACGCAGTTTTTCAGCAATTTTGATTTCCATGCCGCGTTCTACTGGGTGATAGAAAACTGCGTTGTTGAGTTCTTTGGGCAGGTATTCCTCTCCTGCAGCATAGCCTTCATCTTCATCGTGAGCATAGCGATAGTCTTTGCCATAATCGAGGTCTTTCATCAGATTAGTCGGCGCGTTACGCAAATGCAGTGGCACTTCCAGAGAACCACTCAGTTTAGCTGCCTGCATGGTTTCTTTAAAGGCGGTGTAGACCGCATTGCTTTTCGCAGCAATGGCAAGGTAGACCACGGCCTGTGCTATAGCCAGTTCTCCTTCTGGACTACCCAGACGTTCCTGTACATCCCAGGCATTAAGTGTGATTTGCAGGGCTCTGGGATCGGCATTGCCTATATCTTCAGAAGCCATTCGTACCACACGCCTAGCTATATACAATGGGTCGCAGCCGCCATCCAACATGCGACACAACCAGTATAACGCGCCATCTGGATTTGAACCGCGTACGGACTTATGCAAAGCAGATATCTGGTCATAAAAGGCTTCACCGCCTTTGTCAAAGCGGCGAAAAGAACCGCCAGCCAGTACTTCATCCAGCAGTTCTGCACTGATCTCATCTTTGTTGGCAAGATCAGCGGCTACCTCGAGCAAGGTTAGAGCACGTCTGGCATCACCATCGGCATAGCTGGCCAGTTGGTCACGTAACTCGTCTGCCATGCTCAAATTTAAGTGGCCGAGGCCGCGCTCTTCATCACCCAGAGTACGGTCAATCAACTTTCTAATAGCTGAGGCATCGATAGAACGCAGAACATAGACTCGAACTCGAGATAATAATGCATTGTTCAGTTCGAAGGAGGGATTCTCTGTGGTTGCGCCAACAAAAATAATAGTGCCATCCTCGATATGCGGTAAAAAAGCATCCTGCTGTGCTTTGTTAAACCGGTGCACCTCATCTACGAATAGAACGGTGTTGCGTTGCTGCATTTGCTGGCGAAGCTGAGCCTGTTCTACGGCATTGCGGATATCTTTGACGCCGCTTAATACAGCCGACAAACTGACAAACTCAGCCTGGCTTTGCGTAGCCAGTAATCTGGCCATAGTCGTTTTGCCAGTGCCTGGAGGTCCCCAGAAGACCATCGAGTGAAGCTGTCCGGTGGTGATCGCCTGCAGTAGAGGTTTGTTGTCACCAAGAAGATGTGATTGACCAACGACCTCATCAATCGTTTGTGGCCGCATGCGGTCGGCTAATGGACGTGTTATGTCAGAAGAATGAGGCATAACAACAGTTTAATGCAAATCGATTATAAACTTAAGGTCTTGATCAATTGCTTGGCATTGGCCATGGCATTTTCTGCCTCAACCGGGTCCAATTTGTCAACAATGATCTGTCGTATATCGGTCAAGCCAATAAACCCTAGAACTTGACGCAGATAGGCACTCATAAAATCGTTGCTGCTTCCTATCGGAGTGCCGCCAGTTGTGGTGATCAGATAGACGATTTTCTGGTTAAGCAAGCCTTCAAACCCTTGTGGGTTTGTGCTGAATGTTTTACCGAGGCGGCATATCTGGTCGATATAGGTTTTCAAGGAGCCACTGATGGTGAAGTTGTACATCGGAGCCCCGATAATGATGACATCACTATCGATTAGTTCGTTAACGAGTTTATCAGAGGGTTCCAGAGTCGCTTTTTGTTCGGCTGTCAGAACATCTTCGGGCACATAATAATTGGCAATCATCTCATCGGTGATGAACGTCAGGCCTTTGGCTAAATCACGCTCAATAACCTTACTCTCTGGATGTAATTGCAACAAACGTTCAGCTAGCAAATTGCTGAGTTGTCTGCTTCTGGAAGTACCCAAGCGAGCACTGGAATGAATTTTAAGAATGTTCATGTACTGTCAGGACGATATATCCTATATCTGGAAATAGTTTTTTGCGCTATTCTACCGCTTAACAGCCCAAGGAGGTAATAAAATGGAGACTATTTTCTCCAAAGAATCGTTAATTAAACTGGCTAATTGGCAAATGCCCTTTGGTAAATATCAAGGACAAGTTTTGATTGACTTGCCTGAAGAATATTTGTTCTGGTTTCAAAAGAAGGGTTTCCCTGAAGGTGAGTTAGGTCAGCTGATGGCGCTGGCCCTGGATCTGAAAATTGAAGGTTTGGATTCTGTGGTAAAACCGTTGAAAGGGAGAAACCTCGACAGTTATAGCGAATAGGTTTGTTATGAATATTCTTGTCTATGGTGATTCAATGTCCTGGGGAATTATTCCGGAAAGTCGGCAACGTCAACCGTTTGCGAAACGATGGACGGGTGTTTTGCAACAGGCATTAGGTAATTCGTATCGAGTTATCGAAGAGTGCCTGAATGGCAGAACAACTCAGTTTGATGATCCGAGCCGACTGGCTAGAAACGGATTAAGCACTATTAATATGATTTTGGAAACGCATGCTCCAATTGATCTCGTTATTGTGATGTTGGGCATCAATGATTTTCAAGATGTGATCGGTGCTACAGCGAGAGATAGTGTGAAGGGACTGAGGAAATTGGTGGCGCAAATTCAGTCTTTTAAGCCAGAGTCGATGCAAGTTCCGGCGGCTGTTATGGTTATTATTCCTCCAGAGATACAAAAACCACGTTCTATCATGAGTGCTAAGTTCTCTGGTTATGCCCGAGCTGAGCATTCAGAGAAAGAATATATTGCCGCTTTGGCCGATTTATCTGTGTCTACAGTACTGTCTTCAGCAGTGATTGGCCTAAGCAAGGTTGATGGCATCCATTTAGATGAGGCAGATCATCTGACATTGGGGCGACATATCGCTCTACAGCTAAGCAAGCAACAGCGATGATTTGAAATTTGAATATGCTTTCTTTTTGTAACCGAGGCTGATGTCTTATTGTTCGGTTTGAGAGGCTCTGTATCTGGCGATATTGGTTAGCAATAATTCTCGTTGTTCTTGATATAGTCCGATTATCTCATTTGCCTGTTGTTGTACCATTTTTGTTGCGGTTGCGGCATCCATGGGTTGTTTAGAGTCTGTTTTTAAGCCTTTTGTGTTCAGCAAGGGACCTTCGTTTTGAAAACTGCCAATAACCAGTCTGGCGGTATTATTGAGTGCGAGAGACAATGCTTGTTCAGAGAGTTTTGTGCTGAGCAACTCTTCCAGTCTGTCAATGAATCTCTTATACAACGAAGGGTGTTTCAAAATAGTCTTACCCAGTTCCGACTCCACGCAGTACGCTATTTCCCATGGGTCTTTCATGGCTCCCATGGCAGTGACGTGGCAAAGGGTGAACAATTCGTCGGGGTCCCATTTTGATGGTGTGTATTGTTTGATAAAACTGCCGTCAGTGGCTACCGCCGGTTGCTGGATGAATAAGACCTCATCAACATAATCTCCATTGCTCAATATTGTCGCTGTGGCAAGGTGAGTAATGTATTTATCAAGGTCGAGCACTTTTTCTAATTGAGCAATCAGTTCCTGTTCAGACAGGTACTCCATATCAAGAAAGGCATTGACATAGTCGCCCAGAGATTGAGTTGCGGTGCTGGATGAGTATTTGATGGTTGGCAGAGTCTCAGGATCATCAAGTTTTCTGCGTATAATGCTGGATACTTGACTGAGCTTTTGCGGAAGATATTGTGCCGGATTTTCCAATAAAATATAATTTCCCTGGCTTTTTTGATCAATGAAAAGTTCGATAAATCGATGTCTCAGAGGGAATAAGCCCAATGATTGCCATAATTGAAATGCTGTATGACTGCGTAGGTTCATCGGATCGATGCACATGGCTAGAAGGAAGAAGTCATTACTGGTGGAGAGAGGCATTAAGTTAGAGGGCATGCCTTTGGTCAGTTCTAGTGAGTAACTTTTTCTCTTGCACAAACGCAGGGAGGACTGGCCTCGTAAATGGGCTTTGGCCGGATAAGCTGTTTCTTCAGGATTCAGTTTTACAGTGAGTCTAAAGTCTTCTCTGGCAAAATGTTTGATGGAATTTTTATAAATATCCAGCTGTTGTTCGTCAAACTCAAAATACAGTTTTGAAGGGTATTCTTTTATACTATTAACGATTTTTTCCAAATCACATAGATCATGGTTTTGTTGTTTTGAATTAACTTCAATAGCTGTTGTATAAGCAATACCATTGAGTTGAACTTCAACGGAGTTGCTGTGGTTCCTATTACATAAGGCTGCTCTATAGAATCCTTGATTTTTATAACTGTCTAGCCAGTTCGATGCTTTTATAATGGAATAATCAGACAATGTCTGCTCAACAAAGATATTAGTGACTGGCCATGGACTCAGCATTCTAAGTTGTTGTATGAAGAGCTTACTTAGGCCTGCTTCGCTGATTACGATAGTGCCACGAAAATAGTCAGTAGCGCCTGGATCCAGTTGGACTATTTGTTGGAATTTGTCTGCCTCTTGAAAAGAGCTTGGCAAGTTCTGATTAGTTTGAATTTTCTGAATATTTTCCAGCGTTTTAAGTAGCTGATGACGGTCATTGGTAAAATCAGTTGCCAAACGCAGTTTGTCCGCATACACATACAAGCCAAACAGTTCGCTCTCTGGCCGCAGAGTGATCAACTGTTTTGCTGCTGCTGCTATTTCTTTTTGCTTCTCCGGATGTTTGGAGTTAATGATAATGACGGCAACACGTGCCTTGGTTTTTTTTAGCTTTTGTACTTTTCCAGAAAGAACTGTGCCTGTTTCTGGATTGACAAGTTGCAGGTGGTTTTGCTGGTTAGCTGTTATTGGCTGATGTTGCTGATCTTTGATAAGAATATCTATGCCGACGCCATTGCCTGGCCAATACTCGATATTGACAAGATCAAGCTGATTTGTTTCTGCTGCAATGCAAGCCAAGGGTGGACTTAAACAAAGAATGGTTGCCCATAGCGCTCGCAGCCAGAATGCTCGAGATAACAGCGTTTCATATTGCTGTGTTTGGGTCTTGGAGCTATGGAACCAGTTGATCATGAAACGCAGTTAAAGAGTTGCTTGTTTATTGAAATAGATATTCAACTCCTTAGGGTCTAACAAATCCGAGATAGCTGTTTGAATCTCTACAGGATCATCTGATTTGATACCGCTGAAACTGAATGAAATGACAGAGCCATCAGCAGATTTGGCCACGCTTTCCATCTTTGGTCGAATCAGTTTTTCTTTTAATAAGGTTCTAAGTTCAATGGAATTTTGTTGGTAATTTTCGCTGGAGACCGTCAATATTATCAAACCATTATCGGTAACTCGGTTGACAAGTTGAAAGCCTGCTTTTTGAATGATTAGGGCAATGCAGGCAAAAATGATCATTATTACCAGGAAATGCAGGCTGAAAGTCGCTGCTGCAATGGATACAGCGATTACCAGCATAATGAAACCAATTTCTTCAGGTTCTTTAATAGGAGTTCTGAAGCGTACGATGGATAAGGCTCCAAGTAATCCCAGTGACAGTGGCAATGAAAATTGAATTGAAATGAAAATACCTGTGACTGATAGTGCCAACAGCGGGAATGCTCTGTGAATCTGGCTGCCGGTTGCGCGGCTGCCATAAAATTTGAGATACAACATTGAGATGAGCAAGCTGCTGATCAGAGAAACAGTCATAATGATACTGAAGCCACTGACACCGATGTTTTCCAAACCAGTGTTGCCAATCTTCAGTAAATTAGCGAGAGAGTTTAAGTCGGTTGCTTCTAAATTGTCGTTCAAAATAAGTTCCAGATGGTTTAATTGCAGATTATTGATTCCAGGTTATTAAGGCTAGAGGGCATTATAATACTATCGGGGATCAAACGTTACCTGATGACAGCGACTGATGCATGATAGATATTTTGAAAAAGAAGATTTGCGGACACCAAACTGTGTCAGGATGTGCAGATTTTGAGGCATACGGTTCTGGTTGCCTTTGATTTCTATGACTGCCGTTTGTAACTTGGCAGCACTGGCCCCAGGCATCATGCGTTGGTTCCAGCGGGGAGTCTGGATATTATTATCGATAGAGATTCGATTACCACTGATCGGATCAACAAAACGACGGCGTTGATATTGTATCAATAGTGTTGGAAATAATGGCTTATTGATGATGACTCCTTTTGATAGCAGATGAGTTGTTGTGCTGTTCAATGCATCGTCGTCGAGGCTGATAGCGGCCAGGTCTTGTGGTTTCAGATCACTTATGACGCGATGTTTTTGTCGTTGTGCTCCAATTCTGAATTTGGCTTCCGCATAGGCAGTTTCAGAAAACCGTTTGCTTACATTATCCTGATACCAACGTAATCTGACTTTGGATTTATAATAATCACTGTTAATTTTCTCATTCAGTGAGTCAAATACCTGTGAGTCGTAATATATGCTGAAAATGTTGGCGGCCGGATGTTGAGTATCTTCCACACACAGGGCTTCAATGATGCTTAAAGCCGGTGTTAATTGATGGTCCGGTATCACAAACTTGAGCTCTGATTCCATGTTAATTGTTTGATATAGTTGCTATTTGTTTTTAAACTTATTTAAACGGGTGAAAATACCATTGTTATTACTGAAAAGCTACTGGTCAGAATTGATGAGTGATAAACAGGATTAAGGTGAAAGCAAACAAACTCTACAACTGGGCTCTAGTGGCGCTGTTTTCTTTGCTATGCGTAATGCTGCTTTTATTTACGTGGTTTCCTTCATGGCATGCATTTGATCAATACTTGAAAACTCCTTATTTGCCTACAGCAATGTTGGATCAGGGCAAAAAAGGCAAAATAATAAAACAGTTGGGTTTGGTTTATGCTGAAGTAAACGATGGTCAACGTTATCAGAAAAATACTACGGTAGAAAATGACGAAGAGGAAGTGCCCATCAATTTGTTTCAACGTAAGCGACGAGTGGGAGATTATCTCTATCGAGCTAATGTCGGGGGTAAAGCAAATTTTCCAAGTCGGATAGAAAGTGATGCTGATAAAATACCTCACCAGCACATAACGCAGGTGTCTTTAGGAATTAGTGATGCAGCGCTATTCGATGAAAACTTAGGGATATTGCTTAATGCGGGACAGTCTGGACGCAAATGGGAGCGGCCTGCAACATTATCTATTTACCGTGGAAACCAAATGTCTCTGGCGCAAAATGTTGGTGTGAGGCTCTATGGAGAAAAGGGTGTTCGAGAACAACTCAAAGGCAACTTGGAGCAAAGCTATGAGGTTTTTTTTCGTTCACGTTACAGTGTTGATGAGATATCAGGTGGCACTGTGTTTAATGCCTCACAGGTTTCTTCATTATCGGGCTTGGTTCTGGAACAGGGAGATGTTGTAAAAAGGTTGTTGGCCATGGATCTATGGCGTGCTGCAGGTTTGAGGGTACCGGCCTATGGACCGGCTTTATTGAGTATCAATGGTCACAATTTAGGTGTAAGGCTGGCACATGAACCCGTTACTTCTAAACAATGGTTGTTGCGCACAGCAAACCCGTGGTTGGACTTTTATCGAAGCGATAAAGGTGCCACCGATCAAGGGTGGCGCTGGAATGTTGAACTGACTTCCTGGCATCGACAGGTACGTGGTACATTGACAATGGAATTAGTCAATACCTATATAGATTTGGAGAATTTGACGCGTAATATTGCAGCCCATATGGTGTGTGGGTCTAGTGATTGGCCACATTGGGCCATTGTTCGTGACCGTAACGCTGAAAACCGATGGCGTTGGATTGAGTGGGAGATGAGCACCTGTTTTAGTGATGATTGGCATACTTCTAAAGGGTCGATTGCCGAACAACATTGGTTGCGTATTGTTATGACTCGGAAACCTGGCAAACTGGACGACCCATGGCATGTCACTCATAGAGATTTAAGGACGAGAATATTTACGGAATTAATGAATAATGATCCTGATTATCAAGCTTATTTTTTGTCTATACTGGAAGATGTCATGCAAAAGCTTACAACGGATGATGGCATCTTGGAGCGTTTGCACCATTATCGTAGCCTATGGCCAAAACAACAGTTGAAAGGTGATTCAACGGGGGAACATCTGTCTTTCGACGATATGGAGTTGTTCTTGCAACAACGAAGCCACTTTATTCGTAAGGAAATCAAACGGTATTTCAACACAGCCAGCTCTGTGCCTAACGATATTTGATTCAAGGATTGACTTGGTAGACAGTATCTTTACTTATCTTGCCCAGCAAATTCTTGGTTAATACCTTCTGCCAATATTATTGGCAGAAGGTATTCAGCTTAGTCGTTTATCCTTTTAGAATACGTTGCTTCTGCCGTTGCCAATCTCGTTCTTTGATGCTTTGGCGTTTATCATGCAGTTTCTTACCTTTGGCCAAGCCTATTTTGATTTTAGCCCGTCCACGGCTCCAATAGAGGCTTAATGGTGCGATAGTGTAACCATCGCGGTCAACAGAGCCAATCAGGGTGCTGATTTCTTTGCGATGCAGTAATAGCTTACGACTGCGCACTGGGTCTGCCTTTACATGGGTTGATGCCGATGTCAAAGGGCTGAAGTGTGCGCCAAACAGAAAAATTTCTCCACGCTGAATAATGACGTAGCTTTCTTTCAATTGTGCTCGACCAGCTCGCAGGCTTTTGACTTCCCAGCCTTCCAATGCAATACCAGCCTCATATTCTTTTTCGATGAAATAATCAAAGCGAGCCTTTTTGTTCTGTACGATGGTGTTGCTACTTGTTTTTTGTTTGGCCATGATTGGTTGTTGCTTAATAAAAGTAAGAAAAGTCACTGAGCGAGCAGCATTCAAGCATAAAGCAGTTCAAAAGAAAATCAAATCATTGAGAATTTTATAAGCATTTTAGGCAGAATTATCAGCTCAATGTCTAAACCTTACTTCTTTGTGTTGGTAATGTGTTTGAGCCGGTTTTAGCTTGGTAAGGGCTTTGGGTAGGTCTCTTTGCAGAAAGGAAGTATTTTCTTTTTTGAAAGAATAAACAGTAACGGCATATTTGTTCTATTTGATATACTCTCGATCAGTTTGCGGGGTGTTAAGTTTGCTGCCAGCGTTGCTCATTGAAATTGCAATTTCCTATCAAGGGTATTTGCTGTGACATTTTGTGTGATCTCGTTGAGTTTGGCTTAACTTTATTTTGATAATGTATTGTATAAGGGTTTTTAGGGTAAATAACATGGTTGGGCTAGTGTTGTGAATTCAGTCAATAAATCTGCACTAGTGCCTTACACTGCAGAGCAGATGTTTGATCTTGTTGCAGATATAGAGCGGTACCCGCAATTTTTGCAATGGTGTAGTGGGGCGTCGGTTATCAGTGAACAGGATGGCGAGGTAGTTGCTCGTTTAGAAGTGGCATACAAAGGCATCAAACAGGCTTTTACTACGCAGAATGTGAACAGCCAATGTGATTCAATACACATGAGTCTGCAGGATACCAATGGGCCTTTCAGAGATCTTAATGGAGTCTGGACATTTACCAAATTAGGCAAGTCTCAAGAAGCTTGTAAGGTCCAGCTTGAGTTAGATTTTTCATTTAAGAATTATTTACTCAGACAAATGATGGGGCCCGTATTTAGCCAGATAGCAAATAGTCAGTTGGATGCATTTGTTCAACGGGCCGCAGTGATTTATGCAGGGGTAGAGTTATGAGAAAAATGAACTCAATTGACCTGAAATATAAAGGGTTTGCAGGCTTATGAGTCAACACATTATAGAAGTTCAAATTGTTTATGCGCTGCCAGACACGTCTTGGATCAAAGCCATGACTGTTGCACGGGGTTCTACACCCGAGGATCTCATTCGAGATAGTGGCTTTTTGTTGGAATTTCCAAGTTTGAAACAACAATTTAATAATAATGAATTGGCCTATGGTGTCTATAGTCAACGAGTCGATCAACATTATTTATTGGAACAAGGCGACCGCCTGGAGATCTACCGTCCTTTACAGGCAGACCCCAAGGATGTGAGGCGAGAGTTGGCTAAACAAGGAAAAACGATGGGTAGCCAATCAAGCTGAGAGACTTTTTATACTTAGAGTTCTTCGCACTTTATCGCACTTTACCAGCCTGAAAAATTACTTGGTAGACCGAGATAGCCCGCTTCTGGTTGCTGAGGGTCTATTTTTTCAATACTAGCGGCTGAAAATACCTTTTTTCTTTTGCGTTGGTTTCGTGATAACAGTGCCGCCAGTAGGTTCTTTTTCTGGGGTTTGTCGCAGTTGCTCAAGTTTACTAAAGCTTAGGTCGCCACTGATATCCCTGAGCTCATTATTCACAAAAATAAGCGTAATCGCTTTTTGTTCCATCTTTTTGCTTGAAACAGTTCCGCTGGAATAGAAATAATCCCAACGGTTATTGTTGAAAGCATCTTTTATCAAAGGATTACCAATCAAGGCTTGAACTTCCTGTTTACTCATCCCTTCCTGTAATTGAGCTATCGTATTTGAAGGCACTTGGTTACCTTGAATTACCTTCTGTTGATAAGGAGAAATACAGCCGGTGATAGCCAGACATAGAAAAATTAACCCGCATTGAGCTAGGTGTTTACGGGTATAGGCAATAGAAAAACGGTTCATTTTTGTAGGTTTCCAGTGGTCATAAGTAAAACTTAATTAAACGGTCAGTGCCATAATAACCAGTGATTATGCGGCTTGCAAAGCAAAGTTTTGCTCTCACTGCATTATACGTTATATGCATTGATTATTTTCAGGTAAAAAACTATTATCGATTGAGTTAGACAGTTTAGCTATAAGAATACTAACAATTGATTTAGAAAAAAATTAAAAAAGCTTTAATTAATTTACACGAAAACTAGCAATAATATTTTAAATAACTAGCAACTTGTATTAAAAAAAATAGCAACTTAGGAGAAAAACTTATGAGAAATAAACTAGCGTTATTAGCAACTGTAATTGCCGGTACAGCATTCAGTGCCGCTGCGACAGCAGGAACTCTAGAAGATGTTAAGAAAAAAGGTTATGTAGATTGCGGTGTGAGCACCGGTTTGGCAGGTTTTTCACAAAAGGATGAGAAAGGTAAGTGGAGTGGTCTTGATGTTGACGTTTGCCGTGGTGTGGCAGCTGCTGTTTTAGGAGATTCAGAAAAAGTTAAGTATAAGCCATTAACTGCAAAAGAGCGTTTTACTGCTTTGCAATCAGGCGAAATTGATATCTTGTCAAGAAATACGACATGGACAGCCACTCGTGATACATCACTGGGCTTAAATTTTGCTGGTGTTGTTTATTATGACGGCACAGGTTTCATGGTCAAGAAATCAATGGGCGTAAAAAGCGCATTGGAATTAGACGGAGCTGCCGTTTGTATTCAAGCAGGTACTTCAACTGAACTTGCTATTGCTGATTACTTCCGTGATAACAACATGACTTATAAAGTTGTGACATTTGATACATCTGATCAAACTCGTTCAGGTTTTGAAAGTGGTCGTTGTGACATTCTGGTTTCTGACCAATCTCAGTTATATGCCCTGCGCATTGGTTTGAAAGACCCATCTGGATCTATTGTACTGCCTGAAGTAATTTCAAAAGAGCCTTTGGGACCAGTGGTTCGTCAAGGTGATGACCCTTGGTTCAATGTCGTTCGTTGGGTAGTTAATGCCTCTATCGAAGGTGAGTTCTTAGGTGTTAACTCTGGCAATGTTGCTGAAATGAAAACATCAGGTAACCCAGCACAAAAACGTTTAGTAGGTGCTGAAAGTGATCTTGGTGAAAAACTGGGTTTGTCAGGTGATTGGGCGGCAAACGTTATCATGCAAGTTGGTAACTATGCTGAATCATTCAAACGTAATGTTGGTGCTGATTCACCTCTGCAGATTTCGCGTGGTTTGAATGCGCAATGGAACAAAGGCGGTATTCTTTACTCCCAGCCTTTACGTTAGTCAACTAACGTTTATAACTGAGTTACTGCCCGGATTGGTGCAGTAACTCAGTTTTCTGCTACTCTTAGCAGTATGTCCTTTCTTTTTCTCACACAAAACGTCTAAATGTCTATGTCGAATCACGACGCGAAAGCAAAAGTTGCCTTTTATAATAGGGCAGAAGTACGCTCCGCCGTATTTCAAATAGTGGTCTTCGTCCTGCTGGCGATTTTCTTCTATAATATTTATCAAAACACTCTAGCAAACATGCAGGCCCGTGGTATCAAAACGGGATTTAGTTTTATGTCTGCGGTTTCCGGTTTCGACATTTTGATGTCGATGATCGAATACGATTCAACCAGTACCTATGGTCGAACCTTTGTGGTTGGTTTATTAAATACATTATTGGTTTCAGCAATCAGTATTGTATTTGCGACTATCTTGGGGTTTATTATCGGGGTTTCCAGACTTTCATCAAACTGGCTTCTTTCCAAGGTTGCCACTGTTTATGTTGAAATTTTCAGAAATATTCCATTATTGGTGCAAATCATTTTCTGGTATTCCGGGGTAATCCTGATTTCATTGCCAGGAATCAGGGATAGTCTATCTTTGGGAAATTTCCTGTTTTTTAATGTGCGAGGTTTGTATATTCCTAAAATCATTTGGGAAAATGGTGCAGGTATTTTTGGAATCAGCATTATTGTTGCAATTGTGGCTTGTATTGTTATTAGCAGAAGAGCCAAAAAGCAACAGGTGCTTACAGGTAAACAACAACCGACACTGGGAATCAACCTGGGTATCCTAATTGGTTTGCCCCTGATCACATTTTTAGCCATGGGCTCTCCAGCGGCTTTGGAGTTACCAGAGTTAAAAGGTTTTAACTTTAAAGGTGGTTCAAACCTGATCCCTGAATTGGTGGCTTTGGTTGTTGCCTTGTCTGTTTATACCTCGGCATTTATTGCTGAAGCGGTAAGAGCAGGGGTGCAGTCAGTTTCTCATGGTCAAGTCGAAGCCGCTCGATGTCTGGGTCTTAAAGAATCCAAAGTGCTTCGATTGGTGACAGTTCCACAAGCCTTAAGGGTGATTGTGCCTCCATTGAATAGTCAATATCAAAACCTTATCAAGAACTCATCATTGGCAGCTGCTATTGGTTATCCGGACTTGGTTGCAGTGTTTATGGGGTCGACATTAAATCAAACTGGACAAGCGGTTGAAATTGTCTTGATGACTATGTTGGTTTACTTGAGTATCAATTTGACGTTGTCAACGTTTATGAATTGGTATAACAATAAGATTAAATTGAAGGAGCGGTAGACGTGATTGTATTTGAACCACTTCCGGCGAAGTCACCGCCGCAGAACACAGTAGGAAAAGTAGCTTGGATGCGAGAAAATTTATTTTCTTCCAAGTTGAATTCAGCCCTGACCATAGTCATTGGCTTTTTATTATTGCGCTATATCCCACCTGTTTTAGATTGGGCTTTCATCAGTGCAAACTGGATTGGCTCAACCCAGGATGACTGCACCAAAGATGGCGCATGTTGGGTTTATATTAAACAATGGTTTGATCAGCTGATTTATGGCCTGTTTCCTGAAGACCAACGTTGGCGAGTGAATCTGGCTCTGATTGGTTTATTGGCCGTAGTTACATTGCAGTTCTTTTTGCCAGAGAGGTTGAAGCGTCGGGTTGGATGGGTCAGTCTTATTGCCTTTCCACTGTTCTCTTTGTGGATGATGCGCGGTGGTTGGGGTCTTGAACTGGTTGATTCTGATCAATGGGGCGGATTTTCACTGAATATTTTATTGGCTTTTGCTGGTATCTTGATGTCCTTGCCGATTGGTATTATCTGGGCTCTTGGACGCCGCTCTGAAATGCCCTTTATTCGAATTATTTGTATTGCTTCCATCGAATTGTTTCGTGGCGTACCGTTGATCACAATTTTATTTATGGGATCGGTGATGTTGCCATTGTTCTTTCCTGAAGGAACGCAAATTCCGCTACTGGCACGAGCTTTCATCGCTATCACTCTATTTCAATCTGCTTATATGGCAGAAGTGGTGCGGGGAGGTTTGCAGGCAATCCCAAAAGGTCAGGTTGAAGCTGCGGATTCCTTGGGCTTGGGCTATATGAAAACAATGGGATTAATTGTTCTGCCACAAGCGTTGAAGATCTCTATTCCGAATATTGTTAATACGTTTATTGCACTGTTTAAAGATACAACACTGGTTTACATCATTGGTATTTTTGAGGTGTTAAGAGTTGCGGAAACAGGTTTGCAGAATTCAAACTGGTTAGGTGGGCATCATGAAGAAGCTTATGTCTTCGTTGCCTTTGTATTCTGGGTATTTTGTTACTTGATGTCACGTATAAGTGTTGCCATTGAGAAGAAACTGGATACAGGACACAGCCGTTCCTGATTGCAGGGACTGTATATGCTCTGCTGTTAAGTCGGATAAATTAAGAGGAAAGTTTTATGAGCGCTAATGCTAAAGAAAATAATGCTGATGAAGTGATTATCACCATCGAAAACATGAACAAGTGGTACGGTACTTTTCATGTGTTGAAAGACATCAATCTTGAAGTCAGAAAAGGTGAGCGAATTGTTGTTTGTGGTCCTTCGGGTTCCGGTAAATCTACAATGATTCGTTGTATTAACCATTTGGAGAAATTCCAGAAAGGTCGTATGACTGTTGACGGCGTGGAAATCAACGATGATATTAAGAACATCGAAGCTATCCGTCGTGAAGTGGGAATGGTGTTTCAACATTTTAACCTGTTCCCACATTTGACCATTCTGGAAAACCTGACTCTGGGTCCAATCTGGGTCAGAAAGATGCCTAAAAAAGAAGCTGAAGAAATTGCCATGCAGTATTTGGAAAGGGTAAAAATCCCTGATCAGGCGTTGAAATTCCCTGGACAGTTATCTGGTGGTCAGCAACAACGTGTTGCTATTGCCAGGTCGTTATGTATGAACCCCAAAATCATGTTGTTTGATGAGCCAACGTCGGCTCTTGATCCAGAGATGATTAAAGAGGTTCTGGATGTGATGGTCGAATTGGCTCAAGAAGGAATGACAATGCTGTGCGTGACCCATGAAATGGGCTTTGCCAAGAAAGTAGCTGATACAGTTATTTTTATGGATGCTGGTGAGATTGTGGAAAGAAATAACCCACATGAATTCTTTGATAACCCACAAGTGGATCGTACTCAGAAATTTCTGGAGCAAATTATCGATCACTGATTTTATGGTCGTATCGACTTTTTCGTTGTTTGGCTTATAGTCATAGAAAACCTTCAAGAAATCTCTTGGAGGTTTTTTATTGCTTGTTTGGCAAGCAAGGGGTGTAGTTGGATTTAGATGACTTCTGTGTGTGGAGTGATTTTTAGTCTGCCTAAATCAGGGTTGTCGCTCAAACGATTGAGTATCATTTTGAGCATGACTGGTTGTAAAGGTTTGTGTATGAGTGGATAGCCGCTCTGACGGGCTTCTATGATGCGCTCGGGAGATGTATCGCCGGTGATAAAAATTATTTGTGCGGTGGTGTTCAATAACGGAGTGATGGCGTGGATGGCATCAGTGCCTGTTTTATTATCCTGTAGGCGATAATCGGAAATGATAACTTCTGGTTGAAACCCTTCGTTAAGTACTTCGATAGCCGCGTCAATAGTTGTTGCGCATTGAACGGATTGTTTCCATTGGTCTAAGACAATTTTAATACCATCCAAAACATGTTCCTCATCATCAATAACAAGGATTTGTCTAGCTTCTTTGATGTCTGTATTGCGGTTGTGTTGTTGCTGTATGTCGGTGATTAGTTCCGCTTTGCCACTAGGCACTGTTACCGAAAAATCTGTTCCTTCATTCACTTTAGAGGATAATTTCAGGTCATGATTTTGTAATTCACACAACCGTTTTACAATAGTTAAGCCTAAGCCAAGGCCTTTGCGTCTATCTCGTTCAGGATTGTTTAACTGGTGAAACTCATTGAAAATATTGTTGATTTCAACGTTGGGAATGCCTTTGCCGTTGTCTGATACGTTGATTTCAATATCGTGATCCACTTGGCTGCAGCGCACAACAATTTCAGTACAGTCAGAGTGCTGCACTGCATTTATTATCAGGTTGAACAAACACCGGGTTATAAGAATAGGGTCACCAAAAACGGTGTGATCAGTTGGGATAATACGTAAGGTTATCTGCTGCTTGCTGGCAATGCCCTCAAGTTGATCTTCAATATTTTGAATGACTGAGGATATATTGAAATGTATTGGCAGAATATCAATAGCCCCAGCATCCAGTTTGGATATATCTAATAGAGATGAAAACAGGTCTTCCAGAGATTGCAGCGATTTGTTTGACTTGCCAAGCAAATCAATAGCGGTTGGGTTTTCAAGGTGACTTTCCATTGCGCCTAAAAATAAACCTAAAGAGTGTAGAGGTTGGCGCAAGTCATGACTGGCTGCTGCCAGAAAACGGCTTTTTTCAACGTTTGCTCGTTCCGCATTATTTCTTTCTTCGGTTAATGCCAGGGCCTGTCCCTTAAGCTGTTTAATTAGGGTTATATTTTGATAGCGTATTTGCAGCGAAGATTTGAATGAGGAGTTTGAGGTGTGGGCAGAATATAACGTCACCAGCATGTACAAGGTAAGGGCTATTGCCAGAGTGTTTGAGCCGACATCAATCAGACTGAAAAAATACCCTGCAAACATGGCTGTAATTGTGAAAGAAAAAGCGAAATAAGCGGGCATGTGTGGAGATAGTGATGGTATTGCTCCAGATATCAACCCACAGGCCAACATAGTGATGATCATTAATTCAAAGGCGTTTACTTCAAAAATAAAGGGCATTATCCCCCAGAAAATACCATTTATTAGGGAGTAGATGGTGAAACTGGTTTTCCAGCGAGACGTATTACCTATGAGTTGATCCAACGATGGGAAACGCAGTGCATGTAAAAGCCTGAAGCTAAATAGCACTCCCATCGCGATTACCCAGATCAATAATGTGGTGTCTTGCCCTGTGTTCCAAAACGTGACAATAGTCGCCATGATGCACACAAAAGCCCCTGATAAGCCACTCTTAAGTTGTTTACGAAACAAAGAGAGCATTTCTGCATCAATTTTTTGTTCTATCTCATGGTCTGAGTGATTAATCCTTGTATTCATTATTCGAGAATCAGTTGTTTTACGTTATAAGTTCGATTGCTTGGACATTGCGCATAAGTATCGTATGAAGTCGGCGATTTCCCTGTCTTTTGATTGTCATTATTTTGAACGTCACTGGTCATTGAAACAATGGCGGGTGAAGTACAATATTGGTTGTCTGTTCTTTGCCTTAAATAATAGGTTTAAAAAGTTTCAGTGTTTTCACTGGTTTTGAGTTTACCTAAGTCTGGGTTGTCGCATAGGCGGTTAAGTATCATCTTAAGCATAACTGGTTGTAAGGGCTTGTGTATCAGTGGGTAGCCACTTTGACGAGCTTCAATGATGCGTTCTGGAGATGTGTCGCCTGTTATAAAAATGACTTGTGTGTCAGCGCTTAGCAATGGAGTTAAGGTTTGGATTGCATCAGTCCCAGTCTTATTATCTTGCAAACGGTAGTCCGATATGATGATCTGAGGCTCAAAGCCTTCATTCAAAATATTGACGGCGGTTTCGATTGTTGCAGCACAATGCACGGATTGGTTCCATTGGGTCAGAACTATTTTAATGCCATCTAATACGGGTTCTTCATCATCTATGACGAGAATGGACTTGGATTGTTTAATGTCTGTATTGTTGCTGTGTTGCTGTTGAATGTCGGTTATAAGTTCAGGTTTACCTCCTGGAACAGTTAAAGTCAGCTCTGTACCTTTGTTGACTTTTGAGGACAATTTGAGATCATGATTTTGTAGTTCACATAGCCGTTTTACGATTGTCAGCCCCAGTCCCAAGCCTTTGCGTCGATCACGTTCAGGGTTGTTCAATTGGTGAAATTCGTTGAAAATATTATCAATTTCAGTATCTGGTATTCCCTTGCCATCGTCCATTACCATGATTTCTACATCATGTTCCAATTGCTTGCAGCAAACAATGATTTCATTACATTCAGCATGTTGTATCGCATTAATCACCAGGTTGCGCAAGCAGCGTGCTATCAAAATTGGATCGCAGAATACCGTGCTGTCAGAGGGTATGGTTCGAATACCTACCTGTTGCTTGCTGGCAATGCCTTCAAGTTGGTCTTTTATGTTCTGCACCACTGACGAAATTTTGAAGTGTATTGGTAATATATCGATGGCTCCAGCATCGAGTTTTGAGATGTCCAGTAAGGAGGAGAACAGGTCTTCGAGCGATTGCAATGACTTGTTTGACTTGCCGAGCAAATCAATGGCTGAAGGGTTTTCCAGGTGAGACTCCATTGCTCCTAAAAATAAACCTAAAGAGTGTAGCGGTTGGCGCAGGTCATGACTGGCTGCTGCGAGAAAGCGACTCTTTTCGGCATTAGCCCGTTCGGCATTGTTTCTTTCCTCAGTTAATGCCAAAGCCTGTTTTCTGAGTTGCTCAATCAGCTTTAAATTTTGATAGCGTATATTGAGTGATGATTTGAATGAGGAGTTTGAATTATGTGCAGCGTATAGGGTCACTGAAATGAAAACAATAAGCATAATGGCTATGCTTATGGAGCTTAGGTCATTCAGGCTGAAGTAATAGAGTGATAGGGGGATGACGATGGGAAAGGAAAAGCAGTAATATGCTGGCATATGCAATGATAATGATGCAATCGCACCTGCAATTAAACCGCAACTCAGAAGCGTTAGAAAGGTTAATTCTACGGGTGAGTTTAAGTCAAATATAAAAGGCAACATCCCCCAGCATATACCTGCTAATAGGGAGTACATGGCAAATGTTCTCTTCCATCGGGAGGTATCGCCAGTCAACTGTTCTACGGCGGGGAAGGTTCTCGCGTGAGAGATGCGGAAGGTGATTAAAACCAACATGGCTGCTGTCCAAATATGCAGCGTTGAATTATGTCCGCCTTGCCAGAAGATAATATTGGTCGCGATGATGCAGACAAATGTTCCAGAAAGTGCTGCTTTTAATTGATCTCTGAATAAAGAGAGCATTTCAGCATCAATTTTCTGCTCTAACTCCCTGTCCTGGTCATTAATTGATTCACTCATGAGCTTATGGCAAGTTCCTTTTGTCGTAGATACCCTGATTGGTTTCTTAGTTAATTAAACCTATTGTTCGAGCTTTATTCAAGCACTCCACACGATTAGCAACGCTTAAGCAATTAAATAGTGACCGAATATGAGATTTAACTGTTTCGCTGCTCAAGCAGAGATTATCGGCAATTTGTCGGTTGGTATTACCATTTGATAGCTGGTTTAATACCTCGAGTTGGCGTGTCGTGATATCGTATTCACGAGCAATGTCGAGTTGTTTAGAGCCAATGTTTTGTGCGTCTCTAATGAAGCTTAGATCAGCGGGTGTGTACACATTGCCTCGCAATATAGTGTGAATCGCATAGACCAACTCATTGGTGTCGCTGGTTTTTGAAATGAATCCGGCGATACCCATTGCTTTGAGTTTTTCTATGTTCTGTGCGTCATTGGTTGCTGATAGAATAGCTACAGGAATCATGATTGCATTGGTATTTAATGCATCAATAAAATCAAAACCATCAATGCCTGGCATATGTAAATCAAGCAATATAAGGTCGTAAATATGGCCTGCAGTCAACTGTTCCAGTGCTGCTTCTGAGCTATTGCAGACATTGATATCGCAGCCATAGAGTTTTTCTCTAAGCATGGTTGCTAAAGCTTCAATGAATAAAGGATGGTCGTCGATCAGTAATAGTCGCATGGTGTTTATGGTGTTTTTCTATCTAGTACTAGTACTATTTATTATTATCGGCGTTGTGTAGCCAATAGCTGCCAGTCTGGTGCTGACTCAATCAAGTGTCTTGAGAATGCTGGATTATACCTAAAATAAAGGAAATGTTCCTTTTATAGTGTTAAGAGAACCGCTGTTTCGTCGCAATTGTTGAATTTATAACAGTTTACGCATATTCCCCAGACTTTTTCTGGAAAAATCGCCTTGTCGACGACTATAAAGCCTAGTTTTTTAAAGAAGCCAACAGAATAAGTGAGTGCCATCACTCGTTTAGCTTGTCGTTCTTCAGCCAGTTGGATCAGTCGCTCCACTAAAATTCTTCCCAAGCCTTTACTGTGCTGATCCGGGTGAACTACCAGGCTGCGAATTTCAACTAACTCCTTAGTGAAATGTTCCAGAGCGCCACAGGCGATAACCTGAGAATCTTCATGAATTACAAAGAAGTTTTCAATATGCTGTTCAATATCTGCTTTGTTGCGAGGCAATAAATTACCCATTTCTGAATAGTGCAGAAGTAATTGAGCGATACCATGGGCATCTTCTTTTGTTGCCGGTTTAGCAATGTGTTTTGAATTCATAGAGTCAGCAGGCATGTTTGAGCATTTCCTGGGCGTGGGCTAGCGTTTTTTCAGTGATGTCAACACCGCCGAGCATTCTGGCTATTTCTGTTGTGCGTTGGTTGCTGCTTAGTGCAATCAGGCTGGAAGAGGTCGCCTGGCTATCAATATCTGTGGTCTTTTGTACCAGCAAGTGTTGTTGTCCTTGAACTGCAACCTGTGGTAAGTGTGTTATACAAATCACTTGTGCATGCTTGCCCAGTTCACGCAGGCGCATGCCGACGACTTCAGCAATACCGCCACCCACACCAACATCAACTTCATCAAAAATGAGTGTTGGGGTTTGGCTGTTCTGGCTGGTAATGACTTGAATGGCCAGACTTATGCGAGATAACTCTCCACCTGAGGCTGTTTTATTCAATGGTTTCATTGGCGAACCAGGGTTGGTGGCGACAAGGTATTCGATGTCATCCAGGCCAGAAGAGCTCATTTGTTCCAATGGTAATTGATTTACGGCAACTGAAAACTGTCCACCTTGCATGCCTAGTTGTTGCATTTGTTCTGTGATGTCAGTTGAAAGTGATTGAGCTGCTTTTATCCGGCGTTCGGATGCTTGGCTGGCCAGTTGTTGGTATTGAACGGTCAGCTCTTCTATTTCTGCGGTTAATGCCTCTGGGCTTTTGCGCATTTTCTCCAGTTCGTCAAGCTCTGCTTGCAGGGTCTGTAGTCTTTCTCCAAGCAGATTTTCCTGGCAATGATGTTTGCGGGCAAGAGTGATCAGTGTGTCGATGCGTTGCTCTACTTTGGTCAGACGCTCAGGATCAAGTTCTGTTTGGCTGGCAGCTAGTTGCAGCTGGTTATTGGCTTCTTGAGTATTAGCTAAGGCACTGTGAAGCAGTTCAAGTGTTTCTTTCAGGCTTGGTTCGAATTCGAGCATGACCTCTAAATGTTGGAGGCTATTACCGATCAAAGACTCTACATTGCCTTGTTCATCATTAGTTAGTTGAAACATGGTTTGTTCGTAGCCCTTTAATAATTCTTGGGCATGGCTGAGGCGGTTAAATTCAGTTTCCAATTGTTCGAATTCATTATCTTGAACGCCAGCTAAATCGAGTTCATCGATTTGAAAACTCAAGAAATCGATTTTGTTGTTTATTTCTGTGGCATCAACTTCCGAGGCTTCTTGCTGTTGACGCAGTTGTTTGACCTGCTTGCAAAGTGTCTTCAGAGTTTTCAGTTGTTCGCCATGTTGTGGGAATTGTAGTTGGACAGCATCATCAATCAATTGCATTTGTGTTGTTTTACGCAGCAATGATTGGTGTTCGTGCTGCCCATGCAAATCCAGTAGCAGCTCGCCTAGTTGCTTAAGGGTCGTCATATTGGCAGGTCGGCCATTGATATAGCTTTTGCTGGCAGCGTCTTTTTTAACAACCCGGCGAATAATGCAGTTTTCCTCGTCGTTCAAATCTCGTTCTGATAGCCAGTCCACTACATGTTGCATTGCCTTGAGATCAAACTCTGCATTGACTTCACAGCTGTCTTTGCCGTGTCTGATCATTCCGGTATCAGCGCGTGTTCCAAGTAGCAGGTTTAATGCATTCAGCAGAATCGATTTTCCAGCGCCTGTTTCGCCGGTGATTACTGTCAGGCCTGATTGCAGCTCAACTTCTGTATGATCGATGATAGCAAAATTGCGAATGGATAAAGCGTTCAGGGACATCAGCTACGTTCTCCCCACCCCAGCTTGCCACGGAGCATTGCAAAATAATCATGTTGCAGAGGTTTGACCATTTTGACTTGATTGCTGGCACGTTGCACACGCAGAAGTTCATTGCCTTCTGGTTGGAAGGAAATCAACCCATCAGCAGATACGTGCGATGCTTTCATGTTGGATTGATCAAGGCGAAATTCCAAGCGACTCTTGGCGGGTAAAACTATTGGGCGATTGGATAAATTATGTGGTGAAATAGGTATCACGGCTATGGCTTCCAGTGTTGGCTGCAGAATCGGGCCTCCAGCGGAAAGGGAATAAGCGGTTGACCCAGTGGGCGTTGATACTATGACGCCATCAGAGCGCGCACTGGTTAGAAACACGCCATCAACATAACAGTGCCAGTTCAGAAGTTTTTCATGTGTATTGCGCCCAATGACAAACTCGTTGAAGGCAACGTCACGATGGATGATGTCATTATCATGCTCAACTTCCAGCTCCAATAGCAGGCGTTCTTCAATCTGATATGAGCCGGATAAAATTTCATCAATACCGGCCAACATATCGCTGACGGAAATATCGGTCAAAAAGCCCAGGTGACCTAAATTGATGCCAATGATGGGGACATCGTGTGGGGCCATACAGCGCGCTACATGAAGCATGGTGCCGTCGCCGCCAATGACTATGGCTAGATCAAGTTGGTCAATGATGCTTTCATCAATCAAGCCATTGTCCAGATCGGCACTAATTTCTTTTGAGGTGGTTTTTCCCAATAGAACATTGATCTTTTGACTTTCCAGATGGCGAGTCAATTGATTGACAGCATCTTTGACTGTCGCATCATTGTATTTGCCGTAGATACCAATGTTTTTGAACATAATCCGTTTCTGTGAAGCGGTGAGTTAATAAGGCTCTGATTGTCGCTAATTTAATGGGCGCTTGTCTAGGGTCTGTTGACAATTCATTTTGGCCCTAACCCAAAGGTTCGTCGTTAATCTTTGCTATTTCTGTTTTCTATTGATAATTGGGAATGGTTATGCTTCCAGATAGATGTAGCAATATCAAAAAGATGATGGCTATCTCGGCTTAAAAATGAATTGCTAACAAGCTATTGAGTCAGTTGTTATTTTGTCTGGCGGTCTGTCAATACGGTGTTTTGACGCAGTGGAAGAAAACAGATTCTCTCAGTATTTTATGGCTTTTGATTTTTGATGGGCTGGGGTTGATTGTATTGCTGCAATTGATTTTTTATGTGATATATTCGTCTTTAATAGAAAAAATGATTGTTCGATAGTCGAATGTATTGAAACTTATGCCTCAAGATAACCGTTCCGATATTATTTTAAAAAACCTGGTGCAGTTGTATATAAAGGATGCGCACCCGGTAGGTTCAACGAAATTAGCCAGTTCAAGTGAACTCAGTATGTCATCTGCGACCATTCGTAATATCATGGCGGACTTGGAAAATAAGGGTCTAATTCATTCCCCGCATACGTCTGCTGGAAGGGTGCCAACAGCAAAAGGTTATCGTTTGTTCGTTGATAGTTTTGTGCGTTCACAGCCATTGAATAAACAAGCGCTTGCAGGTATCAGCCATGAATTCGCTGATGAGTCTGATCCTGACAAATTGTTGAAAAAGGCATCTCGAGTTCTATCAAGTATGACCAAATTTGCTGGTGTGGTTATGTTGCCTAATCAAACCAATAGCCGATTCAAGCAAATCGAATTTATGCCGCTTTCAGGTAATCGAATTTTATCTATTCTGGTTACTGCTGATGGAAGAGTGCAAAATAGAGTGATTTCTTTAACTAAGGAATACAGTGCTTCTGAATTAGTAGAGGCAGCTAATTACTTTAATGAAAGATACGCGGGTTCCAGTTTGTCAGATGTGCGGCTTAAGTTGGTATCGGATATCCAATCTGACAGTGATGAAATGCATCGAATAACGCAAACTGCGATGGCTATTGCCAGCAAAACTCTGATTGATGAGGGTGAGGTGGATGGTGGTGATGTGATGCTCAGTGGCGAACAGAAATTGCTTGATGTGCCTGATTTATGTCAGATAGAGACTTTGCAGAAGTTGTTTGATGTGTTTAAGACTAAGCAGGATCTTTTGGACTTGTTGGACAAAAGTATGCGGGAGAATGGAATCAATATTTTTATTGGAGAAGAATCTGGTTACGTGTCGCTTGATGATTGTAGTATCGTGACTAAATCTTATGAAGTAGAAGGGGAGGTTATTGGAACATTGGGTGTGATTGGTCCAACTCGTATGGCCTATTCAAACGTTGTTTCGGTTGTGGATGTTACTGCGAATTTGTTGGGGAAAGCTTTGAGTGGTGATGTCAAATAGGTCTGTTTTTTTACATAATTTTTATTACATGTAACATTTCTTTACATTTTACATGTAATAAATTATAATGCTCCCATGACAAAGAAATCATCTGCATATTATCAGCGGGAGTTCAGGCGCAGGATGCGAGAGCAGGGATTGGTCAAGAAGGAAGTGTGGATTTTACCTGAGAATGCCACGTATTTATCTGAAGCGGAAAAAGCGCTTCGGGTCGCGGAAACATTTGATGTACGTTTGGGAGGTAGGAATATGATAGAAGTAACCAAATCTTATTGGAACACGAGTAGCTTGCATGAGGCAATTAAGGATACATCCCTGGTGTTATCAGGGCAGGCTGAATTGGAGCTTATAGATGGAATTGATTCATCACTGTGTATCGTAATGACTGAATTTGGCGATTTGCCAATTTATTTGACGGTCAGTGGAGAGCAGGTCATTGTTGAATCTATTTTATGGCCTGTGGCTGATGTCACAAATCAGGCTAAATTCAATGAAATAGTATTGAAGACACATAAGTATTTTCCGTTGTCGACCATTAGTATTGATCGTTCAACAGAAGGTGTTGATTATTATCATATGTTTGGCGCACTCAGTGCAGCGTCAAGTTTGGATGATGTAGTCTTTGAGGTAGAAGTATTGGCTGGAAATGTAATTCAAGCCACTGAGGCGTTTTCAGAGTTTTTGAAAATGCCAAAACAAGCATAAACGGAGATTAAGATGACATTATGGATGAAAATTATTGCTGCTTTAGGCAGTGATATCGAAATGGCGGCTTCGGGCATTGATGCTCAAGTCGCTACAAAGGAGTTAGATGAATCGGAGATAAGTTTTTCTAACATAATCGAACAACAGAAATTATCTCAAGAGCAAGACAATCCGGAGTTTATATAATGAATATTTGGGCTAAAGTGATTACCGCACTGCGTGGTGGTGTGAATGAGGCTGGTGAAGCTATTATTGATTCACAGGCAATGCGTATCTTGGATCAGGAAATACGAGATGCTGCTGAAGAGTTGAATAAATCAAAAGATGGGCTGGCTGCTATTATTGCGCAGCAGAAGCTATCGGAAGAGAAATCATCAAAACTGCAGGCTGATGTGAAGACACATGAAGGTTATGTGTTGGAAGCGTTAAAAAAGGAGGATGAAGACCTGGCCAAAGAGGTGGCTCAGAAGGTAGCTGATTTGGAAAACAGTCTCAATACTGAGCAGGCAGCTGGTAAAGAGTTCGCAGATAGTGCAAATACATTGCGTTCTGCTATTAAAGTGGCTGAAAATAACTTGAAACGCCTCAAGCAGCAGTTAGATACAGTTAAGGCTACAGAGAACGTACAGCGGGCTCAGGAAGCCGTAGCTGAACGTCATAGCGGTTCAGATTCAAAAATACGCACAGCGATGGATTCACTCGAACGAATCAAAGAACGTCAGAAGCTTAAAGCTGCTCAGATGAGCGCAGCCAGTGAATTGGCCGAAGAAGACAGCGATGATTCACTTCAGGCCAAACTGGAAAAAGCCGGTATTGTCTCTAATGGTCAATCGGTAGATGATGTGTTGGCGCGAGTGAAAAAGAAAGGTGGTATAAAGTAGTTCGTTGGCACTGTTTTCAGTGCCTTAAATTTCAAATGGCAATAATAACAATGAGGGAGAGGCATGTTTGCAATATTACTGCATAAAGATTTAGAGCCATTTTATTATAATATCGGTTCATTTCCGACTGCTATATTCACCATGTTGTTGGTAGTGTGTGTACTCTATTGGTTGGTTGCTGTTTTGGGTTTTATTGATTTGGATGTTTTTGATATTGATGGGTTGGATGCTGAAGGCGTTGATATTAGTGATCCAACTGGAGTGCAAAATGGCATTGCTGGAATGTTAATGAAATTTGGTTTAAACGGAGTGCCGTTTACGATCATGTTTACATTCATAGTAATGATCGGTTGGTGTGTTAGTTATTATTTGATGCATTTTCTTGATCCACTAATTCCAGGTTGGGTAGTCGCGCGTTGGGTAGTAGGAATACCGGTCCTTTTGGGTTCACTGTTTGTTGCTGTATTGTTAACAGCGCAGTTAATTAAACCAATAAGGAAATTTTTTGCCGATGCTGATTTAGAAGAAAAAACACCAATTTTAGGACAAAAGGCAGTTGTTCGTTCAACAAGAGTGGATAAAAATTTTGGTGAAGTTTTGCTGGCAGATGGAGGCGCAGGGTTGTTATTAAAAGCAAGAGCAACTGGCGATGATGTATTTCAGCGTGGTGATGTAGTAATTATTTTTGAGCATTTAGCTGAAACTAATGCTTATAGGGTTATTTCTGAACAGGAATTTGTTGGTTAAAACAGGTAAGTAAAAATATTTAGGAGAAATGTATGGCTGATTTATCATTGGGAATAGTACCAGTTATTCTCGGAGGCTTGGTATTTATTGTATTGTTGGGTGCTGCAATATCTATTGCACGCTTTTATATAAAAGTACCTCAGGGAACAGCATTAATCATTAATGCGTTTAGAGGCAAGCCTAAAGTAAAATTCACGGGTGGAATGGTTTGGCCTGTTGTTAATAAAAAGGAATTGATGAAAATTTCATTAATTACTTTAGAGGTTGATCGACGCGGAAATGATGGTTTGATTTGTCTGGATAATATGCGTGCAGATATTACGGTTGCATTTTATTTGCGGGTGAATGAGACACAGGATGATGTGCTTAGAGTTGCCAAGGCATTGGGTGCCGAAAGAGCTTCAGATCCAGGTGCAGTTTATCAGCTGTTTGCAGCCAAATTTTCTGAAGCATTGAAAACGGTGGGTAAGCAAATGGAATTTGTACAACTATTTGAGAACCGTCTGGAATTTCGTGAAAAAATTGTTGAAGTTATTGGTGACGATTTAAATGGTTATGTCTTGGAAGATGTGGCGATTGATTATCTGGAGCAGACTCCAAAGGCAGCTTTGGATGCAAGTAATATTCTTGATTCGGAAGGTATCAAGAAAATTACGGAATTAACAGCGACTCAAAATGTGCGAACCAACGAGTTGGAAAAAGACGAAGAGTTGGCTATCAAGAAAAAGAATGTCGAAACGGTGGAAGCTATGCTGGAGTTGGAAAGACAGCAGTCTGATGCAGAAGCTAAACAAAAGCGTGAAATCGAGACCATTATTGCTCGAGAAGAGGCCGAGACCAAGAAGGTTCAGGAAGAAGAGCGACGCAAAGCGGAACAAACGGTTATTCAGGTGGCTCAGGATTTGTCGGTGCAAACGGAAAATCAGCAACGTGAAATTGAAGTTGCTGAACAAAACAGACAGCGTGCCGTTGCCATTGAGATTGAAAAAGTGACTCGGGCGCGTGACCTGGAAATTGTCTCGCGTGAACGAGAAGTTGAATTGCAGCGTATTGAGGCGGATAAGGCGATAGAGGAAGAGAAAAAAGCCATCGCCAATATCATTCGTGAACGGGTGGCAGTGGATAAAACGGTTGCTATTGAAGAAGAGCGTATCAAGGAAGTGCGTGAGGTATCAGAAGCGGACCGCCTCAAGCAGGTTCAGGTGCTCAATGCAGTGGCTCAGGCTGAAGAAGAGAAAGTGAAAGAAGTGAAGGCGGCTGAAGCGGAAGAATTGGCTGCACAACATAAAGCGGTTGAAATCACCACTTTGGCAGAAGCCAATCTGGTCTCGGCTGATCGTGAAGCAGAGTCCAAGAAAAAAATGGCTGAAGGTATTATGGCTGAAGAAGCAGCGCTGGGTCTGGCAGAAGCCAAGGTGCAGGAAGCCAAAGCTGTTTCATTGGAGAAAGAAGGTACTGCTGAAGCCAAAGTTATTCAGGCCAAAGGTAGTTCTGAAGCGAATGTGATTCAGGCTAAAGGCAGCTCGGAAGCGAATGTCATTGCCGCTAAAGGCTGTTCGCAAGCCAGTGCCCAGCTGGAAGTTGGTCAGGCTGCTGCCAAGGTTACTCTGGAGCAGTTCAAGGCCGAAGCAGAGGGTCTTGTTGATAAGTTCGACGCAATGAACAGTATGAGCGAAGACGCACGTGAACATGAAGAGTTCCGTATGACTCTGGAAACTGCGTTGAAAGAAGCTTTGGCCTCCATTGAGGCAGGCACGGAAATCGCTAAGGAAAATGCAGAAGTGTTGGCAACAGCCCTGCAAAAAGCGCATATCGACATCGTTGGCGGTGAAGACCACTTCTTTAATAACTTTGCTAAATCCTTGTCCATTGGTAAAGCCATCGATGGTCTTGCTGGAAAAAGCGGCACTATTCAGGCTTTGTTGAGTCGTTTTGCTGCAGAAAAAGAGCCTGAAACGGTTAATGCTGAAGTTATGCCAAAAAATGACAGTGATACTACTCACTGATAGTTGATGTGAACTTCCGGGACAAACGTTGTTCGTTTGTCCCGGGATGTGAAGGGCTTTCAATAAAACACACGATAAACGATTCAAACAGGAGTTTTTATGGCCAAGCAAAACCAGTCCAATGAGGTGGTTGATAAAGCCATCGCCGAGGGTGGCGCTTATGAGGTTATTCGCAAACGTTTAACTGCGCAAGGACAGGAACTGAAAGACTTGGTTCAAGCCTTGAATCAAAGCAGATTGGAAGAATTTGGTGCCAGTGATATGAGCGTAGTTGCTCAGGTTCGGGTCCGCACTGACAATAATTGTATTGCTCGTGATATTGTGCAGGTGGGTGATCTATTATTGTTTGGTTATAACGTTTATATCGGCTTAAAAAAAGAAGTACGAACGGATGATGTCTTTGCTTTATTTAGATTAGAACAACAGCAAGGGCAATATGCTTTGGAGCCCGTTGAGCTGAAAGATAGTTTTTTACACAGTAGTTCATTTGTTGGTGATTTTGAAGAACTATACCGCTATTACAAGCACACTAAATTAATGCAACTGAGCTTTAAGGATGGCAAGTTGCTGGCAGCATTTCAAATTGGTGAGCGCCTTGATGACAGACGTGTATTTCGCTGGGCAGTGTCGGCTGATGGTAAATCGGTTGAGTATATTGATAATCGCGGTGAACGCGATATTCAATTGCCATCTCCCTATGATTTTGAATGGATTGAAACCAACCGTGAAAACTTTGTTTTAGGGCGGCATTCACACGTCAATATCCTTGATACTGTATTTGTGGAGACTATTGATGGAGACTTGACGGTCAAGATCGAGAATAATACTGATCAGGGTTTGGGTATATATTCTGAAGCAGTTGAGGATGATACTCAGTCGATGGATGATGCCCAGATTTTTTATGCTAAGGTTGGTGACCTTATTTTGATAAAGGTATTGCCTTATCAGGAAACGACTTGGCGTTACTTGGTTTATAATGCTCTCACAGAGTCTGTTCAGCGTATAGACGCCGTGGGAGAGTCCTGCGTGCAGCTGCCTGAAGATCATGGCATTATTTTTCCTGGCGGTTACTATTTGCAATCCGGTGAAAATAAGTTGTTCGAGGTGGACCAGTCTGATTTGCGTTTTAAGCGTATGATTCGCTCTCCAAATGGAGAAGACGTCCTCTATATTTTCTATGAACCTGAAGAAGGGGTTTTAGGTTTATTTTCCTACAATATGATAACCCGTGAGCTGCAAAATCCTATTTATGCTCATGGCTATGCAACGTTTGATGATGGCAAAATTATCATTTTTTCGGCAGAGGATGAGCCGACCAGAATACATCCCATGCAAATCTGGCAGACGCCATATTGTAGCCAGGAGTTTTCCAGCGCCGAACAGACCAGCCAGACTTGGATGGGCAAGACTGGCAATGCTGAATTAGTCCGGGGTGTTTCCAATTTATATGCGATATGTCGAATCATTGATGATCAAGAAGTGTCAATACGGCACTATGAAGAACTCAATCAAGCAACAGCACGCATCTTTGATACCCATTATTGGTTGACCCAGGAGCCAAGTGCCGAAATTAAAGCAACTTTGGATGATGTTGCTGCGACTGCAGAATTGGTTGTGGATGAATTTGAAAAGGTTCAAAGTATTCAGAAGCAATCACAGCAGGCTCTGACTGAAGCTGTTGATAATCACCGCCAAATCCAACAAACCATCGGTACCACATCCTGGGAGGTGGCTGAAGATTTTGTTAAAGCAATTAATGTTTTGCGGGAACAGCGTGGACATCTGGCGACCATTCGCGAGTACCGCTATATGGATGTTGCTAAAATTGCTGAGCTTGATGCAAGTCTCATAGAGTCCGAAAAAGATGTCAGTGAACAGACCGTAGCATTCATGTCTCAAGATGATGCATTGCACGCTTATGTCGATAAAATTCAGAGTCTTGATGAGCAGGTTGAGAGTGCTAGCAGCCGACTTGAGATGAAACCTGCTTTAGAAGAAATTGAGGCATCGGCTTCTGGTCTGGATTTGTTGTCAGAACTGATGACAACCCTGAAGGTTGAAGATGCACGTCTTGGTACGCGGATTATTGAATCTATTTCAGAAGTATACGCCAAGTTGAATCAGGTTCGGGCCAAAGCAAAACAGCGGCAAAAGAACTTGGGGTCAGAGGAGGCTGTGGCGCAATTTGGTGCTCAATTTAAGTTGTTGACGCAATCAGTGACTAATAGTTTGAATATTTCGGAGACGCCAGAAAAATGTGATGAACAGTTGGCCAGACTCCTTGTTCAATTAGAAGAGTTAGAGAGTCAGTTCAATGAATATGACCAGTTTCTCAATGATATCTTTGAGAAACGTGAGGAAATTTACGAAACTTTTGAAACCCGTAAACAACAGTTATTAGATGAACGACAACGTCGTGCTCAAACTGTATTTGATTCAGCCAGCAGAATTGTGGACAGCATTGAAAAACGTTCTCTCATGCTGACGGATATCGATAAACTCAACACCTACTTTGCATCAGATGCAATGGTGTTGAAGGTGAGAGAATTGGTGGAGAACCTACAGTCTCTGGATAGTGCCGTCAGTGCTGGTGATATAGAATCGCGCTTTAAGGCAGTCAAGGATCAGGCGGTTCGCGCTTTGCGTGATAAAACGGATATTTATGAAAATGATGGCAGTGTAATAAAACTGGGGCCTCGACATAAATTCAGTGTCAATACTCAGGAAGCGGATTTAACTATTATTCCTCGTCAGGAAGAACTCTACTTCCATATAGTTGGCACTGATTATTATGAGTTGGTTGCAGATGAACGCTTGCGTGATTTGAAATCCTATTGGTCGATGACGATTGCCTCAGAAAATTCGGACGTTTATCGGTCGGAGTATCTGGCCTACCAGGTCTTGCAACTTGCTCTGAGAGGTGAGGGTGCTATGAGTCTGGCGGATTTACATCAAGCGATAGAAGACCCTGATGCCATTGGCAAGCTGGTTAGGGACTTTGCAACACCACTTTATAAAGAGGGTTATCAGAAAGGGGTTCATGATGCCGATGCGGTTCTGCTTCTCAATGCCATTGTGCCTGCAATGGTTGAGGCTGATTTGCTGCGCTTTGATCCTTTAACTCGTGGTTTTGCACAATATTTCTGGTCATGTTTTGCAAAGCAGCTTGATCAAAATGAGATTGGTGTCTGGATTCATCAGGCGCAATCAGCAATTGAAATGCAGGACAGTTTGAAAAGCCAGCAAGCATTACAATTAGTGCAGGGGCATATGCAGGCAGCTATAAGTTTATTTTTGCAGGACCAGGAAATTCAGATTGATGATTTGACGCAACAACGAGCTGCTCGATATTTATGTCTGGAGCTGGCTCGCGGTGAACTGGTTTTTGTACAGAGTATGTATGCAAAACAACTGGTGGAAAAATTTAATAACAGTATCGGCTCTAAGGTTAAAGGTAATTTTGCCAAAGCCAGTGATAATCTGATGGACTTTCCTGCTCGCCGCTGGCGGTTGGTTCAGGCTTGGCTGACGGCTTTCACGGAAAAAGGTGAGTTTTCAGAGCTGAAACGATATGTGCCCGAAGCCATTGCCTTGATTGCCTGTGGCGATTTATCTCGTCGTTTAAAAAAGGTGGAGGTTGAATTTGATGTTACGGGTTTGATTGGTGATCACAGCAGGGTGGTTGAACAAAGTTTGTCAATGAGCCTGGATCATTACTTGATGCGTCTGCATCACCACCAGCAAGTCACTATTGCTGAATACCAGCGATACCTTGAATTGCGTAGCCATTTGATGCATGAAAAAAGAGAACAAATGCGCCTGGATAGTTTCAAAGCCAGACCGCTGAGCTCTTTTGTTCGCAATCGTTTGATCAATGAAGCCTATCTGCCGATTATTGGTGATAATCTGGCTAAACAAATGGGTACAATCGGAGATGATAAGCGATCAGATCTGATGGGATTGTTGATGATGATCTCGCCTCCTGGCTATGGTAAGACGACACTAATGGAATATGTGGCAAGTCGTCTTGGGCTGGTATTTATGAAAATTAACTGCCCCTCACTGGGTCATGATGTAGTGTCTCTTGATCCAGAGCAAGCGCCACATGCCACGGCAAGGCAAGAACTGGAAAAAATCAACCTTGCTTTTGAGATGGGGAGCAATGTTATGTTGTACCTAGATGATATACAGCATACTCATCCAGAATTTTTACAGAAATATATTTCATTATGCGATGGTACCCGGCGTATTGATGGTGTATGGCAAGGCGAGACTAAAACCTATGATATGCGTGGCAAGCGTTTTTGTGTGGTGATGGCCGGAAACCCATATACGGAATCTGGAGAGATGTTTAAGGTTCCTGATATGTTGGCTAATCGTGCGGACATTTATAACCTTGGGGATATTTTAGGGGGGATGGAAGAGCAGTTTGCCTTGAGTTATATCGAAAACTGTCTGACATCAAATGCTGTTTTATCTCCTTTGGCTCTACGTAGCATGCAGGATGTTTATACATTGGTGCGTATCGCTCAAGGAGAGAATCTGCCAACTACGGATCTGTCGCATCAGTACAGTGCTGCTGAAATTAATGAGATAACACAGGTGCTGCAGAAATTATTCCAGATTCAGGAAGTTATTCTAAAAATTAATCAACAGTATATAGCTTCAGCAGCTCAAGGCGACCAGTATCGCGTAGAACCTCCTTTCAAGTTGCAAGGGAGTTATCGCAATATGAATAAGATGGCAGAGAAAGTGTCTTCCGTTATGAATGGGCAGGAATTGAATCAGCTAATTGATGACCATTATCTGGGTGAGAGCCAACTGCTGACTTCTGGAGCTGAAGAGAACTTACTTAAGTTGGCAGAGCTCAGATCGACAATGAGTGAGGAGCAGCTTAAGCGTTGGCAACAGATTAAGGATGATTTTCTGCGCAACAAAGCGTTGGGGGGTGATGAAACCAATGTGGGTAATAAAGTGGTAACGCAAATAATGGATTTGGTCTCCAGTGTTAATGCTTTAGGTACTATTTTTGCCCAAGCAGATAAGCACGGTGATTTGCATAAGCAGCAATCGCAGGAATTGGCCGTATTGCAAAGACAGGAACAAGCAGAATTATTGCATGAGCAAAATGCCTTGCAAGCCAAGCACGTAAAGAATTTGGTTGCTGCTATGAATCGGATCAGTCAGAACATAGAGGCGCAAGAAGTTGGGGATATTGAGGTTGTCAATCAACCTGTGCCCGGTATGGATAAGATATTACAGGTGTTGGCTGATTCTATTCAAAATAGCATTTTGCCTTTGGTTGTTAATATGGATAAGAAGTTGGATATCGATAAGAGAAATTTGCAGAAAATTCACGATTTGGCGAATTCTTTTAAAGAATTGGAAGCGAAGTTATCTATTGTGCCGATGAAAGAAGCAATTCGAGTCAGCCGGAAAAGGAAAACCAAGCGTAAAGAGCCTGCCAAGCCAGATAAATAGAATGAGAACAGCATGAATCGTAACATAAAAATTCTGGTAGCAATGGCAGGGCTCTTAATTGCGATCCACTTGGTAAACATTCTGACAGGCAATGCGCTTGTGTCTCTGGGAATCTATCCTCGGCATTTCACTAGTTTGCCAACAATACTGACTGCGCCATTGATTCACGGCAGTGTTGGGCATTTGTTGAACAACCTAGTGCCATTACTTGTCTTGAGTTTTCTGTTGATGTTGCATTCACGACAGTACTTTTTTCGCAGCGTGTCATTTATTACTGTGGTTTGTGGAGCTCTGGTCTGGTTATTTGCTCGCAATACGCTTCATGTTGGTGCCAGTGGGGTGATCTTTGGATTATGGGCTCTATGTTTGTGCAATAGCTATTTTTCTCGAAGTTGGAAAAACTTTGCCATAACTGTTTTGGTGTTTTTTCTTTATGGTGGAATGATTTTTGGTATTTTTCCCGGACAAGTGGGAATTTCTTATGAGTCACACTTTTTTGGCGCTGTTGCGGGTATTTTGTACGCGTATCTGTATCGGTCTAAGTAACTCTCAAGAAATAAGTAACTCTCTAAAAAAGAGATTAGACGGGAATATTCAAATACCGGGCTTGTTGATTATTGTATCCAGCCTATTTCCTTAGCTGTCACATCGCCTACACGCATGTCTTTCAAGCTGCGGGGTAATATAAACCTGTTTTTGTTTATCGGAATTCTTATCGCCATAATTTCAGCCATGCGCTGGGGATATCTGGGTGTTTTCTCAGGTTCTGCATAGCCGGAAGGGAATAGCACATTACCTGAAGTCAGATTGTATTTGTCAGCGGCACTGAATATGTGCATCATTTCATGTGCAATGACAATATTGTTTTGTTTGTTCTGATTGTTGAAGGCTCTAGCGTGAATGATGCCTATCAGTCCTTTTTCCAGCCCCGTTGAATGTGGTAGCAATTGATTTTTATGCGGCCTGCTGTATAAGGTATAAAGCTGGATTTGGTTGTTGTGATAATTGTCGGGCTTATTATTGAAAGCCCACCAGCGTAATTTAAGTGACCATATTATTATGGCCAAACGACTGGAGTTGGTTGGTGGAATTTGTGGTGGTAAAGATTGTATTGATGTATCGATACTGATGACTATTTTATGCTTTAGATCACTGTTGTAACGCTGCCCTTCACGATTGAAAAAATCGATAATACCTTCATAATCCTCTGTGGATAATTGCTGTATGTAAGAACGAGTCTGTGGGTTCTCATCTGCAGCAATCGGCATAATCATAACACTCAGAGTTCCATCCCAATCCTGTATGAGGTGCTTCTGTCTGATAGCGGTATTCCAAACGCTTAATAAAATTAATACTAATACTGTGATGCGGAATATTTTAAATTTAGAAAATGTCATTCTTTATGTCATGCTTATGGAAAACGTATCTGCTGGATTTATTGGTAGAACTTAATTATCAATAAACTCACCTTAACCCTGCAATTTTTTTTACATCCCTGCTTGAAGTTACAATGATCAACCCCACTTTAGAAACAAATTCATTTTAGCAAATTATGAGTAGAATCGTATGAGTAAAAGCAAACAAGAAGCCGCACCAGAAATTGTTGAACAAACACTGGTTGATGAGGCTGTTGACACTGTCAACTCTGAGGAACAGAGCCTTGCTGATCAAGTAGAGCAATTACAACAGCAGGTGGCTGATCAAGAAGATCAGTTTTTACGAGCAAAGGCAGAGATGGAGAATATTCGACGCCGTTCAGATAAACAGGTCGCAGACAGTCGCAAATATGCTGTTGAATCATTTGCCAAAGAGTTGTTGAGTGTCAAAGACAGTTTACAACTGGCTGCTGATGCTGAAGTAGAACAAGATGACTCTGATGCCGTTAAGAGTATGAGAGAAGGCTTGAACCTGACTTTAAAACAGCTTGATGGTGTATTCGAAAAATTTATGATCAAAGAAATTGCGCCTGAGGCAGGTGCTAAATTGGATCCCAATTTGCATCAGGCAATGACCATGGTTCCGGCAGAAGATGTTGAGCCGGGCAGCATCGTGTCTACTTTGCAAAAGGGCTATCAATTACACGATCGCTTACTACGTCCAGCAATGGTAATTGTTGCTCAAAAGTAAAGTCGATGTAAATTAGGGGCTGTTCAAATTGTGAACGTTTGTACTTGAAACTGTAATAAAGGCCCCCACTTTAAGAAACAACTATAGAGAAACTTACTGTCGAACACCCAGATAGGAACCGTTGGTAAGTAGTATTTAACTGAATAAATTAGCAATTAGCTGAATAGAGTAAAGAGGAAAATAGAATGGGTAAAATTATCGGTATTGACTTGGGCACAACCAATTCGTGTGTTGCCGTTATGGACGGTGATCAACCAAGAGTAATTGAAAATAGTGAAGGACATCGTACTACACCATCATATGTTGCTTATGCTGATGGGGACGAAGTTCTAGTCGGGCAGGCAGCTAAACGCCAGTCTGTTACTAACCCTGAAAATACTCTTTATGCGGTTAAACGCCTGATTGGGCGAAAGTTTGATGAGAAGGTTGTACAACGTGATGTTGATATGATGCCTTATAAAATTGTCAAAGCTAAGAATGGCGATGCCTGGGTTGAAGTGAATGGTAAGCAAATGGCTGCACCAGAAATCTCGGCTCGTGTTCTGCAGAAAATGAAAGCTACAGCTGAAGAATTTCTTGGTGAAGAGGTTACTGGCGCAGTAGTGACTGTGCCTGCTTACTTTAATGATTCACAGCGTCAAGCAACTAAAGATGCCGGTAAAATTGCAGGTCTTGATGTTAAGCGTATTATCAATGAGCCAACAGCGGCTGCATTGGCTTATGGTATGGACAAGAAAGCGGGTGACAGCAAAATTGCTGTTTATGACCTGGGTGGCGGTACTTTTGACGTTTCCATTATTGAAATTGCAGAAATTGATGGTGAACACCAGTTTGAGGTGTTGGCCACTAATGGTGATACTTTTCTTGGCGGTGAAGATTTTGATAATCGAGTTATCGAATATCTGGCAGACGAATTCAAAAAGGATCAGAGCTTTGATCTGAAAGGTGACCCACTGGCGATGCAGCGTTTGAAAGAAGCTGCGGAAAAAGCCAAGATTGAATTGTCCACCAGCTCTCAGACTGAAGTTAATCTGCCATATATTACAGCTGATGCATCCGGTCCAAAACACTTGGTCATGAAATTGACTCGTGCCAAGTTGGAATCTCTGGTTGAAGATCTAGTTGTTCGTACAATTGAACCGTGCAAGGTAGCCCTTAAAGATGCAGGGCTTTCTGGCAGCGACATTGATGATGTTATTCTTGTGGGTGGGCAAACTCGTATGCCTAAAGTTCAGGAAGCTGTGCAGGAATTCTTTAGTCAGGAACCACGACGTGATGTTAACCCTGATGAAGCCGTTGCATTGGGTGCGGCTATTCAAGGTGGTGTTTTGAGTGGTGATGTGAAAGACGTTTTATTGCTGGATGTAACGCCATTGTCTCTGGGTATTGAAACCATGGGCGGTGTTATGACCAAGTTGATTGAGAAAAACACAACAATCCCAACAAATGCCAGTCAAACGTTTTCAACTGCTGAAGACAATCAGACAGCAGTGACTGTTCATGTTCTCCAAGGTGAACGGGAAATGGCTAGTGGTAACAAGTCTTTGGGGCGTTTTGATTTGAGCGATATTCCAGCTGCTCCACGTGGTATGCCACAAATTGAAGTTAGCTTTGATATTGATGCGAATGGTATTTTGCATGTATCTGCGAAAGACAAAGCAACTGGCAAAGAGAATAAGATTGTTATTAAATCAAGCTCAGGCCTCAGTGATGAAGAAATTGAGGCAATGGTCAAAGATGCCGAGCTGCACGCCGAAGAAGATGCGAAAGCAAAAGCATTGGTTGATGCTCGTAATCAGGCTGAAACTATGATCAATAGCATTAAGAAGACTCTTGAAGAAGCGGGCGATAAAGTTGAAGCATCTGAAAAGGAAAACATCGAGAAAGCTATTGCTGAAGTAGAAAGTGTTGTAGAGCAGGACGATGTTGAGCTTATCAATAGCAAAGTTGAGGAACTGATGCAAGCGAGTCATAAGTTGGCTGAAATGATGTATGCTGATGGCGCTGAAGGTGCCAGTGCTGCTGAAGCTGCGCCTCAAGATGATAATGTGGTTGATGCTGAGTTCGAAGAAGTAAAAGATGAACCTGCATCGGATGATAAAAAAGACGCATAAGCACTAAGCAATGCCGAAAGAGTCAAAGACTCTTTCGGCATATTTGTGTATTTTGGTGCTATTGCGCTTGAAAGAAAGTTGTGCCAGCAAAAATAGAAGTAAAAACTAGATAGTTTTAGAGAAGCAAAATGTCAAAACGAGATTATTACGAAATATTGGGTGTGGAAAAAAGCGTCAGTGATGCGGACTTGAAAAAGGCCTATCGACGACTGGCGATGAAGTATCACCCTGATCGTAATCCAGATGATAAAGAGGCTGAAGCTAAATTTAAAGAAGCTAAAGAGGCTCATGACGTCCTGTCAGATTCTCAAAAACGTTCTGCCTACGATCAATTTGGTCATGCTGGAGTAGATGCCAGCATGGGTGGCGGTCAAGGTGGAGCAGGTTTTGGCGATGCATTCAGTGATATTTTTGGTGACATCTTTGGTGGCGCTGCAGGTGGCGGTCAACGTCAGAGGCGCGGTGCTGATTTGCGTTATGATTTGAATCTGACTCTGGAAGAGGCGGTTCAAGGAACGGAGATGAATATTTCGGTGCCGCGTCGTACTGATTGTAATACTTGTAATGGTACCGGAGCTAAGCCAGGTTCCAAGCCAATTACTTGCACGACCTGCCAAGGCCGTGGCCAAGTGCGAATGCAACAAGGTTTCTTTTCCGTACAACAGACTTGTCCAAATTGTCGAGGTAAGGGCACTATTATCAAAGACCCCTGTGGAACCTGTCGAGGTTCAGGCCAGACACAGGAAACTAAAAAACTATCAGTTAAAATCCCTGCTGGTGTAGATAATGGTGATCAAATTCGTTTGTCCGGAGAAGGTGAGGCTGCCAGTGGCGGCGGTGTGCGCGGAGATCTATATGTTTCTGTCAATGTAAAAGAGCATTCGATCTTTCAACGCGATGGTGTTGATTTATTCTGTGATGTGCCTGTTGCTTATTCTGTTCTTGCTCTGGGTGGAGAACTGGAAGTGCCTACTCTGGGAGGCCGGGCTAAATTGAAAGTTCCAGCAGGAACTCAATCGGGAAAACAATTTCGTTTGCGTGGCAAGGGCGTAAGTAACGTTCGCCAGCAAGGTTATGTCGGTGATTTATATTGCCAGGTCCAGGTTGAAACCCCCGTTAATCTCAGTAAGGAGCAGAAAGACTTGTTGCAGAAGTTAGATGACTCTTTGCACAAAGGAGGCAGTAAACATAGCCCTCAGGAAAGTCGCTGGACTGATAAAATAAAATCGTTTTTTGAAGATATAGTGTAATTAAATAAACATGGAATTACTGAAATGAATCTGGATTAATTTCAGTAATTGGACTGGATATTTTGTTCTTAAACTGATATTCCTTAACTATGACATTACATTTTCAGCAATTTGGAAACGAAGGAAAACCTCCGTTAGTTTTTATTCATGGTTTGTTTGGCTCAGGCGTTAATTGGCGTTCTGTGGCCAAAGAGTTTTCCACAACACATACTGCTTATGTGTTGGATTTGCGCAACCATGGCGGTTCCATGCATAGCCCTTCGATGACGTATCTTGATATGGCAAGTGACATTCAGGAGTTTGTTATCAGTCAGGGGTTACAGGATTATGTGCTTTGTGGGCATAGCATGGGAGGCAAGGCCGTTATGGTCAATGCTTTGATGAATGACTTGTTGCTGGATGACCAATTACGTGCTCTGGTTGTTCTTGATATTGCTCCAGTTGCTTATGAACACTCGCATAACTCACATTTAGATGCATTGCTGCAAATAGACTTGGAATCGGTGGAATCGCGTGCTGCGGTTGATAAACAGCTGCAAGCATCAATTCCTGAAACAGCAACTCGTTTATTCTTGTTGCAAAGTCTGGTTCGAGAAGATGGTGCTTTTCGCTGGAAAATTAACATCCCTGTTCTGCAAGAATATATGCCTGACATTGTAGGCTTTCCAACAGGGCTCGTGGTTGGAAAAAAATCGAATAAACCAGCTTTGTTCTTGCATGGTAAGGAGTCAAATTACGTCTCTGATAAGATGCATCAGACTATTGCTGAATACTTTCCTGAAGCCCGGATTCAAGGCCTTCCAGGTGCTGGCCATTGGTTGCATATTGATCAACGCGAAGCAATGCTAGCTGCTTTAAAGGTTTTTTTGTGCTAAAAAGCATAAGAATCTAAAAAAAAAAGAAATATTATGACGAAGAAAGCGGTCAAGGATGATATGAATAATAAACAACGAAAATATGATCTGTTGATCGACTCGCACGCTGATGACTTGTTCCGCTATGCTTGTTGGGTGACCAGAGATAAATTGATGGCTGAAGAAGTAATTCAGGAAACTTATTTACGCGCTTGGAAATCACTGGATAAATTGCGTGACCCAAAGGCGTCAAAAAGTTGGTTGTTCACTATTTTTAGGCGTGAGTATGCACGTCAGTTTGAACGCAAGCGTTTTGATATGCAGGATGTCGAAAATCTTGATAATGCGGCTGTTTCAAAACGTGAGTTGGATGACAGCCCAGAGGCTTTCGCCTTGCGCAGGGCATTGACCAAATTGGATGAAGATTATAGGGAACCACTTATAATGCAGGTCTTAGGTGGCTATTCCTGTGATGAAATTGCCGATTCTCTTGATATCAGTGTGAGTGCAGTGATGACTCGTCTATTTCGAGCACGTAAAAAAATGCGTGAGCTTTTAGGTACCGAACAGCTAGATGCTATCGGTGTGCGTTGAAATGGCTAACGGTAATGATGTAATGAACTGTTTTGAATTTAGAAAATTAGCGCTATCAAACCCATATAGTGAACTTGATGACTTTTTGAATCATCGTTTGGAGTGTGCTGAGTGTGATAACTATTTGACAGGTGTCTTATCGTTGGATGAAAAGCTGGCCGCTTCTATGAGTGTGGCGGTTCCAGAGGACCTCAAGGCTAAGCTTAAACTTCGTCAGGTCATTGATAAAGAACAGCGGGTCCATAAAAGATTTAAGCGTTATTCCTATGCCGCGAGTACAGTTTTAGCTGTCACTGTTGGTTGGTTTGCTTATCAAAATCACCAATTGACCCAAGCATACGAGCAGTTACATGATGCTGTAGTTCAGCATATAGACTATGAACCATTTTCTTTGACGTCTGTTCAACCAACAGCGCAGACCAGAATGCAGGCTCATCTAGCCTCATACGCGGATGTTCGTGTTCCAGAGTTAAAAGGCCTGCGTTATTCTCAGTTGTGCCCTATTGGCAGTAAAAAGACTTGGCATGCTGTAATGGATACCCCGTCAGGCGTGGTTACCATAATCTATTTTAAAGATGGTGATTACCCTGAGGCGGAAACATTTAAGGATGATATGCACTCACAGATTGTCGAGCGCAAAGAAGGTAATTTAATGTTATTGAGCAAATCGAAAGAAGCTATTCCAGAGGCTCTTGATGCAGTGAATAAGTCTTTGACTACTTTAATCTAGGCTTCCTGTCCTGACTCTTTCTTATAGCTTTCAATAGTCAAAACTGAAGAATTTGTTGATGTGTCTAATTTATTTTAAGGTAATAAGTGAAAGTTGATGGATGGCTATGTCAATTAGCATAACAAAGTCTAGTTAAAGGCTATCAGCTAATGTGATGGCTGCTAAAATCTACTTTGTTTATAGACCTCAGCGCTATATTACATAAGTAGTTGCTGGTTAGTGTTGATCATGTTCTATATCTATGAAAAAACTGTCTATTAGCTCGGAGTGAATAATTGACCCAAGCACTTTTAGTGCTGTCGGAATAATGGCTAAACTTGAAGGTTTGGTGTTATCAGGTGCCATTCGGGAGTGTTAGAAATTTTGTGTCAATTCTTTAAATTACAGCATAATAGTATGCGGAGAATTGATTATGACAGACAAATTCGATTTCGATGATGCTTTAAAAGCGATTCAATCAGGGTAAGGAAGGCGTACTTGCACCGTTAATAAAACAACTCACAGAAGCCGCGCTTAGCGCAGAACTTGATAGCCACTTAGCCGAAGACGTGGTGTCCAATCGTAAGAACGGGAAATCAAGTAAAACTCTCAAAACCAGCGGCGGTAAAATTGAAGTTGATACACCGCGTGATCGTGCAGGCACCTTCGAACCTCAGTTCGTAAAGAAAAACCAGACCAGCGTATCCGATGAGATCGAATGCAAGATTCTCTCGATGTATGGCCGAGGCATGAGCTATTCAGACATCAGTGAGCACGTTCAAGAGATGTACGGCATCTCGGTTTCAAAGGCCGCGATCAGCGTCATAACTGACAAGGTTATCGAGACGGTAAAGGCTTGGCAACAGCGCCCACTCGATTCACATTGCCCCTTCGCTTGGTTGGATGCGATTCACTACAAAGTGCGTGTTCAGGGTCACTATGAAAGCCGTGCTGTTTATACCGTGCTTGGCCTAAACCTTGATGAAGGCCGTAAAGAAGTACTGGGCTTGTATTTGTCCGAAAGCGAAGGCGCAAGCTTCTGGCTGGGCGTATTAAGCGATTTACACAACCGAGGGGTTGAAGACATTCTCATTACATCAGTCGACGGGCTCACGGGTTTTCCTGATGCAATTCAAACCATCTACCCGAAAACCGAAGTTCAGCTGTGCGTTGTTCATTAAATACGCAACTCACTACGCTACGTTGGCTCTAAGCATCACAAGGCCTTTATGGTTGATCTATCAAGCGTTAAACAAGCAAGCGGCTGAAACCGCCTTAGACGAACTTGAGAGTCTTTGGGGTGATAAGTATCCAATCGTCATCCAGTCTTGGCGCAAGAAGTGGGATAAAACTGTCAGTGTACTTCCGTTACCTCGAACCGATCCGTAAAGTCATTTACACAACCAACTCGATTGAAGCGGTAAATCGCCAATTACGGAAACTGACGAAAACTAAAGGAGGGTTTCCAAACGACAACAGTTTATTGAAATTGCTGTATCTGGGCATCCAGAACGCCAGCAAAAAGTGGACGACGCCGATTCACAACTGGAACTTAACCCTATCTCAACTGGCCATCTTCTTTGAATGTCGGCTTGATGGCGCACTTGATCTGTGATCAGGTAGATCGAGTGTTTTTACTTTGACACAGAATTTAGAACAGTCTCTGCCATTCTCCACTCTATGACCCCCATTTTATCGGTTATCCGATTCGTGAGAACCTCATATTTTGTTAATGAGCATATTGGTAAGATCAATGATCAATGATCAATTATCTGGTTTTACGGTTTGTGATGGGGGTGTTTAACCGCTAGATATTATCCCGGTTTTAGGTGTCATTATAGGGTAGTGCGTACTCCTAGTTACATTAATGAAACACCGGTTTATACTAAAAACTTCGTATTCTGAGTTTTAGGTAGTTAATGTCGTCCTTCAGTCAGATAAAAGTCTCATGGACCCACTAGAATTTCAATTAAATAGCAGTCATTGTTGTCAGTATAATATAAAACGTGCTCGACTATGTGGATGTTGGTTCGATGTTTATTTTGTCAATAAATTTGAATCGACAGCATGTCATCAATCAAGGGTTTCTTTTCGTGATGCTCATTGCTATAGCATTCAATCTATAGGTGTATTGCTATTTATCGCTGATTTTATTTGATTGGAAATAAATTTCTATAAGTGAGGATTTTAGCCTTATCTATTGGTTTTTGTAGGTTTTTCCTTGGGTGTCGAAAATGTGACACTCTTTTATTTGAAAATAACGGCAATTCTAAAATCTCAACACTTGTCAGCATGACTTTAGATGCATTAATGTTTAACTTCAATAATTTAAATCATTTTTATTAGGATTAAACATGCCATCAGATACCCATGAATCTTTGAAACAAGAAGTTGCTGAAGCTGTTGAAGTCGCCGCTATAGCATTAATCAATGCGAGCGAGCTGGGGGATTCAGAGCGATATATGAGAGAACTTGACGCAGTTGCAAGTGAAATTCATACGCTCTATTCACGTTGTACTTTTGCAGTAGTTGCCGACGAATTTCCAGCAAACGGTATAAACTCTATTTAGTAAGGACGTATTTCTTATTGAAGACTAGTTTATAGTTTCGATTTTCAGCCGTCTTGCGGCTGGAAAAATGGCTTATTGATGTTTTTTTTAATACAAAGCTGGGATGGCTTTAAAAGGAAAAGAATATTGCAAAGATGCAACCCTCAAAGGAGTGTTGGGGGGCTTGAATATAATTGACGATTGTGAATAACAGGTTGATGATATACAGTCTGTTGCTTAACTTATATTAAGCGTAATTCGAATCTGAGGTTATATCGGTGACTGCAACACTTCTTTCCGTAAAACGACCTTACTTCAGTGAACATTTTTTTGATAATTTGTATTATGCAAACGGTAGTTTGCAGCGACCGGAATGCTCAGCATTTCTTAAATCCGAGCCCAGGGATTTTGTCGTAAAAGAATGTTTCAGTTTTAACTGCTCTGGGCAGGGAGAACATGTTTGGCTGAAGGTCAAAAAGGTACAACAACATACAGAGCAGGTAGCAAAACTATTGGCGCGATTTGCCAATGTCGCGGTGCGCGACGTGGGTTATTCAGGAATGAAGGATGTGCAAGGAGTCACAACCCAGTGGTTTAGCGTCTGGTTGCCAGGTGTTAAGCCTGAAGATTGGCCAGATTGGCAAGAACTCAACTCTGAACAGATTACAGTACAAAAAGTCATTTCCCATGACAAAAAATTACAACGTGGGACGCATGTTGCCAATCAATTTGAAATTGTTTTAAAACAATTTTCTGGAGATATACGTACATTTTCTCAAAGTATAGATTTAATTCGCCAACGTGGTGTCCCTAATTATTTTGGAGTACAGCGATTTGGCCATAGAGGTAGTAATTTAAACCAGGCAATGGCTGCGTTTGAACAAGGAAAGCGAATTAAGCAACGGCACAAACGAAGTTTGTTGTTGTCAGCCGCCAGAGCCTGGCTATTTAATACTGCTCTGTCAAAAAGGCTGAGAGACGGTAGCTGGTTGCGGGTCTATGACTGTGAACCTTTAAACCTTCAAGGTACTCAGCAGTATTTTATTGCCGAGGATAAAAACTGTGAACAACTTCGTGTGGATGTTGCCGATGTGCATACAACTGGGCCTATGTGGGGGAAACCATGTTCTCGACGTGGGCAGCAATTAGCCGATGATTCAGAGTTGGCTATTTATGAACAGGATTGTATTGAACGGAACGAAGTGTTCGCTCAAGGTCTGGTTAAGGCCGGGCTTGAATATGCACGTCGCCCTTTGAGATTCTTACCTAAGGACCTTATATGGGAACAACAGGGAGAGCATATTGTATTAACGTTCTCGCTTGCACGTGGGCAGTACGCAACATCGTTATTGCGTGAACTGGTGGATACTAATCAAGCAATTGCGAGCATGTCGTAGGTATCTATGAAACCAGTTATTGAACAGTTAGATTCATATATCGGCGATACTGCCAGTTTGTTTGGTTTGATTGCCGAACAGCCTTGGTCACACTATCTGGATAGTGGGGCAATGAAAGCGAATGAATATATAAAGACGGATAAGTTTGCAACAGATCAATCTTGCGTCGATATATTGGTTTTTTCACCTCAGAAGACCATGGTGACTTACGGTACTGAAACTGAGATTGTGGATAATGAACTTAAAGGTGCAGGGAATCACAGGCGTTTGTCAACAGACAATCCGATTGATTTACTTAAGAAAGAACTGAATTCCCTGCAAGTTGATGGTCAGTATTTCATTGACCACGAAATGCCATTTGCAGGAGGTGCAATAGGCTATTTTGGCTATGAACTGGCTGGTAGACTAGAGTCCTTACCTCAGGCACCGGATGATAATTTGAAGATGCCTGAAATGGCTATTGGAATCTACTTGGTGGCATTGGTGACTTGCCATTTGCGTCGAAAGTCATGGTTGGTTGATGCTAATGGTCAAAATGAGAGTTTGTGTCAACAATGGCAGCAATTAATTACTCAACATAATACTTCTGCACAAACACTTGTTATGAATTCAGATTGTCCGCCATGGCAAGCTACTGGGGCATTACGAGATAATATGTCGCGGCAGGAATATCATGAAAAATTTGCCCGTGTAAAACAATATCTTCATGACGGAGATTGTTATCAGGTAAATCTGACTAAACGCTTTTGTGTGCCAGTTCAAGGCAATTCCTGGTCCAGCTACTTACGTATGCGTGAATTGAGTCCAGCTCCATTTGCTGCTTATCTGAACTTTCCGTTTGCGACCGTCTTGTCGAATTCACCTGAGCAATTCATCGGCTGTTTACAAGGTGATGTTTTGACAAGTCCTATTAAGGGAACCAGACCTAGGGATAAAGGCATTCTTGAGTATGATCTTGCTTTGGCTCAAGAGTTGGAAGATAGCGAAAAAGATCAGGCTGAAAATCTGATGATTGTTGATTTGATGCGCAATGATATTGGGCGTGTATGTGAGACAGGGTCGGTTGAGGTGACTGCTTTATTCAGTATAGAAAGCTATACCAATGTTCATCATATGGTCAGCAAAATTGTTGGGCGTTTGCGAAGTGACCAGCATGCTCTGGATTTATTGTCAGCCTGTTTTCCTGGAGGTTCAATTACTGGAGCGCCTAAGAAACGGGCAATGGAAGTAATCAATGAATTAGAGCCAAACAGGCGAGGGGTCTATTGTGGCGCTATTGGCTGGGTGGATTTTGCTGGAAATATGCAGACTAATATTGCTATCAGAACGATCACCGTTCAGGCTGGAAAGGCATATTTCTCAGCTGGCGGCGGTCTTGTCATTGATTCTGTTGAAGAGTCGGAATATCAGGAGATTCTGGATAAAGCAGAAGTTATGCTGAAGATTGTCGGTGTAGACTCCGCAAATGTTGATTTATAGGGCCATATTGGGGGTGGTATAAACCTTTAATTTGCTTATGTTCAGGAGATGACTGTGTATGCATAATCGGTTAGTATATTAGTGATTAATAATATTTCATCTTTAGTCGGAATATTATACTGTTTATCAAAACGCTAATTTCTAAGAGGTTTTTGTGGTCCAGGCGTCATTAAATGCAAGTTCGGCTATTGAACTACCAGCCAATAATGTTCCTTTCTGGCTGGAATCGGTTTCAGCTGGACGCAGTAAACAGGAAATGGCTGATATTCATCGAGCAGCTATATACGCTATTGACTGCCATAAAGGACAAACTAGAGCCTCTGGGGAGGATTACGTTAATCATACTTTTGCTGTTGCGGCGATTGTTCATGAGCTTGGTTTGGACCATGAAGCTGTTATTGCGGCTCTATTGCACGATACTGTGGAAGATACTGAGGCAACGCTTGAAGATCTCCGGCATGAGTTTGGTAACAACGTGGCCAATATGGTTGACGGTGTTACTCGAATGGAGGTGATTCAGGAGTTCGTTGAAGATGAACATTCCATTGAAAAACGCCCTTCTAAAACTCGTAACAAAGAGCAGGAGAAGGTTGAGAATCTGCGAAAAATGATGCTGGCAATGGTTGAAGATGTTCGTGTTGTTTTGATCAAACTCAGTGATCGTTTGCACAATATGCGAACCCTGGATGCTATGCCGCAACACAAACAGGTTTCCAAAGCACGTGAGACTCTGGATATTTTTGCACCATTAGCCAACCGGCTTGGTGTCTGGCATGTGAAATGGGAGCTTGAAGATTTATCATTTCGTTATCTTGAACCTGAGACTTATAAGGGGATTGCCCGTCAACTGGCCGAACGCCGCGTTGATCGTAATGAGTATATCGATCAGTTTGTTGTTGACTTGGAAGAAACCCTAAACAGCAATAATATCAAGTCAAAAATTGCTGGACGCTCCAAGCATATCTATAGTATCTGGTCGAAAATGCAGCGTAAAAATCTGGATTTTGATCATGTATATGATGTCCGGGCTGTCAGAGTTCTAGTGGGTTCTATTCAGGATTGCTATGCAGCATTAGGCACCATTCACACCAGTTGGAAATACATTCCTGGAGAGTTTGATGATTATATTGCTACTCCCAAGGAAAACAATTATCAATCGATTCATACGGCGATTATCGGCCCTGATGGCAAGGTGATTGAAATACAGATTCGTACTCACGAAATGCATGATAATAACGAACTGGGTGTTGCCGCTCATTGGCGTTATAAAGAAGGCGGTAAAGGTGATGCTTCTCTGGAAAGTAAGATCCTATGGCTGCGCCAACTGATGGAATGGAAAGATGAGGTTGCTGATGCCAATGAGTTCGTTGAACGTGTTAAAGATGATGTGTTCGAAGACCGTATCTATGTGTTTACACCCAATGGTAAGGTGATTGATCTGCCACATGGTGCTACACCGATAGATTTTGCTTATTCGATTCACACTGAAGTGGGACACAAGTGCCGTGGGGCCAAGGTTAATGGTAAAATGGTGCCGTTGACCAAGTTACTGGTTACTGGAGAACGTGTTGAAATTATCACGCATAAAAATGGAGCGCCAAGCCTGGATTGGCTCAGTGGTCACCACAATTATATTAAAACACGTCGAGCCAGATCAGCAATTCAATATTATTTTCGTCACCAGAATCGTGATCAAACAATCGCGCATGGCCGGGAGTTATTGGAAAAAGAATTGCATCGAATGAATGTGCAGGAAGTTAACCTGGAGCGCTTAGCCAAGAATCTAGGTTATGATCACGCCGAAGAACTGTATCTGAAGCTGGCCGATGGTTCAATGAAACTGGGCCGGGTTTCCATGGCGGCTATTAAAATGCTCAAACCCGATCAAAAGGAATTGTTTGCTGAAAAGGAAGGCGGATTTAAACTTGATCGACCGCAGGCAATATCAATTAAGTCGGACTTTCAAGCTGAAGGGGTTGATAATCTGTTGATGCAATCGGCAAATTGCTGTCAACCAATCCCAGGGGATAGAGTATCTGGTTTTATCACACGTGGAGCGGGTATTTCTGTGCATCGTCAGGATTGTTCCAATTTGCAACATTTACAACAGGAAAGCCCTGAACGGGTAATAGATGTCAGTTGGTATAGCAAAGAAGACCATACTTACCCTATGGGTATACTGGTTGAAGCTTTTGACCGTAAAGGTTTATTGAGAGATGTGGCGGCAGTATTCACAGAAGAAAAAATCAATGTTATTGAAATGACTACGCGAACCAATCCCAAGGATCAATCTGTTAATATGATGATCACTGCCGAGTTGCCCAATATTGAGCGTATGAGCCAGGTTATCAACCGCATTATGCAATTACCTAATGTGCAAGAGGTTCGACGTAAGCAATAAAACGCTCTCAGGATACATTCTTCATGGCGTCGGTGCGCATTTTCGGTTAAAATTCGACGCCAATCTTGCAACCATATATAGAGGATTTCTTCAATGAAACAACCCGTTCGAGTTACGGTCACTGGTGCGGCCGGCCAAATCAGCTACGCATTATTATTTCGTATTGCTTCCGGCACTATGCTGGGTTCTGATCAGCCCGTTATCTTGCAACTATTGGAAATTCCACCTGCGATGGGGGCTTTGGAAGGCGTTGTAATGGAGTTGCACGACTGTGCATTCCCACTACTGCATGATGTGATTACATCTGATGATCCTGAAGTGGCTTTCAAAGACACTGATTATGCTTTGTTAGTAGGCGCTCGCCCACGTGGCCCAGGCATGGAACGAAAAGACCTCTTGCATGAAAATGCGAAGATTTTCTCGGTACAAGGTAAGGCGATCAACAAAGTAGCTAGCCGTGATATCAAAGTGCTGGTTGTAGGTAATCCTGCCAATACTAACGCTTTGATTGCTATGAGCAATGCACCGGATATTAACCCGAAGCAATTTACTGCCATGACTCGTTTGGATCATAATCGTGCAATGAGCCAGCTGGCACAAAAAACTGGCACACAAACTACAGAAATTAAGCGCATGACTGTATGGGGCAACCATTCAGCGACTCAGTACCCAGACATTACCAATACGACTGTTGCTGGTAAGGCTGCATCTGACTTGGTTGAACAACAATGGTTGGAAGATGATTTCATTCCTACTGTGCAAAAGCGTGGTGCTGCTATTATTGATGCACGTGGCGCTTCAAGCGCTGCTTCTGCGGGATCGGCTGCAGTAGATCATATGCGGACATGGGCATTGGGTACCGATGATGGTGATTGGGTGAGCATGAGCATTCCAAGCGATGGTAGTTATGGCATTGAGCCGGGCATTATCTTTTCTTATCCAGTCACTTGCAAAGACGGTGAATATGAAATCGTGCAAGGCTTAGAAATCAGTGATTTCAGTCGCTCACGTATGGATTTGACAGAAACTGAATTACGCGAAGAGCGTGAAGCAATCAAAGAACTGATCAGTTAAGACATCAGTCAATACTTTGTAGACTATTTCTGGCGATTAATTTTTAATCGTCAGTTTTAGCCATAAAGGTGTTGTCGGTGTCATAATGATTCATTGAAAAGCCTCGTTGGTTGTCCGCGAGGCTTTTTTGAAGCACGATATTTTGCCGTATCAGGTTTTACCATTACAAGCCTAAGTGGTTTTATCTGGGCTGGTTCTTATAGGGTGCTGCCATTATGCCGGATGCAACACGAATCATGATTGGGCAGGCCATAAAGAATGGCCATAAAAAAGACCGCTAAACAGTTAAGTAGAGCGGCCCTTTTTGAGAGAGTGAGTTTATTATGAGTAATGATACTGAAAACACTATCGCTATTCATTGGAATCATATTACTCATTTTGGGAACTGAATCATGGTCGGGTGGATGAAAAGTAATTAAATCTGCTCAATATCGTTTGTTTGTTGTTTTTGAGCAACTTTTGTGGTTGTTTTTACCTCATATTCTAGCGTTAAATATTTGAAAAATAACGATATGGCAGCATTGTTGCAATTTTAAGATGAAGATCTCTGTAGTAATTCCGACCTATAATCGGGCATCGACATTACGACGATGTTTGGATTCCGTGTATTCGCAAACACAATTCCCTGACGAAGTTATTGTAGTTGATGATGGTTCGACTGATGACAGTGCGGGCTTGATTCAGGAATATCCCCGGGTTGTTTATTTGTCACAATCCAATCAAGGGGTTAGTGCTGCTCGTAATGCCGGGATAAGCGTTGCTAAAAATGAATGGATTGCGTTACTTGACTCTGATGATGAATGGTTACCTGAGAAATTGGAGTATCAACAGGCTTTGTTGTCAGAATCTAAATTATTAGTGTGCCATACCGAAGAAATCTGGATTCGCAATGGGGTTCGGGTTAATCAGATGGCTAAACACCGCAAGCATGGCGGAGATGTTTTTAACGACAGTTTAAAGCTATGTGCTATGTCGCCTTCCTCTATTATATTGCATCGCAGCTTGCTGGAAGAGTTTGATGGTTTCGATCCACAGTTTATCGTTTGTGAAGATTATGATCTATGGTTGCAAATAGCTGCTAAGTATCAAGTCGCCTTTGTAGAAAAAGCTATGATTCGTAAATATGGAGGGCACATGGATCAATTGTCCAGACGATATTTTGCGATGGATCAATACCGTATAATGGCAATGGAAAAGTTGTTGTTGGCTGGGTCTTTGAATGAACGGCAGAAAGAAAGTCTGATGCAGGTTCTGCGCAGTAAATTATCAATTTTACTCAAAGGTGCAGTCAAACATGATAATGTCTCTTTAATACATTTTTGCGAACGCATTGAGCGTTTATGGTTGGCCGATGATAATACTGAAATCGCGTGAATTCACGCTCTGAAATGTCAGGAACACCAAGTGGCACAAAGTGCTCTGTATTATTTGCAGTTGCTTTGATGTGTGAAGCTCAACCTTTGATTAAACGGCTGAATTTATTGCATCAGGTTTCAGCTCATGGTTTTCGTCTGTATTATTCGGCTGAACAACAAACAGCATTGCTTGTGACTGGTTGTGGTCGTAATGCCATGGCTGCTGGTTTAATGTGGGCAAGAAGTTGTTTTGTCAGTATTAATGTTTTCATCAATGTTGGATCTGCCGGGCACGGCAGTTTTTCATTAGGAGAATGTGTACTTATTAATAAAGTGTCTGAACACAGTTCTGGCAAAACATATTACCCTCCAATATTAAGCAAATGGGGGCAAAAGTTCAGTATGTTGCAGACTGTAGACAAACCGTCTGACAATTACCATCAAAGCTTAGCATACGATATGGAGGCTTCGGCTTTTTTATCGACTGCTCGACGTCTTGTAAATGCTGAACAGGCACAGGTTATTAAAGTGATTTCGGATAATCCTGCTAATGATTATCGCCAACTCAATGCAGCAAAACTAACTGAATTGATTGATGAGAACTGTGCGACAATAATAGAATTTTCCAGGCAACAAACAGAGTTGTTAACTGAAAGTGATATTGCTGTCGATGAAGCTATGCTAGAAAAAATGCATGCTCATTGGCACATCACAGTCAGTCAGCATCAACAGTTGCTGACTTTATTGTCGAGCAAAGCAGTACTGCAGCAGTTTGCATTGACACAGGAACCAGAATGGCAGAGTTTTTCTAAGGTAAAGCATTATATGGCTGAACTTCAAGCGTGGTTGTTGGATTGTGCTCCACGTTTGTCTGTACCATCAAAGAGCAAGGTACGATCATGAGGCCGGAATATGGTTGATACTCTCTACATCGAGCGTGAAGTGGCAGAGCATAAGATTACTCAACGAGTGCTCAAGCGTTACCCGAATGCTCAACAAGTCAGCATTGAACAATACGGAGAGGTTTTTAACCCGGCAGCGCAGAATTTTCGAAGCCAGAAACGCAACCCGGCATTAATTCTAGCGCGTAAAACGGGACAAAGAATTATGCCTGCCCCTGAAGAGTATGAAATTGGTGGAGATCAGAATTATTATTTTTCGCACATGCTGAACTGTGTTTATGATTGCCGCTATTGTTTTCTGCAGGGAATGTATCGCTCTGCCAATTACCTGTTGTTTGTCAACTACGATGAATTTGCTAATGACCTGATTGAGCATGTGGCGACAAATGGGGCGACAGAGCCATGGTATTTTTCTGGTTATGATTGCGACAGTCTTGCGTTTGAGCCTGTTACTGGTTTTGCTGAATACTTTCTGGATGTGTTTGCTCGTAAAGATATGGCAAGATCAACTCTGGAGCTGAGAACTAAAAGCACACAAATTCGAAGTTTGGAGCGACGCCAGGCTATGTCAAATGTTGTGGTTGCCTTCAGTCTGAACCCTCAATCAGTTGTTGTTGATGTGGAAAAAGGAACACCGTCATTAGATAAGAGAATTAAGGCTATACAACGCCTGCAGCAGGCTGGTTGGCGCATTGGGCTGCGTTTTGATCCTATTGTCTGGCATGATGATTTTGAACGGGATTATCGTGAGTTTTTTGCTCGTGTTTTTGCCGAACTGGATAGCGCAAAGATCGATTCGATCACATTAGGCGCTGTGCGTTTACCGAAAACTTTTCATAAAAATATGGTCAAACTTTTTCCTGAACATTGGTTGTTTAAAGCGGGTATGACACAGCGAGAACAAGGAATGGTAGGTTATCAGTCTTCTCTCGAGGAGCGTTTACTGGAAATTTGTCAGCAACAAATTGCTGAACATTATAAGCACCCAGTACACAGTTATCCAATAGCGAGCGTCTCTGAATGAACGCTGAGTATGCTTTGCTTGTCAGCTAAGTAAAAGTGGCCGTTTGATGGTGTTATAAAACAAATACTGTTCAAACTTGTCTAGTGAGACTAAACTTTCATCTGATTATTAAATTTTCTGTGTTATCAGGAACTCATTACGTAGCCGTTATTTCTGTAATAAATTCCTGGCGAGTGGCGTGAGATCGTGGAGGTAATATTGTGAATAGTTCATTGACAATGCTAACTGGGTTAGCTCTTATCATAATCATGTGGGGGATGGGTTTGTCATTGGTCTTGGGTGATTTTAAACGAGTGTTAAAAACCCCTAAAGTGATTGCTATTGGTTTGGTTAACCAACTATTTGTTTTGCCGGTAGTGGCCTACTTATTACTTATGGTAGCCAGAGTGCAGCCTGAAATCGCAGTAGGAGTTATGTTGATTGCCGCATGCCCAGGTGGGGCAACGTCTAATTTAATTGCACATGTTGCCAAAGGTGACTCGGCCTTATCCATCAGCCTGACATCTTTGAGCAGTATTATCACGATATTTACCATTCCATTTATTGTCAATTTTGCATTGGTTACATTTACTCCAGAGGGGCAGCAGCCGATATTGCTGGATCCGATTAAAACCATCGCGAAAATTTTTGTCATTATCATTATTCCAGTCAGTTTTGGAATGCTTATTCGGCACTTCTTTCCGGGCTTTGCCCAAAAAATGGCTCATCCAGTAAAAATTTTATCTGTGGTAGTAATTGCTCTAGTGATTGTTGGCATTTTATATGAACAACGAGCGAACCTGATTGGTTATTTCCAAGAAGCAGGGATGGTTACTTTGTTGCTCAATATTATCGTCATGGTGCTGGCCTATATTTCTGTAACAGTATTTCTAGATTCCGCTCGAGATGCTTTGACAGTTGCCATCGAAAGCGGCATTCAAAATGGTGCTCTGGCGATTACTCTGGCTGTTAATCTATTACATAATAGCAGCTATGCCGTTGCCCCCATTATTTATAGTGTCATTATGTTTGTTACAGTAGCGGGGTTTATTGCAGTATTGAACAAGCGGCTGGTATCCGGAAAGATGGCTTAATTCTGGTCGTTATAGACAGGTTTTTGCAGTGATAGAGTGAAGATGGTATACCAGAATTTGAAATCGGTATTAAAAAGAATTGCCAACAGTACCCGGTATCGTATACATTTACTGAATGAATAGAGCTTTTATATTGGTTAATAACACCAGAATAAATAACAGCCGGGCACTCAATGCTTCGGTTGCTGTTCTGTCGTTATTAACTGGGGCTCTACTATCATCTCTACTGCGCTAGCTGCGCATATATTCTTCCTACAAAATCCAATAAAAATCCTGCGTCGTACTTAATCACAAGCAAACCAGTGCTTCAGTTTCGTGGCTATGTACGCTGTGTTATATTTCAACGAGATGATGAGTTGATACTATGAATGAACAATTAATTATATTTGATACGACTTTGCGCGATGGTGAGCAAAGTCCTGGCGCTTCTATGGACTTGGATGAAAAAGTTCGCATAGGTAGGGCTTTAGAAAAATTACGGGTGGATGTTATTGAAGCTGGTTTTGCAGCAGCCAGCCCTGGTGACTTTGAGGCGGTTAAGGCCGTTGCATCGGCAGTCCAGCAATCAACAGTTTGCAGTCTGGCTCGAGCTATGGAGTCAGATTTACAGGCTGCTGCCGATGCTATAAAACCAGCAAATTCAGGTCGTATTCATACTTTTATTGCGACTTCGCCAATACATATGCAGCATAAATTACGCATGCAACCTGAAGAGGTAATTGAACGCGCGGTATATGCAGTAAAATATGCTCGTAATTGTACTGATGATGTTGAGTTTTCAGCTGAAGATGCTGGACGCAGCGATATTGATTTTTTATGTCGAATTATCGAACAGGCTATCAACGCTGGTGCATCAACAATCAATATACCTGATACAGTTGGTTACACGGTACCCGAACAATTTGGTCAGTTAATTCAGCAATTGATAGAGCGAGTACCCAATTCAGACAAAGCCATATTTTCAGTTCATTGTCATAATGATCTGGGGCTGGCGGTTGCGAATTCACTGGCTGCCGTTACTCATGGCGCTCGTCAGGTAGAATGTACGATTAATGGCTTGGGAGAACGTGCGGGTAATGCTTCTCTGGAAGAAGTCGTAATGTCGGTGAAGACTCGCAAAGACTATTTCGGCATCAATTCTGCTATCAGTACAACAGAGATTATGAACTGTAGTCGCCTGGTATCCAGTATTACAGGCTTTTCGGTTCAACCCAATAAAGCAATCGTAGGGGCTAATGCCTTTGCACATGAATCCGGTATTCATCAGGATGGTGTGATCAAAGCTCGAGAAACTTACGAAATTATGCGTGCTGAAGATGTTGGTTGGAGTGCCAATCGAATGGTGATGGGAAAACACTCCGGGCGTAATGCTTTTAAAACTCGTTTGGAAGAATTGGGTTTTTCCTTTAACGACAATGAACAACTCAATGATGCTTTCGCTCGTTTTAAGGCCCTGGCTGATAAAAAACATGAAATATTCGATGAAGATCTTTTGAGTATTGTTAATAGTCAAGAGAATTCAGAAGAATCTGATTCTATACAGCTGACTGATTTGCGGGTTGAGTCACGGATGAATGTCATGCCGACTGCTTTTGTCAGTATTTCGCATAATGGTGAGACATTGACGGCTGAATCAAGTGGGGACGGCCCTGTTGATGCCGTTTTTCAAGCAATTAAGATTGCTTTGAAAGTGGATGCGAAATTGCAACTGTACTCGGTAAAAAGCATCACCGAAGGTACAGATTCACAAGGTGATGTTACTGTTCGACTGGAGCATCAAGGCGCTTTGGTGCATGGCGCTGGTCTGGATACTGATATAATCGTTGCTTCGGCTAAGGCCTATCTACAAGCGGTGAGTCGCTTTCCCACGGTTGTTGATAAACAACACCCTCAAATGTCAGGAATGATCTAGTGCTTTGTCTTTTAATTGACTGAACGAATTATGCAAGAACCAGGTTATTTGGAGTTAATGGGGGTACAGTGCTGGCAATTACGCCAGCATGAGCAAGCTGTTGCTGCCGACAACATGGCCGACACCGACAATATGGCCGTGCCGATAGTTGCTAAAAAAGTGCTTGTAGAGGAAACGATACCATGCCCATTGTGTCTGGAACGTGACGTTATTCATTTTCGAACAACGGTTGAGACTTCCTCGGGTAGTAAGGTCTGGTATTGGTTGATTTCAGCATTCGGTCGCCAGGGAAAATTTTCAATGACGACTCAGCAAGGGCAGTTGTTGTTAGCCATATTAAAAGCAGTTGGTAGCTCTGAACCTGGCTCTGATCATGTTGAGGTTTTGCACTGTGAAGACCTGAGTGAACAAGTGTGTGCTGATAATATACGGCAAAAACTATTGGCTGAACCAGTCGATATGATTGTAAGCATGGGGTTGTCATTGAGTCGTTTGTTGTTGCAGTTCAACCTCAAAAGTCAAAGTGATGCAGGCGATGAATCAACGGTGGTGAACCAATTGGTTCCCGCTGACTTGTCATCCGCTGTGCATAGTTTTGCCGACGTCCCCTTGCTTGCTACATTGCACTTAGCAGAATTGATTGATGAGCCCTTGAAAAAACGTCAAGTTTGGGAAGATTTACAAAGAGCGATGGCTGTCTAAAGGTTTTGCGAAACGCAGATACTTGCAGTATTCGACTTGCAATGGATAGTGATTTGCCTTTTGTTATTGCTGTTGAACAGGCAGCTAACATTACGCCTTGGTCAGAAATTGCATTTCGGGAAGCGCTCAATAAGGATCATTTTTATGTCATGCTCGATGCAACAGAATCAGTTATTGGGTATCTGATCGGGATGATTGTCGCTGACGAGGCGAGTTTGTTGCATATTGCTGTTGCGAACGATCGACAGAAGCAGGGGTATGGTGGCCAGTTACTGCAATTCTGGTTGGGTATTGTGGATCAAAACGATGATGTTGCATCATGCTGGTTGGAAGTCAGAGCATCAAACCAGCTTGCTCAACGGCTCTATGAACGTTCCGGCTTTCGGCTGCATTCGCGAAGAAAAGCCTACTACCGGCTGCCACAAAGCAAAGTAATGGCGAGTTCAGGTCAAATCAAAGAAGATGCCCTGATTTATTGGCGTACCGACTGGAAGGAGTGAGTCAGCTTTAGTTCCTGTTGAAAATTACCAGAGTCTGATTTAACGATAAGACGCTATTATCAGATAGGTTATTCCAACTCAGTAAGTCTGCAACAGCTACTTGGTAGTTACGAGCAATTCTCCATAAAGTATCACCACGTTTTACCTGATGCACTGTCTTAGCCTGCTGATTCTTCTGCTTGCTAGATGAATTGCGTGCTTTGGCCACATCAGATTGTCTTGCCACAGGGGTAACAATTGGGATCAAAATGTCCTTACCAGCGCGTAAACGATCATTGCGCATATGGTTAATTGTGCGTATTGCCTTGGTGTTGACATTGTATTTGGCCGCTAAGCCACTGAGTGTATCGCCTTTTTTCAACCGATGTTGTTTCCATTGCATTTGTGGTTGTTCGGGTTGCGAGTCAAGATAGGTCAGCACTGAAGCGTGGTGATGTAACGGGATTAAGAGTCGGTGGGGGCCATCTGGGCTGGTTGCCCATCGAAGAAAGGCTGGGTTTAATGTGGCAATATCACTACGTTGTAAGTCGGTATTCTTAATCAGTCGGTTAAGGTCTATTTGCCCTTTTATGGGTTGCACCACAAAGTAAGGTGTATTGTCAATCTCAGGCAGTTTGATGCCAAATTGTTCGGGTTCTTTAACCGCATTGGCCAATGCTATTAATTTAGGAACATAGCGGGTGGTTTCACGGCGTAGTTTCAAAGAGGCAAAGTCTGTTGCAAGGCCTTTATTGCGGTTGCGCCTCATTGCTTTGCGAATGGTCCCTTTGCCAGCATTATAAGCAGCAATGGCTAAAATCCAATCACCATCAAATTCCTGATGCAAATGTGTCAAATAATCCAGGGCAGAATCTGTGGATTGGATGATATCCCGACGTTGGTCTGCCCACCAATCCTGACGCATGCCCAGGTATCGGCCGGTTGATGGGATAAATTGCCATAAACCTGAAGCTTTAGAACGGGAATAGGCCTTTGCGTTGTAGGCACTTTCAATGGCTGGCAATAGCGCAAGCTCCATGGGCAACTGGCGTTTTTCTATTTCTTCAACAATATGGAATAAGTATTCCTGCGAGCGTTCGAACATTTTAAATAGATAGTCTTTGTGCTTGCTATTCCACTGTTCGTAGTGAGTGACTAATTCATGTTCAAATATCGGCAATTGGTAGTTGTTGCGGATTCTGTTCCATAAATCAATAGGAGCTTGGTCGACTATCGGTGCGCTCAGCTTCTCTGGATCAACTGGTTCTGCTTCATTTGAATCGATGGTGGCTTCGGTTGTTTCGCTTATTAGCTCACCAGAAGTTGTTGATATTTCGGTATCTGATTGTGTTTGAGAGACCGGTGGTTGAGTCCGATTGAGTGTGGAACAGCCAGCTAATAGAGTATAGGTGGCGAGGAACGACAGTATTGCAATTGCTTTCATGGCGGAATATTAGGGGCGAAATTGCCTAAGGTCAACAGCGGCTATATAAATCAGTGATTAATTATTTTAAAATATTGAATATGAAGCCGCAATTTCAACAATGGCTGTTGTCTGCATCAGGGCAGCGCTTTATAGATCTGGAGCTGGACCAGCTAGCTGGTTTGGAGCCAGTGCTATGTGGATCTATGGGATTGCAGGCAACCTTGTCAGAACAGCGTGACTACATGGAAAATAGTAATGTGGCGAATGCGGTGCATTTAATACAAGCGCCTTCGTCAGTAGCAACTTACCCAGGTTTGGCGATAGCTGATACATCCGCTTTGCCTTTTGACAGTAATGAATTTAATGTTGTTCTGGCCCCACACTTAGTGGAGTTGAGCGTCGATCCGCATGCTGCTTTGCGTGAAATATATCGTGTTACCGCTCCGGAAGGGCAGGTGATGTTGTCAGGGTTTAACCCTTATAGCCTGATTGGTATCCAGTCGCTACTGTCATTCGATAAATATCGATTTGGTAGTAAAGTGAGCCTGTCCCGAATGAAAGACTGGCTTAAGCTGTTGGGGTTTGAGGTGACGGCAGGTTGTCTGTTTCACTATTCCACACTCAATGATGGTCAGACATACCCGAGAATCAGTAGTGCGTTAGAGTCGATAGGAAACCGTTGGTTGCCTATGACCTCAGGTGCTTATATTTTAGTTGTAAAGAAACGAATTTTTAGTCAGACCCTGGTGGGCAGAAAGCAAAAGAAGTTGTTCAAAGCCAATAATTTGTCTAAATCTCTGGCTAATGATGCATCGAACCGTTCAGGTCGGTAAAAAATATTAGCGAATCACGGCTCATTGACGTATAAGATGTTTTTGGTCATCAGGCAGTGACCCAACAATGATGCTGCTGCAACAATAAGATGTAACAACAAGATGCAGTAACTAGAGCAACAACAAGAATAAGAGAGAAAACAAACATGACTCAAACTGTTGAGATTTATACTGATGGAGCATGTCGCGGTAACCCTGGTGTCGGTGGGTGGGGTGCTTGGTTGAAGTATAATGAAACCAACAAAGAAATTTGTGGTGGTGAATATGATACAACCAATAACAGGATGGAGCTGACGGCGGCAATTAAAGCATTGCAGCTTCTGACTCGTCCCTGTAAGGTTAAGATCTATACTGATTCGCAATATTTGCGTAAAGGTATGACTGAATGGCTTACTTCATGGTTGAAGAGAGATTGGCGTACCGCCAGTAAAAAGCCTGTGAAAAATAAAGATTTATGGCAGGAATTAGTTGTCTTGACAGAAAAACACCAAGTTGAGTGGGTCTGGGTTAAAGCTCATGTTGGTATTGAAGGCAATGAGATGGCTGACCAGTTGGCCAATAAAGGCATTGATGAATTAGAGGTACAAGCATGAAAAACATTAGGCAGGTAGTGCTGGATACTGAAACAACGGGCTTGGATGCAACTCGAGATAAGGTCATCGAGATCGGTTGTGTCGAGTTGGTTAACCGTCGCTTAACAGGCAATAACTATCATCAGTATATCAATCCCTTGCAGGAGATCAGTCAGGGTGCTATTGATGTTCACGGAATCACTAATGAGTATTTAAGTGACAAGCCTGTCTTCGGTGATATTGTTTATCCTTTTCTGGACTATGTGCGCGATGCTGAACTTATTATCCATAATGCGAGCTTTGACGTTGGCTTTTTAAATCACGAAATGCAGAGTTTTGATCCATCCCTGGGCGTGCTTACGGATTATTGCAAGGTGGTTGACTCACTGGCAATGGCTCGTGAATTGCATCCTGGGCAGCGTAATGACTTGGATACTCTGGCCAAACGATATACGATAGATAACTCTCATCGAACTCTGCATGGCGCTCTGCTGGATTCAGAAATACTGGCCGATGTCTATTTACTGATGAGTGGTGGGCAATCCGCCTTATCGTTGGATGAGGACGCTGATGATGAACAGCAACTTGGTAGTAATACACTCAACGCGAATTATTCAGATTATGATTTACCTGTGATTATGGCAACAACAGACGAGCTTGAGCAGCACCAGGGTATTGTGCAGCGAATAGACAAAGAATGTGGTGAACGTAGCGTCTGGACGCAGCTTGATGCCGTACAATCAAACTCTTGATTTAGGTATTGCATCAATGACTAGCGCTAAAAATCTCAGTGGTTACAATTTATCCGGTTTTACATTGGTTAATAGTGACCTGTCGCGAGCGAATCTGAAAAATGCACAGCTTCGTGGGGCTAATTTGTCGGGCGCTGATTTATCCAATGCAGATCTGACAGAAACTGATTTGACCGGAGCAAACCTGTCTGGTGTAGATTTGTATCAAGCTAAACTGGCAGGAGCAACTCTTACTGGAGCTAATTTGAATTCGGCTGACTTGACGTCAGCTAACTTGTTGGATGCTAATCTGGCTGGAGCAGATTTAGGTGGAGCCAAGCTATCCGCATGTCAGCTTCGCTCTGCCATTCTAAATGGCGCTGATTTGTCAGAAGCGGATTTGTCAGAGACTGATTTGACGAATGCTCAAATGACGGGTGCTAATCTGTGTGGGGCTAATCTGAGTCGAGCAAAGTTGAATGGAACAAAATTATTTGCAGCAAACTTGCAGGGAGCTATCTTGCGAGATTGCAAACTAGATGATGCAAATTTGTCTTCTGCCTATTTGATCAATGCGGAGTTGCAGAATGCCAGTTTAAGCAAAACAAATTTGTATGGTGCGAATTTACGAAATGCTAATTTTTCCAGTGTAAACCTGGAGCAGGCAAACCTTTCTTCAGCAAACATGGATGCTGTTAATCTCAGTAATGCAGCTATTGATGGTGCCTTTTTGCAGCATACTCGCTTAACCAGGGCCAACTTAAATGAAGCTTCTTTCCAGGAATCAAACTTGCGATTCTCACGCATATCCGGTGCTAAACTGACCAAAGCAAACCTGCAGGGTGCAAACCTGTTATATACCGGTATGTATCAAAAGCAGGTAATCGAGAATTTTCCTGGATTGAAATATAACCAGAATACTTTGTGGGATACTGAGCAACAGCAAGTCAGGAGGCAGCCGCAGAGGCCTTCTAATCAAGAGTTTGTTGAGAAGGAAGACAAGCAATCGGATTCAATTGAGATCGTGCCAGCAACGCAAAATAAGCGTTTTTTTCTATTTCGTTGGCTGAGTAAATAAAGCGTATTGGGGTTTCATTTTTGTTGTAATCACTGTGACAATAGCGTACCTTGTTATTCCGTTTTTAATATGACTTGTTGGGCCTGACAATTAACACAAACCCTGTTTTTCCTGTGTTTTTGAATAAATGTCAGTCCTTTAGTCCGCTAGAAAAATCATGCCAGAGAACAGCCCACAAAACCCTTCTTCAAATACAACTCAGTTCCCTCATATAGAATCAGAAGTCTATCTTGATCGCTATAAACTATCCGTCAATGACCGGCTAAGTTACTGGTCTGCCAGAGCTGAAGAGTATCTGGATTGGGAAGTACCTTTCAAACAGGTTGAGGTGATAAAAGACCAACAAGCCCAATGGTTTGTTGGTGGAGAACTGAATATCGCTTATAACTGTCTGGACCGTCACTTGGAAACCAAGGAGGATGATATAGCGATTATATGGTGCGCTGAGGAAGAGGGTGTCGATCGGAAAATCAGTTATAAACAGCTGCATAGCGAGGTTGAGCTCTTGGCCAATGGTTTGCATGCCAAAGGCTTGCAGCAAGGTGAAAAGGTGTGTTTATACGCCACTATGTTGCCAGAGATCATCGTCAGCATGTTGGCTTGTGCTCGCCTGGGTTTGATTTATGAATTTATTGATATGGAGCTGGATTTCTCCGCTATTGAAAAGCAGGTTGATTCGATTCAACCAAAATTGATTATTACAGCGGATCATGGCGCTCGTTCCGGTGAAGAATATTCTTTTTTTAACAGTGTTCAGTTGTTATGCGAAAAGTGTGAGAGCGTTGACAACGTGATTGTTATCCGCAGCCGTGGTAATGAAGTCAGCTTGACTGAGGGGCGTGATCATTGGTATCACGATGTTACCCGAGCGACAAACCCTAAAGCGCCATTGGCATCTGTCGCGGCAACCAGTCCATTATTCATGAGTTACCAGCATCAATATGAAGGTGCGCATCTGGGCTATATTAATGCTGGCTATTTATTATATTGTGCTATCACCTATCGCTATGTTTTTGACTATCAGGACGGCGATGTTTTCTGGTGTGCTGCGAACTTCAATAAAGTCAGTGGCCATGCTCTGGCAATTTGGGGAGCGTTGGCGAATGGTTCGACGACAGTCATTTACGATGGAGATGCCAACCGTCTGCCTTTAAAGCGGTTTTGGCAGATTGTTGAGCAATATCAAGTCAATATTCTTTATGCTCGGGAAGATGGTCTGGAAAGTCTGGTCGCCAACGATGTGCAGGCGATAGAGCGTGAAAGCTGGCGCAGCTTACGCGTGGTGGGTCTGGCATACTCAGAAAACAATCAGGGTGTTATAGAGGCCTGTCAGAGGCTAAGCTTTGATCATTGTGAAATCATTACCACAACAAACCTGCACAATACGGGGCAGATTTTATTTGCACACAGTGCTTCTTCTGATGCTGTTCATGGCATGGGTGATCCTTTTTTCGGCATTATGCCTGTCATCGTGGATGATAATAATCAGGAAGTGGAAGAAATAGAGACTTCAGGTGCACTGAAGTTGCAACAGTCATGGCCTTCGCAGAATCGCTTGTATCTTGATTCTGATATATCCGAACCTGAATCAGAAATGTCAACATTAGTAGGTCAATGGGAGCCTGGTAATGATTGCATCCATACCGGTTTGATGGTAGCACGTGACGCTGCAAACAACTTTTATCTATTAAAAGGATAAAAGTTAAAAAAAAAGCACATTGGTGCTTGACCGAAAACCAATTTAACCGTACATTACGCCCACCTCATTAATGAGGTTTACCCGGGGCTATAGCTCAGCTGGGAGAGCGCTACACTGGCAGTGTAGAGGTCGGCGGTTCGATCCCGCCTAGCTCCACCAATTGAACGTTACCGTCGCGTCCCCATCGTCTAGTGGTTAGGACACCGCCCTTTCACGGC
>JBOEHE010000029.1:0-25316 GCA_050633785.1 Arenicella sp.
CTCTGGACCGATAAAGAAACCGCTGAACGATGGTGCTCTATCTATAAAGGCCCTCTACTTGTCAGGAACTGGCTTCAAGGAGAACAAATAACACCTGCTCAGCAACAAACACTTAATAGCATTATTGCTGTTTGGAGAAAACGCTTAACAGAACCCAGCTGGTTTATGAAATGCTTGAATGAGCCTATCGCCAGACAAGCCAACAAAGAAGATCAATGCACTGGCCATTTCTGGGAGTCTCGTTATAAATCACAGGCACTTCTGAACGAAGAAGCCTTATTATCATGCATGGTCTATGTTGACCTGAACCCGATTAGAGCAAAGATGGCTGACAGACCAGAAAACTCTGACCACACCAGTATTCAAGAACGTATAAAACCCAACTGGAACCCTCGCAAAGCCATTGACAGTCAAATCAAACAGAGCGTGATTCAGCACTTTGATAAACCAATAAAGCCCCTACTGCATTTTGATGACACTATCACTAACGAGCAACAAACAGGCATTCCATTCAATAAGGTAGACTATTTCAAACTGGTTGATTGGACCGGAAGAAGTCTTCGAGACGATAAACGTGGCTCTATTCCGATTCAATTACCCAATATTCTGGAACGCTTAAAAATTGGACAAAGCCAATGGTTAATAAACTCTAGTCAATTTGAAAGAAGGTTCAATCAACGTTTCCATAAAGCAAAAGCTTCAAATAACACAAGTTAAAACCCGCCCGGTGATTCGTAAAACTCGATAAGAAACCTAACATGGTTTCTTAGATTATCTGACGCCCACTGTTGTTCAAAAGCTGGAAGATTCGTGGTTTTCAGCATCAAACAAGCTGAATTGACACCAATTTTCTAAACCAATCAAGCAACAAGAACAAACCAGCTTCAAAACCACCTTAAAGCAATAAAGCAGAAAGCTGCGCCTGTCCCTGACTTCCCTACTGCTTATTATATGTCCCTGACTTCTTCCTTACTATGTCGACTTCTTCTTTTTTGTCAGGATGTCAACAAGAAGGCCTAAAAGCAATATAAAGCAGAGTAATAGAAGGTAATAGACTAATATTAAATAACCTTGGAAAACATAGTTAAAAAAGAAATTATCTACATTAATTGACCTCCCCAATAATGGCCCAAACATTAATATGATTATAACAGCCGCATAGACGACCTCATAGACCGAAACATTCTTATCTTTACCAGAATTCTCTTTGCACATAAGCATATCATTCTACTAACATCGTCTTCTAACATAACACATTGCGTCAGTTAGATATAATTGAGGTGCTCCCTTAAAGACACGATTCAAACCAGAGCCCAAAGTATATCCAGCAGCAGCAGAAGTTCCTATAGCTAACATAGAAGAAAAACTAAGAAAACCCACTGCTCCAAGAGCCATTTCTCCAGCAAATGTCCAAAGAGTGCTTGCTGCACTCACCTCAAGTGCCCCAGAAAGTTGATTAATAGCAGGAATATATTGATCAAAACCATCCGGAACAAAAGAACCCAAATCAATTATTCCTAAATCTTGGGACAACGCTAAGCCAGCTCCCAACATCCCCTTGTTAAGTCTCAAAGCATCTTTCTTTCCTTCCCAGTGAGCCTTACGAAGAATTTCTCTTTCACGCATTCTAGCCTCAATATTTGACTTAGGTTCATTTTTTATTACTTCTCCTTTAGGTGGTAAAGAACGATCTTCAAACAAATTATTCAAAGAAAAAGCCAACCCTGCAGTCAAAAAACCTTGAGCAAAACTACCACCCGCCAATTGAGAAGCTAACCCTCCCGCAGTAGCAACAATCAGCCCTTTAACAACGGTGCTGGCGCTATCATTCACACTAGACAACCAGTCACTACCAATCGTAATAGCTTTGCTAATAGCTCCAGTAACAAATCCAGCCAAAAATTTGCCACCATTGACTACCGATCTCAAACCACCAATTGCACCGTGAACAGCAATTTGCGTTGCTTTCAACGCTGCTCCAGCAAGGTTTGTTCCTGCTGTTAGATATTTAGCAACACCCCCAGTCAATGCACCAAAAGCAGCACCTTGCAAAGCCCCTTTGATACTGCCCGTCATTATCAAACCTGATATCGCTCCAGTTATAGCACCTACGGCTGCGGCCCCCATTATCGTCAACCCACCTGTGGCCGTTAAAGCCCATGCAGCTTGCCCCCATGCCTTAAGCAAAGCTGGCGCATAAATCGCAATCACAACAGTAATAACCACAACCACAATGACTTTAATATATTTCTTAACCCATTTCTTAACCTTCCTATGATACTCCCGCAACTTCTTAAACAATTTCTTCAAGTTCTTAAACGGATTCAAAGAAAAGTAACCACTGGGGTCAACCAGGCTCAACGGATTGTTCAACACATAAGCATAACGATTCAAACTCTGGGAATTCAGCGGAGACTGAATATGCGGATCAGCCGAGGTAAAACGGCCGACTTGAGGATCAAACACTCGTCCACCCATGTGGATCAAGCCAGATTGGGTGAGGTGTTTGTGGCCGGTATAGCCTTTGTCAGTAGTTTCTCCAAATGTCACCAAGGCCTGTAGTGATTCGCCAATAGCCCGGCGGACATCACCGAAAGCATCGTAGTGACGTCGCTCCAACAAATCACCGTTGGCATCGGTGATGGCAATGACCGAGCCCTGATGGTCTTTGTGCAGATAGCTTTCTTTTTCAGTGCCGGTGATGGCTACACCCTCAGCATTCACTTCACGTTCAACCACTGCAATGGTGGTGCCGGCTATGCTGATGTTGTGACGCTGAAGGGTTACACCCTGCTTTTGAATCAATTCATAGCCACCCACATAGCGAGTGGTGCTGATGCCTTCAGGACCATCTTCTTTTTTCAGCATCAATTGACGCTCAGCACCATAAAGCATGTCAGTGGTGCCATTGTTGATGATTTGCACCGGTTTGTTGAAGGAACTGTATTGCACTGTGCTGCCATTGCCAGTCAGACGATTACCATTGGCGTCATAGGTGAAACCACCGGCTACGCCATCAACTGAGGTTACTGCATGAGGGCCAGCACCATTAGCGCCATAATGATATTCACCAGTACCAAAATCGGATTTGCGTTTGATATTGCCCAGCTCATCATAGTCATAGGTGGTGGTCTGCACACCTACCAGTTCGTATAAACCCGCAGCATCGCCTTGAATGGTGGCCGATGTCAGGCGGTTCATGATGTCGTAGTCAAAATGTTCTTCCAGATCAACGGCCAGATCTTTGCGATAGATCAGGTTGCCGATGGCATCGTAGGAAAACTCTGCATTAACTATTGCCAGACTTCCTTCGGTTCCAGCGACTGCATTCTGTTTTTTCACCAGGACATCATTGATGCGGCCAAACTGGTCATAGCCCCAGGTGCTTTCGGTGTCGTTGCCATAATGCGCACGAACGATTTGTCCATTGGCGTTAATCTCTTTCGCTTCCCAATAAACTTTTTTCGCATTGCTTTGATCGATGTCATCGTATAGATCTTGGACTCGCTGTTCCTGTTCTTCGATGGCTTTGACATAGGAATAATATTCATAGCCCACATATATTGCTTCAATCGCATCTTTATGCTCTTGCAGGCTAAGTTCCATGGCCACGATATCTTCAGGCTTTTGCTCATGGCTGTAGACTTGCGCTTCACCTTGAGCAATCAAGACATAATCACGTGAGCGGACTTTTTCTTCTGCTTCTTCTCCCGCTTCTCCATCCACCAGTTCCGGCTCTGTCTGATCCTGTTGAGTGATTTCAAGGTAGGTTTTGTCTTCAGTGCCATTGCTGGCGGTGCGGACCAGAGTTTCCACTTGAGTCTGATGTTGCTGTTGCAATGCCTGCTTGAAGGCTGTCACATCCAGTATTTTCGCACGATTTTTATAACCAGCTGACTCAGGGTCAACAGCAGCAGTACAATGTGACTGCGCGCTATTTTGCAAGCAGTCAATAGTTTTCACAACTGACCGAATTTCGTCGGTATAAACCGTAGGGCAAGAGTAACCATAGTAATGCGGGCAATAGAATCGATTATTGGCCCAGAGTTGCTTTACATCAACCGTTGCATCTGCTGGAGTATCGGCTTGATCGGCTGCATCTTCTACCAAGTGGTCACGATAGCAATTGACCGAATTCTGCTGCAGACATTCAATGTAATTCAGATGAGAGAATAGTTGTTTAAAGAATACCTCGCTGGCCAGATCACTGCGTTTGGCATAACCACCGGTTTTTTCAGACACTTTGTCACTGTAGAGCCTGAGACGGTCATTGTAGGCCAACAGGATGTTGTTGTGCGATTTGATAATCGGATTCAACCACTTTTCTATGCGTTCGGCAGGCGCGCCTATTCGTGTGTAGATCGCTTGCATTAAGCCACCAAGCCGCTCTATCTCTTCAGCATGATCTTTAAAGCGGTTATAGTAGCTCTGCGCTCTGGCGATATCATCTTGTTGATCCTGCTGCCAGCCTTCTATCAATTCCTGACAGTCATCAATTCTCTGAAAATGGAAACCGATGGTTGTATACCCACCTTCTATATCCTGTGATGAATTTCCTGGCGCATAGTAGTTTGGTGCATAATCGGCGTATATACGATTGTAGTCTTCGAGAAAGTGCGGAGCATGCTCACCAAACATATTGCTGATTGTACCCCTGATGATATTCTCTGAATCAGCAGTTTTACCGATGTATTCATTGATACTGGCATTGTATGAATTGGCGTGATTAGACCAGTATTCGTATTTTTTAACATCTTCAGGGTCGATTTGATCCTGTTCAATTTCCGCCAACTCACTATAGCGGCTGTAGTCTTGAAAATCCGCTTTATGGGGTTCATAAAGACTGTTAAATTCTGTGGTGTAAATATTCAACCAGTTCTGGTGTTGGGTCACTTTGAGGTTGACCTGATCAATCAGTGCCGTCCAGGCATCCGCTTGATCATTAATCGCTAAAAGCGCTGGTGCATCTTCGATATCGTTGTAAAACTGGGCTACGATAGCGCCTTTTTCCGCCAATTGGCGCTGGTGATAGCCAAGCAATTCCAGATCATCTGGCAATAGATTTGCCGCTTCCCACTTTTCCAGTTCTCGTTGCAGGTTATGCAAGGCCGCCGAAGCCTCTTGATATTGTTGATAGCTGGCATGATCAAGATCTATGCCCTCCACTGTTTTTGGATAGCCATAGCTATCATAGGTGTAACGTGTGGTGACACCTGAAGGATATTGCATCCAGTCAAGCTTGTCACCAGCTCCGGTATAGCCAGAGCGTTGGGTGAAATCAACACCGTCTATATTAGTGTCGGCCTGCTCGGGTCGACCTAGAATATCGTATTTCACCTCACGACTGTAGAGCGGAGATGTCACTTTGGCCAAAGCTCCCAACTTATTGTGCTCTGCTGTGCCGTCATAAGTCCATTCGGTCTGACCTTCAGGTTCGCTGCGTTGCAATAAGCGGCCGATTTTGTCGTAGGACATTGTGACACTTTGACCTTTGGCATCCGTTTGCTGGATCAATTCACCAAAAGCATTGTATTGATACGACCATGCCCCTAGATCCGGGTCATCCATAGCTACTTTGCGACCGAAAAGGTCATAGTCTATGGTGGCAATATTGCCTTTGGCATCTTTGGTTTGCACCAGATTACCACGGACATCATAGCTGAACTCAGTGACAAAACCAGCTGGGTCCGTGGTTTTAACCGGTTTGCCAAAGACATTTTGTTCAACCACTGTTCGTTGTTCACCTGAACCATTACCCGGGTTAACAGTGGTGATGGTGGTGCCTGAAAAAATGGTTTTGAACTCGTCGTTGTTGGCATTCAAGCGACGCACTTGACGATCAATCGCATCATAGAAAAAGCTTGTAACCCTGGGCGTTTCATTCAAGAAATACGGTTGACTCACGGTTTTCTTACGGCCAAAAGCATCATAACTCGTGTCTACAGCAATGACCTTTCGATCATGGCCAAAGGTCTGCCTGCGGACTTCTTTGCTGTAAATATTATAGTAAGCAACTTCCGGTGCTTCTCCATCATCATCAAAACCCGCAATGAAGTAAATAGCTTCAGCGGGGCAATTTTGATTGTAGTTAGGGTCATCACAAAAACGCGGAAAGGTCACTTCCTTGCGATAAGTTGAACCTGTAGATTCGTGAGCTTTAGCTTCACGCAATTGCCCACCAAAACCGTCGTATAGATATTCTTTGACCAAACCATTGGCGTCGGTCACTGTCAGGGGTTTGCTTATTACAGCATCATAGGTGCTCGTCGCCGAGTGCCCCAGAGGGTTAGTGACACGTTCGGGGAAACGCCCATCAGTAGAATACTGAGTTGTGACGGTTCTTGATTCAACAGAGCCTGCATTTGGATCAAATACTCCAGTCGTAGTTGACTCCGTGCGCAGGCCAAATGTGTTGTAAGCATAGGTTTTGGTCAACGCCAGTGCATTGTCTGGTTCTAATTCTTCCTTATACAGTTTCCCTTCGGCAGTAAAATAAGCTTTACTGGAATTGGTACTGACTTCACCAGTTATCGGATTAGTCAGCGTGACATTACTTTGTTGCGGTAAGCCCAAAATCCAGGAATTATTGTTGTTATTTTCATAAGTTGCACTTTTCTCACTGATCAAATGCACGCCATTAGCATCAGCAACTGTTTCTTTGGCATAGGTAACATTGCCATAATCATCAATGGTGTGTTCCGTCGTTGACTGCCTGACCAGCAGGCCTGGGGTGTCGTAACTGTATATTGTGTTTACAGAGCCAGTGGCATAAGGATAAACCGTTGTTGTCAGATCACCTGGCAAATTAATTGTTTTGCTGGCGTAGTTTTTTGTGGTGGCACTCAACAACACGCCATTGACCTTTTTCTCAGACGATTTAACCTTCCCAGCAAAAGGATATTCCTGAAAGTACTGCATGGTTTGTTCTGCATTGGTAGCATCATCAATTACAGTATGAAATGCCAGACCTAAGCCCCCCTGACCTGTCAGGTTGATTTTTCCACCGCCATATTCGTGTCTGGCTGACAAATAGCCACCTGTTGGGCCGGTTACTTTAGCTTCTTTAACCAGTAACATAGGGCCATTCTGCGCTATATTAGGATAAGGTGTTCTCGGGCTGTCCGTATAAAAGTTCGGGTCCGTGCTCATGCCGTATTCAATAAGGTTTTCTAAACCCATGCTATTTTTGATAGCGATCAAGGCACCTGCATATTGCCCTGCCGTTGATGAAGAAAAGATTTGTTGAGCCTGACCTTGCACAGAAGTCAGGCTTTCAGCACTACCATCGCCATCAAGATCAACCAACTGTGCATAAGGATAGCTACTACCATCACTTCTCAGCATAACGGCAGGCAGTGGTAAAGTTGTACCAGAGAAAGTCTGATTTGAAGGAATACTCCAGGCGGATTGCAAGAGAGTCCCATCGGACAATTTGGCATTTTGCAGAAATTCTGGTTGGCCATCGCCATCAAGATCAGTGAAGCCACCTACTTGAGCAGCAACACCACCTGTTGAAACCAAGGTTAAAGCCGCTGGTAAGTTGGCATTGCTATCCTGCTGCCATCCAGCCCCCGTATTGATCCAGGTATCTGTCTGCAAAGAGCCTGACAATTCCATTGCTTTGACTAAATCAACCAGACCATCGGCGTTGATATCATTCAATGTGTACTCGGGGATGCCAAGCGCAAAAAGGTCATTGTTGATCAGCGCTTTTGGCAAGGCATAATCCGTTGATAGCTGCCAACCTTGTCCTGTGTTGAGCCAGGTTTGCAGATAGTTGGCCGCTCCTGTCCGGTGAGCCTTAACCCAATCAACGAGACCATCTCCATTAAGATCAGCCATAGTTGAGTATGCACGCCCATCGACGCCATATTGATAGGACACAGCTGCTGAAGGAGCTGCATAGTCATTTGACAACTGCCAACCAGCACTGGTGTTCAACCAAGATTGTTTGATAGTTATACCAGAAGCGTTGGTATAGGACTGAATTACATCCACCAGACCATCACCATTCAAGTCTGCCAAGTTAGCCAGTGATTGACCATCTGGAGTATTTTCAGTGCTGACTAATGGAACTGGCAAAGCAAGATTGGCATTTTCGCTCCAGCCATTGCCAGTATTCTCCCAAGTTCTTAATGTTGTACCGGCTGCTGTTTTGTATGCTTGAACAAATTCAGGCCAACCATCACCGTTTATATCAAGCAATAACCCAGTTGACACTCCTTTAGTCGAATTGCTGTAGTCATATAAGGCGCCTGGCAATTGATAGGCTGCGTTGGATTGCCAGTTTCCGCCTTTTTTCAGCCAAGTGCTGATAGTGCTGCCAGAATCTGTTTCGACAGCCGTTACCCAGTCAACCATGCCATCATTGTCAATATCCACCAGCTGACCTCGCGGAAAGCCATCAGAATTCTGTAGGTCATCAGGTAAACTCAGAGCAGTATTACTTTGCCAGGAAAAATTCTGCTCCGCCTGATAGGTAAACGTTGTCGGTCTGTAACAATCACCATTACCAGCGCACTGCTGCACGGATGCAATTCTGGAAACACCACTGACTTCGCCTTGCTCATAGTTGATACTGATTCGACGCGCCACGGTGTCAGCCACTCGCGTAACAATTTCATTGATGCGTTTGTCTTGCGTAAAATATTGGCCACCAGTCCAAGTAGATGTTTTATCTGGACGTTCCTCGAAGAGTATGTCAACAAACAGGCTATGGCTGACACCAGAATTCGTATTAGCACCATAAGCAATGTTCGTCAGTTGTGACCCAAGGCCAGATTTTTTTTCATAAGAATAATCCAGACGATTACCATCGCGATCCTGCAAACGGTCAATTTTCCAAGCATTAATCACGTTTGTTTTTACATCACGCTCTATGGTATTGCGGTTCTGATCCTGACCAAAAATCATGGTAGCACCAGAACGATTGGTCAATTCGAAATATAAAGGCCCAGAGTTACCTTCAGAACCCACGGCCTTGAAACGTTGAAAACTTTCAATTTCCGTGCGGTAAATACTGCCATCAGCTCCTTGTGTTCCACTGACTAAAACCAGACGTTGGCCATCAATGCAATATGCGTCACTGGCTATAAATTCAGGGACTTGTTGAAAATGGGGGGCGTTTTGTGAGTCAGAGACAGGGCGACTGCAACGGCTTATGGCAGAAACCCCAGAGAGACCCCCTCCAACACCTAAAAGTCCATTACCGCCGAGTGAAGAGATACTCAACTGTAGTTTTGGAGAAACACCATTAACCCCTGACGGCACTTCGATTGGCATTGACCAACTTGCCTGGCCCGCGCCACCAACAGAAAAACTACCAGCATCAGAACCAACTAGAACATCGCCAGCCAATGCCGGGCGCACCATGAAAGAAAATACACAAACAAACGAAACTATGATGAGTCGCAAGCCCTTTATTCGACTTTGAACCTTCTCCCAAGTTACATTTTTTTGCTTAAATGTCATTTCCTGTTTTCCTATCATTACCAATCTCTGTTCACTTTTTGCAACTTTTATTTGTCTACTAAGTTGTAATTGATGTTCTGAAAGCGCTTTAGTGCCGCAATTTTCATGTTTGTTGCAGTATTATTTATCCATCAGTGCCTGAACTTCTGCACTATTGATACCCGTTGACTCTTGCACACTTTCCAGAACCTCTGGATCAATGCTTCGTTCTGAACTCAAAGCAGAGCGAGGTGCGTCTCCAAAAGACTCTTCAACTGATCCAACTTCGGTTTCCAGTTCTATCGGTAAATCCTTTTGGTGGATGGTCTCTACAGCTGATACCTGTTGTTCGTTTTTGCCAATCAATGTTTCTACTTCCGCAACCTTACTGTTCAAATCGCGCATTTTTTTCATTTGCTTCAAAGTCTGAGCATTACGTTGCATTATATCTTGAGAGTGTTCAAAACGTTGTTGCTCAGTTAAACCAGTAGAATACAAATCCTCTGAGTTGATTGAATTTTCATTTATCATTTCTGCAGCTTTGTCTTCCACTTCACGACCATTCACTAGCAAAACCTTTGCCGTCTCTGATGTTTTTACAACACCATCAGAGTCACTCTGGAAATATATAACCATCCCTGCAATAGCAACAGAAAATACCAATAAACCGTAAATTACACTTTTTCTTGTCATAATCAATACAAGCTGAATGCTCTTATAACCTTTAAAATATTGCAGCTGGAATCCAACCAGTAGCCGTATTAAGAGGCACGTTGGGAGTCGTCGTTTCAGTAGCTGTATCGACCATAAAGTTCCGATATTTAAGGCACTCACTGGCAATAGTCAAAGCATCGCCCAATAGTGTTTCAGTGGTTGCCGGGTCGATAGTCTCAATCACCTTCGCATTTGCAATATGTGACTGAGCTGCCGCCTTATCAGCTGTGTTCCCTGCCCAGGGGTCCGTATTTTGCCAAACTACGGGAATTTCTTTTGTGGTATCTTCCCAGGCTTCGGGGCAAGCAATTTGCACTTGTGGTGTATAGTCAGAATAGACTGACTGAGAAAGGAGCAGCAATGTAATTACTCCAAATAGATATTGTGTTTTCATATGTAAAAAATCTCTGGCATTACCAAATCATGGCATGGTGAAGTATTGGATAACTTCCTTCACACCCACTCAAATAAGCCCGGGCATTGCTATCAGATGCTTTCGCAGTCAACAGTAATTGATATATTTCCTTTGCATGTTCATTAGAGTTCTGGACTCTATACCAAACCTTAGAAGCACACCCATCAGGGTTAAGTTGGGCAGAAGATGGTGAAAATTGGACATAAATATCACCATTTCCTTGAACATAGACAATGGCTACTTTTTGCCATCCTGTCCATGCACCAGCTGCCAAAGCAGATGTTGCCGATAAGGTCAAAATACCTGAAAAGATTAGTTTTAAAATAATTTTATTCATTAGAACTCCTCGATTCCATTTAGAGGTTTGATTTTCTGCATATAACTTACAACTTTAAAAGGAACGTTTTTCGTGCTTACTGAATCATGACATGGCGCAAGACAGGATAACTTTCCTTACAACCGATGACATACCCGCGAACCGTGGCTCCAGATGCTTTTGATGTTAATAACATTTGGTATATGAATTTCACTTGTTCATTCGTGCTAAGAACGCGATACCACGTATTAGAAGCACATCCCCCAGGGTTGATATGCTGAGAGTAGGGAGCAAAACGTACATAAATGTCGTTATCGCCATTTCCCACGAGATAAACGGTTTCTACAGTATGCCATGATGTCCAAGCGCCTTCAGCAAAAGCCCATGTTGTTGAAAAAGTCAAAACACATGCTATGGCCAATTTAAAAATAATTTTATTCATTAGAAGAGAACTCCTTAGTTCCGTTTAATAATTTGTTTTTTCCTAATAACGCTCTTGCAAAATAGAACCTTTAACACAGGCTTGCAGAACGTGTTGCAATTGAGCTGATACCGTTAAGTCTTTGTATTTATCTAAAACAGCAGTTATTTGTTTTATTTCAAGAGTTGAGAAAAATGGTGTTTCAAGTTCATTCGTTTGAATTACCGACGCAACATAGTTAGACAGCTCTACATCAGCATAACAATCAAACTCGCGTAGAGAATCGCCACTCATCACTTGTTCTCTTGACACCTCTATAGACACACTTTCATCTTGAGGCAAGTTCATTTGCACACTGTCATCAGGCAAAGGGATTTCGACAGGTTGATTAGTAACTGACGATTGCTCTGTTTTGATTTCAGCCTTAATTATTGAACTATCGACAACATCTTTATCAACAAACAAGCCCATTTGCTTGGCAGCAAAAAACAATGCTACACAGGCTATAATCGTTAGAAAAATAAAGGGGACAGCTTTTCCTTGCAAGGCACTACTCCATAAGACTAGATACAATTCAGACGAGAATTATAACCATTTTTTAATGTATGACAACCTCTTTTTTGACCTTACAAGGCAGTTTGGCTAGCCGCTTATAGATAATTCTTTTATTTTTCTGAAGCTTACGTTCACAAGCCACGGTTAAAATAAAATGCCTCGTATGGGTAGTTGCGCCGATCATAGACGACCATGGTTTGTTGCGCCAATTGCGGTGGCAGGACGATGTCTTTTGCCATCACCTTGGTTTTGAAGGGATTAAGCGCTTCGATGCGCGGTGGGGTCCATTGCCTGTCTTTCAGGTCAGAGCGGAAATAGCGGTATTGCTTGGTTGCAAGATCAAAACCCAACCAGCTGACAGTTGGCTGACCATTGCCCTGCAAGCTGGGTTGCGGCATAAAATCGGGGACAGCATTGTCTTCAGGATTCAAACGCTGCGGCTTGTTCCACTTTCCTGCACCAAACTGGCTGTAGTAAATTTCATCATCCTGACCATCGACACCCGCCCAGAAGCACCAGATACGATCTGATTTATCTCTCACCAGCGATGGCAGAGAGTTATAAACAATGCCATTTTCAAACAAACGTTCATCGCTCCAGGTGCCTGTTGTTGCATCTTTGATTCGATATTTCAAGACACTGGCCAGTTCTCCATTAGCCTCTGACCACATGACCCATTGATTGCCTTGAGCATCACCAACAATAGCCGGGGTGGCATCATTTAATTTGTTGGCAGTCAGGTAAAAAGGTTCTGTCCACTTACCATCAACATAGTTGCTGTACACAATGTCCAGACTGTATTTTCCAGGCTGCGCCCAGACCAATGCAATATCATCATCTGCGGCCAAGCCAGGGCTCAGCTTCAATAGCAGAACCATGGCCATGGTTAAGATGATTAATCGATTTTTCATTGGTCTATTATACAACGCTCCTCATAGGCACTATCGATAACTATCAATATTGCAATCAAGCTTCCTGTAAGTAGCTTCGATATAAGTTGCGGTACACCATATAGGCAACGAGATAAGCCAGCATCGCCACAAGCATGGTCGCCTTGAAGCCGAAATAAACGGAGAAAATCGCACAGAAAATACCACCAGCAACGGTGAATAAACCATTGAATGCCCACGCCCATGCCACAGTGCCTTGCGGCTTATGCTGAATAGCCAGAACTCCCAGCGGGAAAGGCATACCCAAAAAGAAAGCCAATGGGAAAATCATGATGATTGAGACCAGGATGCGCACGACGATATCAAATTGCAGGAACACATCAAACAACAGCTGCTGAGACAACACCAGCAATACAGTAGACCCAACAATACCAACAAATGGCAACCAAGTTCGGCGTTTTTCTAAAAGAGCCAGTTTTTCAGAAGCAAAACTACCAATACCAGCACCGAATAAAAACGTAAATACTACGGTGGTGTAGGCATAGAGTGGATAGCCGATGAGCTTCATGAAAATTTGAATAAAGACCAGTTCAAAAATGATAAAGCCCAGGCCCAAACAGGAAAAATAGGTGATAAAACTGCCTTTGCCTTCCCATTTGACTTTGCCCGCATTAGAAAATAGCAAAGGCACGAAGGTAAACAGCAAGGCAAATACAATCGCGGCTCCTGCAGTGATGATCAAATGAATCACATCAATTGGCCAGCCCGTGGATTTTTGTGAGTTCATTAACCCTGAAACCGATGAATTGACAAAGGTCTTGGCATCCTTTTGCGGCAAGGTATCAAATGATTTTCTCAAGGAATTGAAAAATGGCTTGTTATCCGTCGGCGGCATAATTCTATAAGGTATTGTTGCAGCCAATGCCTTAGGGAAATCACCGGTAAAGAAATCATCACTCAAGAAAGACTTATGCGCTTCAAATGGATTTACGACTAGATGAAAATCTTTCAGATATCGACGAATTTCAACAATTTCTTCTATCTTCCATGGGCGCATTCGAATCAAAAAGGTAGGCAGGTTATCCAGATGCCCCGCCAACTCTAGAACAACCACATGGTCACGGAAATTTCCGCGACCCATTTCTTTCCAAGCTTGTGCAGCAGTGGCCACCATTCTTGGATAAACATGGTGATTGATGTGTAGCATGCCTTCCTCATCATCGAGGTGAGAGAAGAACTCTTTATACGCTTCCACTGTTTGCAGATACGCTGACTGCATGGAACCACTGCCCGCAGCAATACTCGATGTCGTGTGATTGCTGTTTATCTGAATAATATCGTATTTTTTATCCGTTGAACGCAGAAAGCTACGCCCCTCTCCTTTTTGTGCATTGACATTCGGGTGGGTCATGACATTGCCAATATAATCAGCAAAACGGGTTTTGCCCAACTCTACAACTTTGCCAACCAACTCAATCCCATCAACGTGCTTGGCACCGTAAGTCAGTGCAGCTTTGATCTCCTGACCACCGGCACTGCCAATGACCAGCACTTCTGAGTCCTGATCACGTTTCAAATAATGAGAGATGCCTAGGTAAGCAGCCCAGAAATGACGAATGGCTTCCTGTGGCATTTGCGAACGCAATTTGGCGTAGTCACCATCGAAACGATAATAATAACTGGTTTGTGAGCCACCATCATAGGCGATCCACTTAAACGTATGGCCTTCTTTTTTCGCCTCGTAGTCAATGATATCAACCTTGGAAATCGGGTCCCACCATGTGCCTTCTGAATAAGGCTGTAAGGATTTGAAAGAACGCTTGTCCATGTGCGGAACAAAGGTCTTAATTCCATCCCAGGTGAATGGTGCCACAGTCACAATTACCGCAGCTACAATGGCAAAGGAGCTCCATGCTTTGTTACGGGAGAACAAACCTGAAGATAATAAAGCGAAACCTGCCACGACATACAGCACACCAACTGTACCTAGTTTTGGCAATAAGGGAACCAGTAATACACTGCCTATGGCTGCACCAATCAAGTCCCAGAAATAGAGCTTTCGAATCTGCGACGCGTAATGAGAAAAGACCAGTGATAATACTAATCCAGCCAAAAAGAAGGGTGCACAGATAACCACATAAATGAGAAAGAAATTGCGCCCCATCCGCCAGGTTTGCACAGGATCTGTCAGCAATTGATAATCAAATGGCAAACGATTCAAGGCGTAATGCACAAATATAGCTGATAGCGCCATCAACAGGGTTGCCACCGACAGCCACATCCAAGTCTTGTCTGTTTTGGGTATAGGCTTGATCGACAGATACACACCTGCCAAGCCAAAAGAAAATACAGCCAGAGTGATGATCATGTAGGCCATGTTGGGATACCACAACACATCAAAGATACGAATCAAAACAAGCTCTAGCAACAAGGATGCAAGCGCGATAGAAAAAACACCGTATGCGGTTCTATTCATTGGGGTTACGTCTGAAGTGTTGAAATAAAGCCGCTGATTTTACATTAATTGGCGCTGCAAACAAATGCAAATATTCATGGAAGGGGTTTCTATTAGTTAATAGAGAGGAATCTATCAGAAATTGTTAACACTCATCCGTGAGTCATCAACAGTATTTTACGGGCGTGCGGTCAGTAATGAACCGAATATTTACTTATTCTTCGTCTTTAAGTTCACGCCAGGCCAATTGTGAAATGTAATTCGCTGATTTCAATTTACGACGCTTTCGGGCCATTTGCTCACAGTACATTGAGGACAAAAAGGCACAGTCAACTGGCGCCAGTTCGCGCATGCTTTTCCAAAAGTATTTATGGTTCATAAAAGAATACTTCACTGTGTCAGAAACACCATCTTGAAGTGAAAACAAGCGAAATGCCGCTTGCAAGAACTGTGATCGATAAATATTTTGCTCGTCAATTTCATCCGCAGCCATTTCACGGACCCATGAAATGTCTACGATATACAGGAAAAATGTTGCTCCTTCCTGATCATAACGCAAGCAACGGTATTCTGTGGCTTGTTTGTTGTTATGACAGTTTTGTTCAATACGTTGATAGACATCGATGGGATCTTTGCCTAGTTCCTGCAAAGCATTAGAAATTCGGTCATCAAAACAAATGGGTTCTTTGCCATCAACAAAAATAACCAGAGCATTTGAATAAGGGTTTCGAACTGAGTTCGGTCTGCCGAAACCTTGCTGGTTGATTCTCAATCGAGATTGATGGCCTATTTCAACATTTGTCAATAAAGACATCTGATTTAAGGCACTGGAAAACATTTCAGTTTGCAGGTCACTGGTCAGCCCCAGTGTATGCAAATTAATGCGGTCATTCCATTTAGGCAAAATGCGATCACCATGACGGTGCACATTCATAAAATCAAAAATTTGTTGTTGGACTATTTTGCGGCTGAGTTCTTGTTTGGCTTGTGGGTTAATCTCGTAATCTTTGAGGGATTCTAAAACATTATAACCGTGTATATGGGCAGGCGCGCTGACTGAGTGTGCTTTAGAGAGGTTTTCACCGAACATAAATTTCTCCAGGAGTCATAGTTATTATTAATGTCTCAAAATTGCTTAATCACTAGATAAATCAACAACTTATCAACATCATTGGTAAACGGTTTATAGAACTCTTTTTTTCTAACCGAACCTTATACTACCCCTCTTTTTTATAACAACAGACCCCTCTGTTGGACCTTCGACTCTATTAATAATATGTGCTTTTTAATAAAAGGCAAGTTTAAATTCACAGCTTAGTTAATGGGTCAAAATCGCGTCATAACCGGTCATATTTGAACCGGTTTGACGCTTCAGTGCAAGCTGTTTTTTTAGTGGTGGTGACCACCAGGGCCATGGACATGACCATGTTCTTTTTCTTCAGTGCTGGCTTCCCGAACACTCTCTATAGTGACATCAAAGTGCAGGTCCTGTCCTGCCAGAGGATGATTGCCATCAACTGTGATCAAGTCACCCTCTATTTCTGTGACGACAACCGATACCGGCCCCTGCTCTGTCTCTGCCTGAAAACGCATACCCATTTCAATGGTATTTATCTCGCCGAAAGATTCCTTGGGAACTTGTTGAGTCAAAGCATCAATTCTAGGGCCATAAGCCAATTCACTTTCAATATCAACAGAAACATTATCACCTTCTTTTTTGCCTTCCAGCGCCTGCTCCAAGCCAACAATAATATTTTTTGCGCCGTGCAAATAATTCAAAGGCTTGCCTTCTTCTGAAGCATCCAAAACTTCACCTTGAGTATTTTTCAGCGTATAGGCAATGGCAACGACGGAATCTTTTTCGATAATCATATTTACAGTCTTTTTAATGGTTATGTGGCCGGGTGGCGAATAATAGCAGAAATCCGCTATGGACAACAAACGACCTTATTTATGAATAGATGAGGACAACTTGAATGATTTCAAGTTGCACTGTGACGGCTCTGCCTCTGGTTACGTTTGACAGTGCGCGACTGACTGATAGAAGCACGTTGTTTTTCGGCCAGACAAGCTGGAATAGTTTTCAAGCCGGAAAGTTTGAAGTCCTTCATCAATTGGGTTTGCAACCATTGTTGGTCAACGTCAAATTCTTCCAGAGCAATATCATGCAAAGCATCAAACAACCGGTTCAGGGAGATTCTATGTGTCTGCTGCAAGCGATCAAACAAAGCATTACTGATTTGCATGAAGCGATTGAATGGCGACATTTCAATCAATGAATTCAGAGTGTGCTTGAATCGACCTGAATTCGCTATCATATCCCAGTAACGGGCAAAGCGATTCATGCTCTGCATCTGAGAAAAGTCGATAGTGCTGGTGCTCAGTACATTAAACGGCGGGTTAGGATTGAAACGCAATTGATAGTGTTCGCTATGCCTGATGATGGGAGAACCTTTCAAGCGCTTAAGAATGCCGACTTGAATCTCGTGTGGCTGCAACTCATAGAGTTGGTCAAAACTATCTGCAAAGCTGACCAAATCATCACCTGGCAAACCAAAAATAAGATCAGCATGAATATAAGCCTGGGTTTCAGCTCGCAGCCAGCACAGGTTTTCTCTGGCTTTATCATTCTTTTGCCGTCGTGAGATCAAGGACTGCACTTCTGGGTTAAATGTTTGAATGCCAATTTCAAACTGCAATGAGTTCTCTGGAAATTTTTTAATTGCATCTTTAAGCAACTCCGGGAGGTGATCAGGAATCAACTCAAAATGCAAAAATAAGTCATCATCCATCCGCTCCAGAAAAAAATCAATAATCTTAAGACTGGCTTTGATATTAAGGTTAAAGGTGCGATCAACAAACTTAAATTGCCGAACTCCGCGTTGATAAAGAGTCTCCATTTCCGCCAAAAACAACTCCCCATCATATGGCCAAGCTGTTTTGTCCAATGCTGACAGACAAAACTCACACTTATAAGGACAGCCACGTGAGGCCTCAACATAAATAACTCTATTTTTGATGTCCTCATCGGTGTACAAATGATAAGGCATCTTGATATCACTGAGCCGCGGTTGCTCTCCCTTGATTATTTTTTGCTCTGGAGGCGTACCAGCCAACAGATCAGCACATAATGCAGGTACGCTGATATCGCCCCAGCCTGTCACCACATAATCAACACTGTCAAATACGGCTTGAGTTTCTGTTTCATAACTGACTTCAGGCCCGCCTATAATGATTGGCAATTCAGGCTGCAACTCCTTGATCAAACGAATCAGACCTTCCGTTTGAACAGCATTCCAGATATAAAGACTGAAGCCGAGAATTTTCGGCTGATGGGCCAACAAACGCTCAGCCATGTCCTCAGCCTTGATTTCAAGGGTGAATTCCTGAATCATAGTTGCAGCTTCCAAATCCCCCATGTTCGCCTTGAGATAACGCAAACCAAAGGAAGAATGGATATAGCGCGCATTCAAAGTTGCCAATATAATCGAGGGATTTTCCAGCGGTTCAACAGCTTCCAACAGGCCAGATGGATTAAGCAATTCAGGTGAATCAGATAACTTAGAGAGTTCACCCATGATCAGCACCTCGCGTTACCTGTGCAACCACATGCGCCACCGCCACCATGGCAAAACTGGCAGTCACCTGCATGGTTGAGCCCAGACCTCCGGCGCAGCTCAAACCTGCGGCGCCAGCAGAATCAAGCTTTAAGGAAGTCACTCCTCCCTGCCCGTCAGCATAACGAATCTGCTCATCGGAATACACGCATGGCATGCCAAATGAACGTTTGGGATTTCTGGCAAACCGGTAGTCCTGGCGTAGTAACTTTCGAGTTTTTGCCAGCAACTGGTCATGCTGAGTTCGACTTAAATCAACCAATTTAATTTTCAAAGGATCTATTTGCCCTCCGGCACCACCTACAGTAATCAAAGGTACCTTCTGACGCTTGCAGTAATGAATAATAGCCGCCTTGACTCGAAAGCTGTCAACACAATCAATGACATAATCAAAGGAACTTCCCAAAATGTCCGCAACATTGTCGACTGTGACAAAATCATCCACAATGCTGACCTGGCAATTCGGATTAATGTCAGCTATACGCTGCTGCATTACCTGCGTTTTATCCATACCCAGAGTTGAAGACATTGCTGGCAACTGCCGGTTGATATTGGATTCACTGACAATATCAAGGTCAATCATACTTATGTGGCCAACAGCATTTCTCGCCAGAGCTTCTACAGCCCAACTGCCAACACCACCAATGCCAATAACAGCAACCCTGGCTGCCTGCAGATGGGCCAGACCTTTTTCACCATAAATGGAACGCAAACCGTTAAAACGTTTATCGGATATTTCTGAGAGTGCAATTGACATAAATAAAGCTTTTTTCCGTCACACCAGCCCATAATCAATGGCATAGCGAATCAGACCTGAAGTCGTTGAGATATTGAGTTTTTGTTTAATGTTTCGTCGGTGTGTTTCCACAGTGCGTACGCTGATATCCAGTTCGCGAGCCATTTCTTTATTGCTCAAGCCCTTTGCCAACATACTCATAACCGTTTGTTCACGCGAGGTTAGTGTATCATTATGTTCGTTCTCGGGGTTCATAATGATTTCAGCTATCGATGGGCTATAATAAATCCCCCCGTTATAAACCGCTTGAATTGCGGCAAACATTTCTTCTGCTGAAGCATTTTTCAGAACATAACCCTTAACACCCGAACGCAAAACATTCATGACATATTCGCGATCATCATGCATGCTCAACACCAGCAATTTGATATCAGGAAATTTTTCCTGAAAAATCTCTGCTGCATCAATACCGTTCATGACTGGCATATTAATATCCATCAAAACCACATCTGGCTGCAATTCTTCAGCCATAGTAATAGCCTGAGCACCATTACTTGCCTCACCAGCAACACAGATAGTCTCTGTAATACTTAAACGGGAGCGCAAACCATCGCGTACTAAAGGGTGATCATCGACAATTAAGACGCTGATATTGCTCATGTTAACACCTCTCGACTGTTATTTTTGTAGGCCATAATATTTTTCGGCACTGCGGCGATGATAGTCGTGCCAGTGTCGGAGGACTGCACCTCAAATTTGCCTTTGAAATAACTCAAGCGCTCGGCCATATTACGCAAGCCTATGCCAACATTGGGTCGACGACTGCGCTGCATGGTAGAAACATCAAAACCCTGACCGTCATCGCTGATCGTCAATTGAAACCAGTTCTTATTGAGGGCCATGTCAATCGTAACATTCTTTGCTGTAGAGTGACGTTCTATATTGGTCAGAGCTTCCTGAGTAACTCGATATAAGGCTGTTTTCGCATCTTGCGGCAATAAGTTCTTGACGGCAATTCGGTTCAACTTCACTTTGATATTGCATCGTTTCTGGAAGTCTTTGGTCAGTGATTCAATAGCGGCCATCAAACCCAGGTCATCTAACACACTGGGGTGTAAATCTCGCGAAATTCTCCGTATTTCATGCAGAGTATCATCCAGGTTTTTACCACTGGCTTTGATCAACTGAACCCCCTTTAGATTTTTATCTTTGAGTTGATCAAACGCTGCCTCCAGAGAGTATTTGACAGCAACCAGAGCCTGACTAATCCCATCGTGCAATTCACGAGCCACTCTGCGGCGTTCCTCATCTTGAGTATTAAGCACTCGTTTGGTTAATTCCTGCAATTTTCTATCCGCCAATTTGCGCTCACTTAGCTGCAATAACAAACCAGAGACAAACACGGTGATCACCGACAAAGCAGCAATCCACATAATCACGATGGACGTATCTCTGATATGTTTGTCCATGACACCTTGCAATGCACTGACTTCTTTATCAACATCATCAATATACATACCAGTGCCGAACATCCAATTCCATTTATCCAACATTTCCGCATAGCCTAACTTTTTACCCACCTCTCCCAGAGAAGGCTTCTCCCATAAATATTCAGTAAAACCACCGCCGTTTTGTGCCTGGTTAATAAGCTCTCGAATAATTGGCTTGCCCTCACTATCTTCCAGGTCCAACCAGTTCTTCCCCAGGCGAAAAGCCTGCTTGGGATGAACCACATTCACACCTTCTTCAGTATAAGCATAGAAATAACCATCCTCTGAATATTCCAGATTGTTCAAAATTTCCTGCACTATACTCTTGGCAATTTCGGTATCTATTTCTGGTGAGTTGTAAACTTTATCGATGGCTGATCTGGCCAGATTGGTATAGTTAATCAACTCTGACTTGCGGATCTCCATCAAGGCCGCCTTAAAGGCAGCGGCTTGTTTGTGCGACAATTCCCGAGTTTGGAAATTAACCACCAGGGTGACTAATAACATCGCAACCAACATTGGTATCAATGCAAGCAGCAATACTTTCTGGCTAATATTCATAATGGCATTTCATCGGTAACATATTTTTCGCCTCACTGATAACACTTCACATGGCTGGTAAGAGTAATTTGGCCTGGCCAGCTCATTGCCAGTCGATGATTTACTCAGGAACTTGACTTGACCTGCCACCGTTAGGCTCTTACATTGACTTTATACTACAGCAGAATTAAAAAAATCACTCGACTACTGATTAGCAATGAAGAACAACACTCATATTATAGACTCACATTGCCACCTTGATTTTTCTGATTTTGACCACGATCGCAACGAAGTTCTTGAAAATTCTGCCAATAAAGGAATTACTGATATCGTTATCCCAGGCGTTCAGGCTAATAGCTGGCAAGCCTTAATCGATTTATGCGACCAACATCAACAAAAGCCCAAACTGCATTACGCGATAGGCCTCCACCCACTGTTTATGCACAACGTCAAACCAGGAGACCTGAAACAGTTAGACATCTTATTAAGCACTAAGTCCCCAGTTGCCGTGGGCGAAATCGGCTTGGATTTTTATATTAAAAACAGCGACCAACAACAACAAACCATACTTTTCAACCAGCAACTGGAATTAGCCAGTCACTATGACCTGCCAGTCATTCTTCACGTCAGAAAAGCCCATGATCAGGTCTTAGTCTCATTACGTAAACACCGCATTAAAAGTGGTATAGTTCATGCATTTAATGGCTCGATTCAGCAAGCAGGACATTATCTTGACCTTGGTTTCAAACTCGGTTTTGGCGGCATGTTAACCTATGAACGTTCCAGCAAATTACGACGCCTGAGCCAGCAGCTGCCTTTGGAAGGAATCGTACTGGAAACCGACGCTCCTGACATGACCGTTGCTTCGCATTGGGGACAACGCAATAGCCCCGAATATCTTCCACAAGTACTTAAAGTTCTCACTGAACTAAGGCAAGAACCAATGAGCATGGTTGCACAGCAAAGTCGAAAGAACACTCGAGACGCATTGCAGTTGACCTGAGTTCATCATTTTTTCAGCCAATAAAACCGATTAAACTCAGATCCATTCCTGCACATAATCATCAACCGACAGCGGCGCAATAGTTCGACGTTCACCACAACGTTGTCCAATATAGATAAAGCCAATAATTTTCTCATGTTCACTGACGGACAAAGCCTCCAGAACATCAGGATGGTGCGTTGGCCAACCAGTTCGCCAGATTGCTCCTAACCCCAAGGCTTCAGCTGCTACCAGAATATTTTGCGCTGCTGCTGCTGCTGAGTGTTCCTGTTCAAAACCGGGAATTCGCCCTTCCTGAATCGAGGCGATAACAACGATAATCATTGGCGCTCGAAAAGGTGCTTTCTGAGCCTTCAACAACATATGCTTGGGCGCGTCTTCAGCCTCTTTGGCAGCCGTCATGACATCGGCGAGCTTTTGTCGCGCTTCATCAGCAATGGTTAAAAAACGCCAGGGAGTCAGTGCTCCATGATCTGGAGCGCGCAACGCCGCAGAGAATATCTGTTGTAATTGCTCTTGCGAAGGTGCGGGTTCAGCCAACAAAGGCGAAGACACCCGCTGTTGTAGGGCAGTCAATGCTTGCATAAAAAATAACCTGTTCTAATTGAGTTCAGGGCCTGTCGGATAATGGCTTTCATCGAGAGCTCACAAGAGTCCAGCTGCACGAAGAAAAGTCATTATCCGACAGACCCATTTGAAATGCCCTTATTAATAGCCCAATAAGCCCAGCTTTGGCAACTACTATATCAACATATCACCAGAGCTGAACGGCTTCAGAAGACAAACCGTAGACTTCAGGGAAAAACAACATCGACAGAACCACACCGACCTGAATCAGAATAAACGGAATCACTCCCCGATATATATCCGTAGTCTTAATGCTGTCCGGCGCCACACCTTTGAGGTAAAACAACGCAAAACCAAACGGCGGCGTCAGAAACGAGGTCTGCAAATTCATCGCCACCAGTATCGCAAACCAGATGGTATTGATTTGCAAAGCTTCCACTACGGTATACACCAATGGCAGCACAATGTAGGAAATTTCAATATAGTCCAAAAAGAAGCCCAACAGCATGATAAGGAACATGATAAAGATCAAGAACCCCCATTTCTCCCCTGGAATGCTCAACAACAAATGCTCAACCTCTTCTTCACCGCCTGTATAGGAAAATCCCATCGAAAAAATGGATGCTCCCAACAGCACCGCAAATACCATGGCGGTTATTTTCACCGTTTCAATCGAACTCTCCCAGAACATACCCAATGAGAACTTGCGATAAACCACCGCCAACACAACAGCACCAACACAACCCAAAGCCGATGACTCTGTCGGTGTCGCTATTCCTGAAAAAATAGAACCCAACACCACCAGAATCAACAACAGTGGAGGAATAACAGCTATCAATGCATCCAAAATGATTTTAGTGCGTGATGCTCCTTCATCTTCCAAGGGGATGGGCGGCGCCGACTCTGGTTTGACGATACAGAAAATAACAATATAGACGATGTAACAACCAATCAGGATCAAACCTGGCTTGATCGCGGCCTTGAACAAATCACCCACTGGTACATTGAGCACATCACCCAGCACAATCAACACAATAGACGGCGGGATCAACTGCCCCAGAGTACCTGCTGCGCAAATTGTCCCCGTTGACAAAGCTTTGCTGTACCCATAGCGCAACATCACTGGCATCGAGATCAAGCCCATAGCAACCACACTCGCACCAACCACCCCTGTTGAAGCAGCAAGCAAAGCTCCCACTAAAATGGTTGAAATGGCAAGACCACCGCGAACGGAACCAAATAGCCGTCCCATGGACTCCAGCAACTGCTCAGCCAGCTTGGTGCGTTGCAGTATCAATCCCATAAAGATGAACAAAGGAATTGCCATCAGCACCACACCTTCTCCGTTATCTCCCATATTCGAATATATACGGAAAGGAATTTGTGCCAACTGGCTTGGCTCTGCAAACAGAACCACAAATAAGATACCCACCCCGGCAAATGTAAATGCCACTGGAAAGCCGAACAACAGCAACGCCAGTGCCAGTAAAAATATAGAAACCCCTATCATGTCAACACCCTAAATAATTTGTGAGATTCATACGGAACCAGTCTAATGACTGCCGTGATCTAATTCGTTTTCCTGTTCAACACCCATTAATATATTGATCTTGTGGATCAAAAATGAAATGGCGCTGAGGATCAAAAAGAAGAATGACAGTGGAATCACTCCTTTAATAATAAATCGATTCAGTAAACCACCAGGATCCTGGGTTTTTTCGCCTATTCCGGTAGTGAACAATTGTTGTACCAAACCTGGGAAACTATCCGCATGCGGACCGAGTATGTAAGCCTGAGCCATGAAATCCCAACCGTAATAGAGAACAATTCCAGCCATAGGCAGCAGGAATAAGACGGTGCCGACCAAATCAATAATGGCACGAGTGCGCAATGAGAGGTTTTCAAAGATCAGATCGACACGAACGTGTGACCCCGTTTTCAGCGCAAAGGGAATTCCAAGCAGAAAGACGCTTGCATAGAAGTGCCAGGCCAGCTCTTCCAGACCAATGGATGAGGCATTGAAGACATAACGACCGATAACATTATATGAAATCACCAGAACCAGAAGTATCAATAATACCCCAGCGACTGCACCAACATAGTCCATCAATTTATTAATGTTCTTTTCAAGTTTTAACAACATAACT